>NZ_AYJW01000024.1 GCF_000497205.1 Saccharopolyspora rectivirgula DSM 43747
AGAAGCAGATCGACGGCACCGACGTGCGCGGCACCGCCCGGCTGTTCGATCTGCTTCTCGAGCTCCCCGATGCTCAGCCGGATGATGCCGAGGTCGAGGGCGACCCGTGCTCACCGGGGTCGCCGCCACCAGCTGCGGGAGCGTCCGGCGCCACCCGCTCCCCGTCGCACACCACCGCGTGCAGCGCGTCCAGCACCACCACCAGGCCCCGGCCGCCGGCGTCCACGACACCCGCCGCCGACAGCGCCGGCAACTGCTCGCGCGTGGCCGCCAGCGCTTTGACCGCGGCGCGGGTCACCGCACGGACCACCACGTCCAGCCGCTGGCTCTCCGGAGCCGCCGCCACGGCTTCGCCCAACACCGAGAGGAAGGTGCCGGGAGCGGGTTCGGCCACCGCCCGGCGGGCGCGCTCCTCGGCCCCGCGCAGCGCGTCGCGGAAGAGTGCCCCGTCCGCGTCGGCCGCTTCCTCCGGCACCTGGTCGGCCAAGCCGCGCAAGAACTGCGACAGCAACATCCCGGAGTTGCCGCTGGCCCCGGCGAGCGCTCCGCGGGCCAGCTCGCGCAGCACCCCGCCGAGGGTGTGGCAGTCCGACTCGTCCAGAGCCGCCACCGCCGAACGCGCGGTCTGCAGCAGATTGGTCCCGGTGTCCCCGTCGGCCACCGGGAACACGTTGATCCGATCGATCGCGTCACGCTCCGCGGTCAGCAGGGCCAGCGCCAGATCTGCCCAGCGGCGCGCAGCCGCCGCATTCAGCGTCCGCAGCAATCAGACCTCCACCGCAGCTGTTGACGTTCCGGCAACCGACCCTAGCCGCGCAGCCGCCGGGCCCCGCGGGCCGCGCCCTGCCCCCTGCATCGGCGGATACCGCCGGGTGGGCTACACTGATCCGGTCTTAGGTGGCGATGGCCCAGGGCAACCGGAACAACTCCGGGCGACGCCGCCGCAACGGCGGTGAACAGCAAGCGCAGTCACCCCTGGGTGACCGGACTCACGCAAGTGAGACTCGCTTGCGTGGCTTCATCGCTGTAACCGTCAACGCAAAGTTAGGGGTGTCTGACGTGGCTGCCGTCTGCGACGTCTGTGGCAAGGGACCAGGCTTCGGCAACTCGGTCTCACACTCCCACCGGAAGACCAGGCGCCGGTGGAACCCGAACATCCAGACCGTGCACGCCAAGATCGGTCTTTCGCAGCGCAAGCGCATGAACGTGTGCACCTCCTGCATCAGGGCCGGCAAGGTGGTGCGCGGCTGAGCTGAGCCGCGTGTAGCTTCACGAAAACCCCGGGTGGTCCACCCGGGGTTTTCAGCGTGCGCGCAAAACCGCAGAAGCCACCGGCAGCGGCCCGGCCGGAGGGCGTCGCAGCTGCTTACGGCAGCTTCCAATCCACCGGTGGCACGCCGTGCTTCTCCAGGATCTCGTTGGCCCGGCTGAACGGCCGGGAGCCGAAGAAGCCGCGGTCGGCGGACATCGGACTGGGGTGCGCGGACTCGATGCACTCCACACCGGGCATGAGCGGGCGCAGCTCCCTGGCGTGCCGGCCCCACAGGATCGCCACCATGGGCTCCTCCCGGGCGGCCAGCGCCCGGATCGCCTGGGCGGTGACCTCTTCCCACCCCTTGCCGCGGTGCGACCCCGGCTTGCCGGGCTCGACGGTCAGCGCCCGGTTGAGCAGCAGCACCCCTTGCCGCGTCCAGGGGGTCAGGTCTCCGCTGGACGGCGTGGGGTGCCCCAAGTCGTCGGAGTACTCGCGGAAGATGTTGACCAGACTGCGCGGCGGCTTCACCCCCGGAGCCACCGAGAAGCTGAGGCCGACCGGATGCCCCGGAGTCGGGTAGGGGTCTTGCCCGACGATCAGCACACGAACGTCGTGGAACGGCTGCTGGAACGCGCGTAGCACGTGCTGCGGCGCGGGCAGGTAGGTGCGGCCTGCGGCGACCTCCGCGCGCAGGAATTCACCCATGGCCCGGATCCGGTCCTCGACCGGGGCCAGAGCTTCCGCCCAGCCCGCTTCCACCAGTTCATGCAGGGGACGTGGGGCCATGACTGAGAACGATAGCGGCACGCCGAGATCAACCGACTGGAGCCCCTCCTGAACACGATTCAGCGCAACGTCAAGTGACTGAAATCACACAACGTGTTGCCCCAACTACGTGTGTCCGCTATCACACCACACGAATTGGTGCGCGTCCGGGCGCCATTTCCGCCTGTCAGGCAGCGAATATTGATGTCAAACCCACCCCGCGTCCCCCGCGCCCCCGCGGCACCGGTTCCGTGAGGTTTCACATAAAGAAAAAGCTAACGAAAAGGCTCCATCTCGGGGAATTGGTGGCCCAGCTCTTGCTGCTCAGCTAGGTTCCCGGTATTCGCTGTCAACCGCGTCCGAGGAACTGAAGACCGGAGGTGGGCCGCATTCCCATGAGTTCGCAGGCAAAGGCCGAAAACCCGGACAAAGAGCAACGGTCGCTGCTTCGCCGTGCAGTGGGTGCTGCGGCTATCGGAAACTGCACCGAGTGGTACGACTTCGGTGTCTACGCTTACGTAGCGGCTTACGTGGGCCACCAGTTCTTCCCCGGACCGTGGGAAACCCTCTCCGCTTTCGGGGTATTCGCAATTTCGTTCCTGCTCAGGCCGCTCGGCAGTTTCTTTTTCGGCCCCCTCGGCGACCGCATCGGCCGGCAGCGCGTGCTGGCCCTGACGATCCTGCTGATGTCGGGCTCGACCTTCGTCATCGGCCTGTTGCCCACCTACCACACCATCGGTCTCCTGGCGCCGATGCTGCTGCTGGCCTGCCGGATGTTGCAGGGCTTTTCCACCGGCGGTGAATACGGTGGTGCGGCCACCTACATCGCCGAGTACGCCCCGGACAAACGGCGCGGTTTTTACGGCAGCTGGCTGGAATTCGGAACGCTGGTCGGATTCGGCCTCGGCGCCCTCATCCCCACCATTCTGATCTTGAATCTGGAACCCACCCAGATGGAGACCTGGGGCTGGCGCATCCCGTTCTTGATCGCCGGTCCGCTCGGTGGTGTCGGGCTTTATCTGCGCTCCAAACTCGAAGACACGCCGGCGTTCAAGCAGTTGGAGCAAAAGCAGCAGATCGCCCGCTCCCCGCTCAAGGATTTGGTGCGCGACTGGTGGCGGCAGCTGCTGATTTTGATGGGGATCGTGCTCCTCATCAACATCGCCAATTACACGATCCTCACCTACATGGAGACCTACCTCGGCGACGCGCTCGACATCGAGCAGGGCCAGGAATACCAGGTCCTGGTTCCGCTCCTGCTCGCCGTGGCGTTCATGCTGGTGCTGATCACCCCGGTGGGGGCGCTGTCCGACCGGGTCGGTCGCAAGCCGGTGTTCCTGTCCGCCGCGATCTGCTTCCTGGTGCTGCCCATCCCGGCGTTCACCCTCATCAGCCAGGGCACCATGCTGAGCATCGTGGCCGGCCTCGGCCTGCTGGCGATCGGACACGTGCAGCTGATCGGTCCGCTCGCGGCGACCCTGCCCGCCATGTTCCCGACCAAGGTCCGCTACGCGGCCTTCTGCGTCGGGTACAACATCTCCACCGCCCTGTTCGGCGGCACCGCGCCGCTGATCAACGACTCGGTGGTCACCTCGACCGGGAACACCTTCTTCCCCGCGTACTACCTGATGGGGGCGGCGCTGGTGGCCCTGGTCCCGATCATGCTGATGACCGAGACCGCCCGGCGGCCGCTGCTGCAGGAAGCGCAGACCCCGTCGACCAAGCCCGCCGCGGCGAACTGACCGGCGGAGCGAAGCCGGCCGCTCCACCCGCTCACCAGCGCGGAGCGGCCGGCTTCACCGCCAGTGCTGCCAGCCGCCCGGGCCTTCGTAGACCGCTCCGTCCACGGTGACCCCGGATCCCTCGCCGACCACACCGATCTGCCGCCACCCCTCCGGTAACGGCCGGCCGGCGGGAAAAGTGGCCGCCAACGCCTGGTCCTCCCCTCCGGTGAGAACCCAGTGCCTGGCGTCAGCACCCAGCGCCGACGCCACCTCGCTGAGCCGTTGCGGCACCTCGAGCATCTCGGTCCGGACGTCGATGGAGACCGCCGAAGCGTCCGCGATGTGCCCCAGCTCGGCCAGCAGACCGTCGGAGGTGTCGATCATCGAAGTCGCTCCGCCCGCCGCGGCCCGCGGCCCCGCCGCGTACGGCGGCTCCGGCACGCGATGGGCCCCGACCACCGAGAGCGGGGACCGGAACCCGCGTCCCAGGACCGCCAACCCAGCGGCCGACCAGCCGATCCGGCCGGCCACCGCCACCACGTCCCCCGGCCGAGCCCCGGACCGGGTCACCGGATCCCGCCCCTGCAGATCGCCGAGCGCGGTGACCGAAATGGTCAGCACCGGGGACGAGACCATGTCCCCGCCGACCAGGCTGATCCCGGCGCGACCGGCTTCCTCCCACATGCCCTCGGCCAGCTCGTCGACCACGCTCGACGACAGGTCCGGCGGACAGCTGAGACCGACCAGCACCCCGGTGGGCACCGCGCCCATCGCGGCGACGTCGGAGAGGTTCACCGCCACCGCCTTGCGCCCCACCTGGTGCGGAGAAGACCAGTCGAACCGGAAGTGGACCTGCTCCACCAGCACATCGGTGGTGGCCACCACCCGCCCGTCAGGGGCGGCGACAACCGCCGCGTCATCTCCCGGCCCGATCAGCGTGCCCGGCGACTGCTCGCGGCCGGAGGTCACCCGGTCGATAAGACCGAACTCTCCCACCTGGGAAACGGTCTCTTCGTCCCGCGGCGTTTGCGCAGCCAACTGGGACCTTCCTTCCTTGAGCATCCGCTCGATTCAATGGGGTAACTTTCTGCCAGTTTCCTATCCGAGCACATGGGCGAGACGAAAGGGCACACCGTGGTGCAGGCGTACATCCTGATCCAAACCGAAGTCGGCAAGGCCGCCGCGGTGGCGGCGCAGATCTCCGGCACCCCCGGCATCATCAGCGCCGAGGACGTGACCGGCCCCTACGACGTGATCGTGCGCGCCGAGGCGGAGAACGTGGACCAGCTGGGGCAGCTGGTGGCCACGCACATCCAGAACGTGGAGGGGATCACCCGCACCCTCACCTGCCCGGTGGTGCACCTGTAGCAGCCGGGGGGTCGCGGAGATCAGCGAGCCGCGTGCTGTAGTGGGAGGCGTGGACGACCAGTCTCCTTCCGGAGTGCCCAAGCCGGTGCTGATCGTGGCGGTCACCCTCACCGCGCTGCTGGCGGTAGCGGTCGCCGCCCTGGGCGGCTACTCCCGCTACACCCAGCACCAGCAGGAGCAGCAACAGCAAGCTGCCGAACAAGCGCGGCGCAGCGGCCCACTGCCACTCGCCCCTGTGCCAGCGGCCGAAGCCGACACCCCGGAGTGCCGGGCGGTGCTCGACGCGCTGCCCGCCGAGCTCGAGCTCGACGGAGACCGGGTCCCGCGTCGGCAGCTCGCCGAACCGGCACCACCGGCCACCGTCGCCTGGGGCGACCGCGATCACGACCCGGTGGTGCTGCGCTGCGGCCTGGACGACCCCGCCGAGCTGACCCCCACCTCGAAGCTGGTGGACGTGTCCGGAGTGAGCTGGTTCGAGCTCGCCGAAGGCAGCAACAGCACCTGGCTGGCCGTGGACCGACCGGTCCGCGTCGCCCTGACCCTGCCGGCGGGCACCGGAACCGGACCCATCCAGGACATCTCGGAGCTGTTGGCCAAGACGCTGCCGAAGCAGCCCGTCTTCCCGTGACCCGCTCCCTCAGCGCAGCCCGGTGCCCCGGGCCAGCGCGGTTTCGATCAGGGTGGTCAGCAGGTCCGGGTAGGCCAGACCGGCGTGCGCCCACATCCGCGGGTACAGCGAGATCGAGGTGAAGCCGGGCATGGTGTTGAGCTCGTTGACCACCGGCCGGCCGTCCTCGGGCAGGAAGAAGTCCACGCGAGCCAGCCCCTGGCAGTCCACCGCTCGGAAGGCGCGCACCGCCTGCTGCCGCAACCGCTCGGTCACCTCGTCGTCGAGCTTGGCCGGCACGTCGAACTCGGTGACGTCGTCGAGGTACTTCGACTCGTAGTCGTACCAGTCGGTCTTGCCGGTGACCCGCAGTTCCGAGGGGTAGGAGGACTCCACCCTGCCGTCCGGGAACTCCAGCACGGCGCACTCCACTTCCCGGCCCACCACCGCGGCCTCGACGATGACCTTCGGATCGGTGCGCCGGGCTTCGGCGATGGCGGCGTCCAACTGCGACCAATCGGTGACCTTGGAGATGCCCAGCGACGATCCGCCGCGCGCGGGTTTGACGAACACCGGCAGCCCCAGCCGCTCCCGCTGGCGCTCGTCGAGCGTCTCCTCATCGCGGCGCAGGATCTCGTAGCGGCCCACCTCGAGCCCCTCGGCCTGCAGCAGCTTCTTGGTGAACTCCTTGTCCATCGACACAGCGCTGGCCAGCACGCCCGCCCCGACGTAGGGCACCCCGGCCATCTCCAGCAGCCCCTGGATCGTGCCGTCCTCGCCGAACGGGCCGTGCAGCACCGGGAAGACCACGTCGACCTCCGACAGCACTTCCCCAGCGCGGTCGGACTGCAACGACAGCAGCTCGTGCCGGGTGGTGTCGGCGGGGAGGACGACCGGCGTGCCGGGAGCCACTTCCGGCTCCTTGCGGTCCCGGATGCGCAGCTGCTCCGGGTCATCGGTGCCGAGCACCCACGCGCCCTCGCTGGTGATGCCGACCGGGACGACCTCGAAACGCTCGCGGTCCAAGTTCTCCAGGACGCTACCGGCGGACACGCAGGAAATGCCGTGCTCGGTGCTGCGCCCACCGAAGATGACCGCTACCCGGATCTTGCGCTGTGTCATGCGCGGGACCATACCTGGCCCTCCCCGTTCTGCTGATTACGTGTCCGTGCACAGCCGGGCCAGCACCGGCAGGGCCCGCTCCAGGTCATCGCGGTCGCACGAAGCGTAACCAAGAGCTATGCCGAACCACTGCTGCGGCCCGCAATGGTGGCGCTGCAACCCGTCCAGCACCAGCCCCTCGGCCCGTGCCCGGGAAACCACCCGCTGTTCAGTCTCTGCGTCCGCCAGGGGCACCACCACGTGAGCCCCCGCCCGGTCACCGAATGCGCTGATGCCCGCCGCGGCCAGCTGCTGGACCACCAGCTGCCGCCGCTGGGACAGCTCCCTCCGCAGGCGGCGCAGGTGCCGCCCCAGGTCGCCGTGCCGGACGAACTCCACCAGCACCCGCTGACCGGCCATGGCCGGCCCCGTCCCGGTGCGTTCGCGGTGGCGGAGCACCGCGTCGACCACGTGGCCGGGAGCCAGCATCCACCCGGCGCCCAGCGTCGGGCTGAGGATCTTGCTGGTGGTGCCCAGGTGCACCACCACGTCCGGGGCCAGCGCCGCCAGCACCGGCAGCGGAGCGACATCGTAGCGCAGCTCGCCGTCGTAATCGTCCTCGATGATCAGCCAGTTCTCCTCGCGGGCGCGGTCGACCAGAGCGCTGCGCCGCCCGGCGGGCAACCGGCCACCGAGCGGGTACTGGTGCGCCGGGGAGCAGTAGACCGCGCGGACCCCGCGCGGCACCGCCTCCACCACGAGCCCGGCGTGGTCCACCGGGGCCGGCACCACCCGCACCCCGGCCTGCCGAAAGGTCTCGACGGCCCGCTGGTACCCGGGCTCTTCGACCGCCACCGCAGCTCCTGGCGGGAACACGGCCGCGGCCAGCTCGGCCACGGCCGCCGTGGTCCCACCCGTGGCGAGCACGCTCTCCGGGGTCAAGCCGTGCACCACCAGCCCGCGGTGCCGCAGCAGGTGCTCCACGACCACGTCGCGGTACTCCGGCAACCCCGCGCGCACCGGCCGGGAATCCGGTCCGCGGTCGGCGGCCGCCCGCCACGCCCGGCGCCACGCCGCGCGGTCGATCCCAGCCACCCACGGCTCGCCGGGGGTCAGCGTCACCAGCGGTTCGGCCGGCGAGCGCTGGGCGTCCACCGCGACGTGCCGCGGGACCGGGCGACTGCCGGGCGGTGCGGTGGTGACGTAGGTGCCCGAGCCGCGACGACCGGCGATCCACCCCTCGGCGTGCAGCTGTTCGTACGCGGCAGCGGTGACGGTGCGGCTCACCCCCAGGTGCTTGGCCAGCGACCGGGTGGAGGGCAGCCGGTCGCCACCGCGCAGTTGCCCGACCACCGCTGCGTGCCGCAGTGCGTCGGCGAGCTGCACGGCCAGCGGCCGGGGATCTTCGCGGCGCAGTTCGACGGCCAGCTCCAGCAGCGGGGAACGCATCGCCGGCACAGCAGGTGGCATTTCGCAGAGCTCCTCAATCCGCCCCTCGATGATGCCACTCGCCGGATTCCCCCGTCCGGTGGGCGACTTCCGATCACGCCCTCCCGCGCAGCCCCGTGCTGGCCGCAGCGAACGCGGCAGCCGCTCCGGACCCTCCCGGGAACACCACCGGTTCCTCCACGGCGACCGGGAAATCCCCGCGGTGGCGGCGAAAACCGAGCGGCGCACCGCCGCGGTCGTCCACCGGGGCGCGCGTTCCCGGCGCGGACCTCCCCCGGAACCGCTCAGGAGACCGGGAATCCCACCCCGCGCTCGTCGCCCACCCGAACCACCCAGCACGACTTCCGCGTCCTCCGTCCGGGATCACTGTGGACGGGAAACGGGTCGCTGGGAGGGCAACGAAACGGCCGCTCCGCGATCACCGCTCCCGACGAGCTCGGCAAGAGCAGGTGTCATCCGCTTCCAGCGCGGGCAGCGGACCGGGAACGGGCCGGTGGTGGCGGCTCGGCCGGTACACGTGGATGCTCACCGCCGGGTCCGTGCCGGCGTTGCGCACCTGGTGCACGTACCCGGGGGCGAAAACCCGCGTCTGACCGGCCACCAGTTGGTGGATGACCTCGACCCCGCGCACCACCCGCTCGGTGAGCGCACCGGTGATCAATGTGAACGCTCCGGTCGCCGGGCCGTGCTCGTGCAGCTCCGTTCGCTGACCGGGCAACCAGCTCAACAGCCACACCTCGTAGCCGTCGGTGCGCTCCAACAGGCCCGCCCAACGCTGGTCCGGGTCGTACCGGAGCAGGTGCGCCCACCGGTCGCGCCGGGCGGCGAACTCCAAGGCGATGCGGGCAGGATGCGCGATGGCCAAATCAGCTGGCAAGGCCACCGTGTTCGGTGGTACGGCGAACATGGGAAGTCCTTCGTGGGATGCGGAGACGAGCCGCGGTGCTCAACCGGGCTGCGGGGAAGGGGAATTCGGTCAGCACGAACAGCACGAAGGACAACAACACAGCGCGCGAGCAGCAGGACGGACCCGACCATGCCCCGCTTCGCTGACTACTGCGCGCAACAACACGCCGGGTAGAAAAGCAGCCGCGCGCCGGTCGCGTCAAGCGGAGCGCGGCCATCTCACACCGCCGTGGGGCCCGGGTGGGCGGACGCCCGTTCAGCCGAGGGCTCGCAGCACGTCCGCCACCAGGTCAGCGGAATCCTCGCAGCCGGCGGAAAACCTGACGAAGCCGTCCGGAACCGGATCTCCCCACTGCGCCCGCCGGTCCACGGTGCTGTGCAAACCGCCGAAGCTGGTGGCCGCCACGACCAGTTCACTGCGCTGGACGAACTCCTCCACCGCCCGGGCATCGGCCAATTCGAACCGGAAAACCCCGTTCCAGCGCCGCATTTGCCGCTTCGCCACCTGGTGCGCCGGGTCCCGCGGATCCCCCGGCCAGCGCAGCCCGGACACCCGCGGGTGGTCCCTCAGGGCTTCCACCAGCGCCGCGGCGTTGGCCTCCTGCCGGGCCAGGCGCAAGTCGAGCGTTCCGAGGCTGCGGTGCACCAGCCAGGTCTCGAACGGCCCCGGTATCGAACCGAACAGGGTGCGGGCTCGCACCAACCGGTCGGCGAGTTCGGGGTCCCGCACCGAGATGTGCCCCATCAACAGATCGCTGTGGCCGGACAGGGCTTTGGTGTCGCTGGCGATCACGATGTCCGCGCCCAACTCGAGCGGACGCTGCCCCAGCGGTGTCGCCGTCGTGTTGTCCACCGCCAGCAAAGCGCCCGCCGCGTGCGCCCGCTCCGCCAGGGCGGCGATGTCGCAGACGTCCAGCCCCGGGTTCGACGGGGTCTCCAACAGCACCAGCCGGACCCCGTCGAAGACGTCGTCCTCCCACGGGCCCGCGGTCGGGACTTCCCGGACGCGCAAGCCCAGGCCGCCCAACTCCTCCCGGACGAACTCCCGGGTCGCGTAGTAGCCGTCGCTGGGCAGCACCAGGCCGTCGCCGTTGCGCAGCACGGTGTGCAGCAAGGTGCTCACCGCGGCCATTCCGGACGGCAGCAGCACGCAGCGCCCGCCGTCGAGATCGCCGATCGCGGCTTCCAGCGCGCGCCACGTCGGATTTCCGGCCCGGCCGTAGTGGTCGGCGCCCTGCGAATCGGCGCCACCGAGGTGGTACGGCGCCGCGAAGACCGGTCCGGGGTGCAGCGGAGCTCCCGGAGCAGGTGTGGACTGTCCGCCGTGCACGCACCGGGTGCCGTCACCGAACAAGGTCTCTCCTTCCCGCCGGCTCATTCCGGCTTGTGCTCTCGGCCGAGCAGTTCTGCGGCCGCTGGTGCCGGACCGAGCCCGCGGTGGCAAACCCGGTACACCACCTCGGTGATCGGCATCTCCACCCCGTACCGGTCGGCGAGCTGTCGGATCGACGAGCACGACTTGACGCCTTCGGCCACTTGCCCGTGCGTGGCCTGCTGCGCCTGCTGCAGGGTTTCCCCGCGGCCGAGCCGCTCGCCGAAGGTCCGGTTGCGGGACAACGGCGACATGCAGGTGGCCACCATGTCCCCCATGCCGGCCAATCCGGCGAAGGTCTTCGGTTCCGCCCCCAGCGCCACGCCCAACCGGGTCGTTTCGGCCAACCCGCGAGTGATCAAAGAGGACATCGTGTTGTGGCCGTAGCCGAGGCCGACGGCGATCCCGCAAGCCAGGGCGATCACGTTCTTGCACGCGCCGGCCAGTTCGACACCGACCAGATCGGTGTTGGTGTAGGGCCGGAAGTACGGGGTGGAGCAGCTCTGCTGCAGCGCGGTCGCCCGCTCGTGGTCCAAGCACGCGACGACGGTCGCGCCCGGGTGCTCCGCGGCCACCTCCTTCGCCAGGTTGGGGCCAGAGACCACCGCCACCTGCGCCAGCGGGACGTCGGCCACTTCGCTGACCACTTCGCTCATCCGCTTGAGCGTGCTCAGCTCCACCCCCTTGGCCAAGCTGACCAAAGTAGCCCCCGCGGGCAGCAGCGGCCGCCACTCGGCGAGGTTCTCCCGCAGCGTTTGGCTGGGCACGGCGAGCACCACGGCTTCCGCCCCGCGCAGCGCCTCGGCCGCGTCGTCGGTGGCGCGCAACCCGGCGGGCAGGTCCACCCCCGGCAGGTAGTCGGGGTTGCACCGGGTTTCGTTCACCGCCACCGCGACTTCCTTGCGCCGCGCCCACAACACGGTTTCGCACCCCGCGTCGGCGAGCACCTTGGCGAAGGCGGTCCCCCAGGAACCGGCGCCCAGCACCGCGATGCGCTCAGGCCGCGCCATTGCCGCTCCGCTTCGCGTTCCGCGGGTCGAAGAACTCCGCGGGAGGTTGTTCGCCCCGGATCTCCGCGAGCAGTTCTCGCACCCGGAGCATCAGGAGCCGGGTCACCTCCTGCAACGTCCCCTTGTCCTCCTCCTTGCCCTTGCCGCGGTAGCTGGACAGGTCCACCGGTTCACCGAACTTGATGGTGACTTCCTTGCGCGGGAACGGCTGGAACTTCTTCTGGTAGTGGTCGTAGATGTCCCGGGTGCCCCACCGAGCCGCCGGGACCACCGGCACGTCGTTGCTCAGCGCCAGCCGGGCCACCCCGACCTTCGGCGTCATCGGCCAACCCGCGGGGTCCTTGGTGATGGTCCCCTCCGGGTAGATCAGGATCACCTTGCCGTCGGCCAGGCCGCGGTGGGCTTCCCGCAAGCTCTTCTGGGCGTCCGAGGTGCCCCGGAAGACCGGGATCTGGCCGGTGCCGAGCATGATGTTGCGCAACACCGGAACGTCCCACAGGGTGTTCTTCGCCAAGAAGCGCGGGATGCGCCCCGCCCGGTGCACGGTGACCGCGTCGTAGACCGGGTCCAGGTGCGACACGTGGTTCATCACCAGCAGCGCCGGTCCGGTCGCCGGGATGTTGCTCATCCCCGAAACCCGGGTGCGCCCCAGCGCACCGGTGATCGGGTAGAACGTGGTCCTGGCCAAACCGAGCCACAGCTTCCCGGAGCCGTGCACCGTCTCACAGGTCTGCTTCCGCTGTCGTCGAAGACTCCTGGGTTCCGTCACGACAACTCCTTTTCGCTCGGGGGGCGGCAGCCAAATTACCTGCTGGCCGTCCGGGAAGTATTAACCGCTCGCCCGGTTCCGGAGTTCCGCCTTCCCAGGCCCGCCCGACCCACCGCGGCGGAGGAGCGGGCAAGATGGCGGGGTGCCCGCAGGTTCATACCTACTGGTCCCGGTCAAACCGCTGCACGCGGCGAAGTCGAGGCTGCGCAGCGTCACCAGGGGCGCGGCCCAGGCGCACGCCGAGCTGGTCACGGCAGTGGTGCTGGACACGGTGACCGCCGCCCGCCGGGCCCGCGGGGTCCGCGAAGTCATCGCGGTGACCTCCGATCCGGACTTGGCGGCCGCGCTCGGTTCGACCGGGATCGACGTGCTGGCGGACCTCCCGGGGCGCGGGTTGAACGCCGCGCTGCGGTGCGCTGCCGAACAATTGCGGGAAACCGGTCGTCCCCCGGGCCGGATCGGGGCCTTGCAGGCCGATCTGCCCGCGTTGCGCACCGCCGAGCTGGAGCGGGCGCTGCAGGCTGCCGGGGACGAGCGGGCGTTCTGCCCCGACCGGCACGGCACCGGCACCACGCTGCTGCTGGCGGCCACCGGGCAGCCGCTGGACCCCCGTTTCGGGCCGGGTTCGGCCCTCGCGCACACCGGTTCGGGCGCCAAGGAGCTGCGCGGTCCGTGGGAATCCCTGCGCTGCGACGTGGACACCGCCGAGGACTTGGCCGCGGCCCGCGCCCTGGGCGTGGGCCCGCGCACCGCCGCGGTGCTGGCCGGAAGATGACCAGCACAACATTCACCGGTCGGAACGGCCGTGAAATGGGTGACAATGGTGGGGTGAGCACCGACAGCAGCGATCCGTCCACCGGCCACCGGAGAAGACGCCCGTCCGCGCGCCGCTCGCCGAAACCGGCCCCGCGGCCCAGCAACCGGGCGGCCACGGGGTCGGTGCAGCTCTCCGGCGCCCGGGTCCCCTCGGCTCCCCCCGCCGTCACCCGGGCAGCGGCCAGCAACGACCTGCCCGAGGACCGCTACCTGAACCGCGAACTGTCCTGGCTGGATTTCAACGCCCGGGTGCTGGCGGTGGCCGAGGACCGGTCGCAGCCGCTGCTGGAACGGGCGAAGTTCCTGGCGATCTTCTCGTCGAACCTGGACGAGTTCTACATGGTGCGGGTGGCCGGGCTCAAACGCCGGGAGGAAACCGGGCTGTCGGTCCGCAGTGCGGACGGTCTCACCCCGCACGAGCAGCTGGTGCGGATTTCCGCCCGCAACCAGGACTTGATGGAGAAGCTGAGCCGGATCTTCCTGGACGAGCTGGTTCCCGAACTGGAAGAGCAGGGCATCCGCATCGTCTCCTGGGCGGACCTCGACGCCGCCGACCAGCGCAAGCTCACCGACTACTTCCAGGACCAGATCTTCCCGGTGCTCACCCCGTTGGCGGTGGACCCGGCGCACCCGTTCCCCTACATCTCCGGGCTTTCGCTGAACCTCGCGGTCACCGTGGCCGATCCGGAAGCCGGTATCCGGCGCTTCGCCCGGGTCAAGGTCCCGGCGAACGTGCCCCGGCTGATCCGCCTGGAGGACGAACGGGAAAGCGAGCAGGCCACCTTCCTGCCGCTGGAGGAGCTCATCGCCGCGCACCTGGACCGGCTCTTCCCCGGCATGCAGGTGACCGAGCACCACGTGTTCCGGGTGACCCGCAACGCGGACCTGGAAGTCGAGGAAGACCGCGACGAGGACCTGCTGCAGGCCATGGAGCGGGAGCTGGCGCGCCGCCGGTTCGGTCCGCCGGTGCGGCTGGAAGTCACCGACACCATGAGCGAGCACATGCTCGAACTCCTGCTGCGCGAACTGGAAGTGGACCGGCACGACGTGGTGGAGGTCAAGGGCCTGCTGGACCTGTCCTGCCTGTTCCAGCTGGCCCAGTTACAGCGACCGGACCTGAAGAGCCGGGCTTTCGTGCCCGCGACCCACCCGGCCTTCACCGAAGGTCCGAAGAGCATCTTCGCCACTCTGCGGGAAGGCGACGTGCTGCTGCACCACCCGTACCACTCGTTCTCCACTTCGGTGCAGCGGTTCATCGAACAGGCCGCCGCGGACCCGAACGTGCTGGCGATCAAGCAGACGCTGTACCGCACCTCGGGCGATTCGCCGATCGTCAACGCCCTGATCGACGCCGCCGAAGCCGGCAAGCAGGTCGTCGCGCTGGTCGAGTTGAAGGCCCGGTTCGACGAGCAAGCCAACATCCAGTGGGCGCGAACGCTGGAGCGGGCCGGCGTGCACGTGGTTTACGGCCTGGTGGGCCTCAAAACCCACTGCAAGATCGCCTTGGTGGTGCGGCAGGAAGGCTCGACCATCCGCCGCTACTGCCACCTCGGCACCGGCAACTACAACCCGAAAACCGCCCGCCAGTACGAGGACCTCGGGCTGCTGACCGCCTCCCCGGAGATCGGCGCCGACCTCACCGACCTGTTCAACGTGCTGACCGGCTACGCCCGGCACAGCCAGTACCGGCGGATCCTGGTGTCCCCGCAGGGCATCCGCAACGGGATCGTGGAGCGGATCGAAGCCGAGACCGCCCGCGCCCGCCAAGGGCTCTCCTGCGGCATCCGGATGAAGGTGAACTCGCTGGTCGACGAGCAGATCATCGACTCGCTGTACCGCGCTTCCCAGGCCGGTGTGCCGGTGCAGATCGTGGTGCGCGGCATCTGCTCCCTGCGAGCCGGGGTGGAGGGGCTCAGCGAGAACATCGAAGTCCGGTCGATCCTCGGCCGATTCCTGGAGCACTCCCGGATATTCCACTTCATCGGCATCGACGAGTACTGGATCGGCAGCGCCGACATGATGCACCGCAACCTGGACCGCCGCATCGAGACGCAGGTCCGGGTGACCGACCCGAAGCTGACCGCCAAGCTCAAGGCGGTCCTGGATTCGGCCCTGCACCCGTCCACCCGGTGCTGGGTGATGAACGCCAAGGGCGATTGGGAAGCCTTCCCGCGCGGAGAAGAACAAGTGCGCGACCACCAGGTGAACATGATTCGGCTGCACGGAGCTCAGGTGTCGTGATGGCGTCAACGGACAACCAGCCAGTACCGCAGGAGGAGAGCCCACTGGCGGATCCGGCCGCCCAGCCCACGTTGATCCGGGCCGCGGGGGTCGTGCTGTGGCGGTGCGGGAACAACGGGGTGGAAATCGCCGTGGTGCACCGACCGCACTACGACGACTGGTCGCTGCCGAAGGGGAAGCTCGACCCCGGGGAACTGCCGCCGCACGCCGCCGTGCGGGAGACCCAGGAGGAAACCGGGTTCCGCGGTGTGCTCAACCGGTTCTTGACCCGGATCAGCTACCAAGTTCCGGGCAAGTCCGGGAAGCCGGTCGGCAAGACCGTGGACTACTTCGCCGCCCGGGCGACGAGCGGGGCGTTCGTGCCGAACAGCGAAGTGGATGAACTGCGGTGGCTTCCGGTTCCGCAGGCCCGGGAACTGCTCAGCTACCGGCAGGACTCGGTGGTCCTGGACGCGTTCGAGCAACTGCCGGTCGACTCCGCCACGGTTCTGCTGGTGCGGCACGCGAAAGCCGGCAACCGCTCCGAGTGGTCCGGTGATGACGACGCCCGACCGCTGAGCGAAGCCGGTCTCCGGCAGCGGGACGCGCTGGCCGCGCTGCTGCCGCTGTACAACCCGAAGCGGATGTATTCCGCGCCTCGAGTTCGGTGCACGCAAACCGTGGCCCCCGTGGCCGAGAACCTCGGAATTGAGATAAACCGGGAGCCGGTGTTCGCGGAAGAGGACTACCGCCGCAATCCACGAGCTGCTGTGGACCGGATGCTGGCCATTGCGGCCGGGAATGGTCCGGCGGTGGTGTGCAGCCAGGGCGGCGTCATTCCGGATTTGATTGCCCGATTGGCCGACAGCAGCGGTTTGGTGCTCGGGGAGATAGCCAGCAAAAAAGCCAGCGTGTGGACGCTGACATTCCGTCGGAGCGGGTCGCGGAACGACGGTGCACCGGCACTGGAATTGGCGGCGGCCGACTACTTGCCGAGCCCGCTGCCGGCGACCGCGGACTGAACCACCGGACGGAGCGCTCTGCGGGCCGCTGAGCCCGCCGCACACGCCTTTTCCTCCGCCGGGGAGGCAAATCCCCCCGGCGCGGGGCTTACCGCTCGGTAGAGGCCGTTCTGGCGTCGTTTCGGCGTGGTCGGAATTGTGCGGGCAACCACGCCGGAAATGCAATGAGCGGGCAGCCTAACGCCCCGATAGGGCTATAACGCTGCCCGCTCACACAGTCCACTGGGAATCGCTCGGAAGCGAACGCTCACTTCTTCGTGGACTTGCGGCTCGTCGTCTTCCGGGTGGACGGCCGGGTCGACTTGCTGGCCGAAGCCTTGGCCGTGGACTTGGTTTTGGCCGCGGTCTTCGGAGTGCTCTTGGCCGCGGTAGCGCGCTTGGTGGTGCTCCGAGCCGTGGTCGACTTCGCCGCGGTGGACTTCGCCGCCGTGGACTTCGCCGCGGTCGAGCGGGTGGAGCGCTTCGCGGTGCTGGCCTTCGCGGTGCTCGCCTTGGCGGTGCTCGCCTTCGCGGTGCTGGCCTTGGTGCCCGCCTTGGTGGTGCCGGCCTTGGCGGTGCTGGCCTTGGTCGACCGGGTGGTGGTGGACTTCGCCTTGGTGCCGGCCACGGTGCGGGTGGTGGCACCACGGGTGGTGGCAGCCTTCAGGCTGGACACCCGGGGCAGTTTCCGCTTGCCGGCGACGACTTCCTTGAACTGAGTACCGGCGCGGAATGCGGGCACGTTGGTCTTCTTAACCTTGACGGTTTCACCGGTACGGGGATTGCGGGCGGTGCGGGCCGCGCGAGCGCGCTTTTCGAAAACCCCGAAACCAGTGATGTTGACCTTCTCGCCCTTGTTGACGTTGCGGACGATGATGTCCACAACATTTTCCACTGCCTGGCTAGCGGTCTTCTTGTCTCCGAGACGTTCTGCCAGAGCCTCGATCAGTTGGGCCTTGTTCACTTTCAGTCCCTCCCAGGACACAACAACGGCCCCATTGGGCCGACTCGTGTGTCAACGGTAAAGCCACAGACAGGCAAATGCCATTCGCCACGCCTCATTTTTTCATTGAAGCGCCGGCAATCGGAAAGCGGCCCAACAGGTGCCGTTAAGCGGGGGAGGGACTGACCGGTTATCCCCGGTGGAAAGTTTTTCCTTTGCTCGCAAGGAAAAACTTGATCCACCGGGGAAACCAGCTATGCCGTGCGCGGCGGCAGGGTGGTCGGCTTGAAGCTCGGCCGCTGCTTCTCAAAAGTGTCGATCATCTCTACGTGTCGCAGCGTCAGACCGATGTCGTCGAGGCCTTCCATCAGCCGCCAGCGGGTGTAGTCGTCGATGCTGAACGGCACGGTGAGGTCCTCGGCCTGCACGGTTCGCTCTTCCAGGTCGACCGTCACCTGGGTGCCGGGGTGGTTCTCCAGCACCTTCCAGAGCAGTTCCACATCGGACTGCTCGCACTGGGCGGCCAGCAGCCCCTGCTTGCCCGCGTTCCCCCGGAAGATGTCAGCGAACCGGGAGGAGATCACGACGCGGAAACCGTAGTCCTTCAGCGCCCAGACGGCGTGCTCCCGGGACGAGCCGGTGCCGAAGTCGGGCCCGGCGACCAGCACGCTCCCGTTCCGGAAAGGCTCCTGGTTCAGGATGAAGTCCGGGTCCGCGCGCCAGGCGGAGAACAGGGCGTCCTCGAAACCGGTCCGGGCGACCCGTTTGAGGTAGACCGCCGGGATGATCTGGTCGGTGTCTACGTTGGACCTCCGGAGCGGGACGCCGACCCCGGTGTGTTTTTTGAACGGTTCCATGTCACTGCTCCCGATGGGTGTTGTGCGTCGTGGCTGTGGACTGGATCACTGGTTGAGCCATTCGCCGGCTCAGTCGAGGTCTTCCGGCGAAGACAGCGTGCCGCGGACCGCGGTGGCCGCGGCCACCAGCGGGGAAACCAGGTGCGTGCGGCCACCCTTGCCCTGGCGTCCCTCGAAGTTGCGGTTCGAGGTGGAAGCGCTGCGCTCCCCCGGGGTCAGCTGGTCCGGGTTCATGCCCAAGCACATCGAACAGCCCGCCGAACGCCATTCAGCGCCCGCCGCGGTGAAAATCTCGTGGAGGCCTTCCTCCTCGGCCTGCTTGCGGACCCGCATCGACCCGGGGACCACCAGCATCCGCACCCCGGAGGCCACCTTGCGCCCCTTCAAGACCTCCGCAGCGGCCCGCAGGTCTTCGATCCGGCCGTTGGTGCAGGAGCCGAGGAAGACGGTGTCCACAGCGATGTCCCGCAGCGGGGTCCCCGGCTTGAGGTCCATGTACGCCAACGCCTTCTCCGCCGCCAGCCGCTCGGCCTCGTCGGCCATCTGCTCCGGGTCCGGAACCCGCTCGCTGAGCGGCAGGCCCTGGCCGGGGTTGGTTCCCCAGGTGACGTAGGGGGTCAGCTCGTCGGCGTTGATGGTGACTTCGCGGTCGAAGACGGCGTCGTCATCGGTGCGCAGGGTCTTCCAGTACTCGACCGCGGCGTCCCACTCGGCGCCCTGCGGGGCGTGCGGCCGGCCCTTCAGGTAGGCGAAGGTGGTTTCGTCCGGGGCGATCATGCCGGCCCGGGCACCCGCCTCGATCGACATGTTGCAGATCGTCATGCGGGCTTCCATGGACAGCTGGCGGATCGCTTCACCGCGGTACTCCAGCACGTAGCCCTGCCCGCCACCGGTGCCGATCTTGGCGATGATGGCCAGGATGATGTCCTTGCTGGTGACCCCCGGCCGCAGCGTTCCCTCGACGTTGATGGCCATCGTCTTGAACGGCTTCAACGGGAGGGTCTGGGTGGCCAGCACGTGCTCGACCTCGGAAGTGCCGATGCCGAAGGCCAGCGCGCCGAACGCGCCGTGCGTCGAGGTGTGGCTGTCACCGCAGACGACCGTCGTGCCCGGCTGCGTCAATCCCAGCTGCGGGCCGACCACGTGCACGATGCCCTGCTCGGTGTCGCCCATGGGATGCAGCCGGATGCCGAAGTCCGCGCAGTTCTTGCGCAGGGTTTCCACCTGGGTGCGGGAGACCGGGTCGGCGATCGGCAGCTCCAGACCGACCGTCGGCACGTTGTGGTCCTCGGTGGCCAGAGTCAGGTCCGGACGGCGCACCTTGCGGCCGGCCAGGCGCAGTCCTTCGAAGGCCTGCGGGCTGGTGACCTCGTGCACCAGGTGCAGGTCGATGTAGAGCAGGTCGGGCTCGTCGCCCTCGCCGCGGCGCACGATGTGCGCGTCCCAGACCTTCTCAGCAAGCGTTTTTCCCATCGCTGCTCCCGTTGCGACTGTTGTGATCTGGGACCGGTCCACTCCCACGAAGTGGACTTCCCAGATTACGGGACGTTAGTATCGCTACGTGGGACAGCATAGCGGTATCGGAGTTTTGGACAAGGCGGTGGCCGTCCTGCACGCCGTCGCCGACGATCCGTGCGGGCTTGCCGAACTGTGCAACCGCACCGGCTTGCCGAGAGCGACCGCGCACCGGCTCGCCGTCGGCCTGGAAGTGCACCGTCTGCTGCGGCGCGGCCCGGACGGGCGCTGGCGCCCGGGGCCGGCGCTGGCCGAACTGGCCGGCGGCGCGGTGGATCCCCTGCTGGACGCGGCGTCGGCCATACTTCCCAAACTCCGCGACATCACCGGGGAGAGCGTGCAGCTCTACCGCCGGGACGGAATGCAGCGCCTGTGCATCGCCACCGCCGAGCCGCCGAGCGGTCTGCGCGACACCGTGCCGGTCGGCTCCGCGCTGCCCATGAACGCCGGATCAGCCGCAAAAGTGCTTGCCGCCTGGGCAGATCCCGCGACCCAGCGCGCCGTGCTGGCGGAGGCCGTCTTCGGCGAGCGCACTCTGATGGAGGTGCGCCGCCGCGGATGGGCGCAGAGCGTCGCCGAACGCGAATCCGGTGTGGCCAGCGTCTCGGCCCCCGTCCGGGACTCCAACGGCAACGTCATCGCGGCCATCTCGGTGTCCGGACCGATCGACCGAATGGGCCGCCGGCCGGGGGCCCGCTGGGCGGCCGACCTGTTGGCCGCCGCCGAAGCGCTGCAGAACCGGCTGTGAACCACCCGGAAAAAGATCGAGGCCGGGGCGGCTCTCAGGCCACCCCGGCCTCACTAGTAGTCCCGACGGGATTTGAACCCGCGCTACCGCCTTGAGAGGGCGGCGTCCTAGGCCGCTAGACGACGGGACCGCGTTGCGGGACAGACTCTACACGCCGGCCCATCCGCCCCCGCACCCACCCCCACCCCGGTCCGGTTCGCGTCTTTTGCGCACCTGCGATCGCGGAGCACCGAATTGCTGGCCGGGAAAACAAAACCGTGGGCAATGCCACGGTGAGGAATTGCGCGAAAAAGAAAGCCGGCGCACATGAAATGTGCGCCGGCTTAATGGCACGTAGCCCCGACGGGATTTGAACCCGCGCTACCGCCTTGAGAGGGCGGCGTCCTAGGCCGCTAGACGACGGGGCCAAGTAAGGAGAGATTCAGAGCTAGATCTACTCGCTGGGGTACCAGGACTCGAACCTAGACTAACTGAACCAGAATCAGTCGTGCTGCCAATTACACCATACCCCATCGCAACGAGCTTCCAGCGGCTTTCCGCCCACCCCCTCTCGGGGGCTTGCTTCCGGACCGCTGTCCGCCGTGCTGATACAAATATAGCCCATCTTCCCCGGGGGGTGAAAAGGGGGTGGGGTTTTGCTGTTTTACCTGGTCAACACGGATACAGCGGTCCGGAGCAAAGCTGCGACTAGCCAGTCAGCCCAACAAGCCCGGGAAGCTCGGATATTGTGACGTCGCACACCAGCAGTTCGGTGAGTTCATAAAGGTTCCGAATAACCGGAACCCCGGGCTCGGAAAGCCCACCGCGCCGCTTGCGGTCCAGCCACACCCCGTGCAGACCGGCCCGAGCAGCCCCCAGCGCATCGGTTTCCAAGCGGTCCCCCACGTGGACCACTTCCTCGGGCGAGACATCCAACGCAGCGCAGGCTGCCGCGAAAATCCGCGGGTCCGGTTTGGCGAACCCCACTTCCTCGGAAATGAGGACCGCGTCGAAAGCATCGGCGAGCCCCAGCGCGGCGATCTTGCCCCGCTGGTACGCGCTCGGCGCGTTCGTGATCACCGCTGTCCGCAGCCCGGTCGCCCGCAACCACTCCAAGCACGGCCAGGCGTCGCCGAACAGGCACCAGGAGCGCTGCACGGCCGCCATCCGGGCGGTTTCCCGCCGAACCGCCTCCGCGGCGCTCAACTGCTGCCCGAACGCGGCGAAGAAAGCCCGCGTGCGTTCGACGCACATGCTCTCGTAGTCGATCCGGCCGGCGACGAACCGCGCGTAGTGTTCGTCCGTGATCGCTTTCCACACCGGCCAGGCCCGCTCATTGCCGACCAGCGCCCGAAGACCTCGCCGGGACGCCCCCTCGCTGTCCAGCAGAGTGTCGTCGATGTCGAGACAAACGGCCTTGATCCGTCCGGGTTTGTAACTACTCGATTGCTCTAGCGCGGATGTCACCCAGAGAGATTAGGCGTTCACCGGTCGCATCCGATTCGGCCAACGCGGTGATCCTTCGCGGACAACGCGGTTGCGTACGCCACTCCCGTCCTCTGCGGCCGGTCCTCGGCGCGGAAGAGCAACGGGCGGGGCCGCTCCCGCAGAGCGAACCCCGCCCGCACGAACGAAATCGCGGGACGACCCGGTGTCATCCGAGCGCGTTGCGCAGCCGGCGCAGGGAGACCTCGCGGCCGAGCAACTCCATCGACTCGTACAGCGGCGGCGAAACCGTCCGCCCGGTGACCGCCACCCGCACCGGCGCGAACGCCTTGCGCGGCTTGATCCCCAGGCCCTCCACGACGGATTCCTTGAGCGCCCGTTCGATGTTGCCGGCCGTCCACGCGGGAATGGCCTCCAGCGCCTCGATCGCCGCGCGCAGCACCGGCTCGGCGCCTTCGCCCAACGCCTTCTCGGCCGAGGCGGGCTCCGGGGCGAAATCCTCGCCGGCGAACAGGAAGCCCATCATGCCGACCGCGTCCGAGAGCACCACCAGGCGCTCCTGCACCAGCGGGGCGGCCGCGCGGACGATCGCCAGCTGGTCCTTGGACGGCTCGGCCGGCAGCACGCCGCCCTGGATCAGGTAGGGCACCACCCGCTCGACGAAGTCGTCCGGCGCCAGCGCGCGCAGGTGCGCGGCGTTGATCGCCTCCGCCTTCTTCTGGTCGAAGCGCGCCGGGTTGGCGCTGACCCGGCTGATGTCGAAGGCCTCCACCATTTCGTCGAGGGTGAACACGTCCCGGTCGTCGGCGATCGACCAACCGAGCAGCCCGAGGTAGTTCAGCAGTCCCTCGGGGAGGAAACCGCGCTCGCGGTGGTGGAACAGGTTGGACTTCGGGTCCCGCTTGGACAGCTTCTTGTTGCCCTCGCCCATCACGAAGGGCAAGTGGGCGAATTCCGGGGTGAAGTCGGTGACGCCGATGCGCTGCAGCGCTTCGTAGAGGGCGATCTGCCGCGGCGTGGAGGACAGCAGGTCCTCCCCGCGCAGCACGTGGGTGATCTGCATGAGGGCGTCGTCGACCGGGTTGGTCAGGGTGTAGAGCGGGTAGCCGTTGGCCCGCACCAGCACCGGGTCCGGCACGCTGCCGGCCTTGAAGGTGATCTCACCGCGGACCAGGTCGGTGAACGTGATGTCCCGGTCGGGCATGCGCAGCCGCAGCACCGGCTTGCGCCCCTCCGCCCGGAACGCCTCCTTCTGCTCCTCGGTGAGGTCCCGGTCGTAGTTGTCGTAGCCGAGCTTGGGGTCCCGGCCGGCCTCCCGGTGCCGGGCCTCGATCTCCTCGGCGGTGGAGAAGGATTCGTAGAGCTCGCCGGCTTCCAGCAGCCGCTGGGCGATGTCGGTGTAGATGTCCCGGCGCTCGCTCTGCCGGTACGGACCGTGCGGCCCGCCGACTTCCGGCCCCTCGTCCCAGTCCAGGCCGAGCCACCTCAGGGCGTCGAGGATGGCCTGGTAGGACTCCTCGGTGTCCCGGCTGGCATCGGTGTCTTCGATGCGGAACACCAGGGTGCCCCCGTGGTGGCGGGCGAAGGCCCAGTTGAACAGAGCGGTGCGGATCAGGCCGACGTGCGGGGTGCCGGTCGGCGACGGGCAGAACCGGACCCGGACCGGCTTCGTTTCTGCTGCAGCTTCTGGCGTGCTCATAACACATCCAGCCTAGCCAGTGGGGCACGAGGGTTGACGGGCGCGTCCTCCGGAGGGAGGCTGGAATTATTCAACGCACGTTGAATTGGAGTTGCGATGGAGCGGACGACGTGCTGCGTGGTCGGGGGCGGCCCGGCCGGCATGGTGCTCGGATTGCTGCTGGCGCGCTGCGGAGTACCGGTGACCGTGCTGGAGAAGCACGGCGACTTCCTGCGGGACTTCCGCGGGGACACGGTGCACCCCACGACCTTGGACCTGCTGGACGAACTGGGGCTGGCCGAGCGGTTCGCACAACTGCCGCAGCGGAAGATCGAACGGCTGCAAGGCCTCGTCGGCCCCGACGGGGAACTGCTCACCCTGGGCGACTTCACCCAGCTGAAGATCAAGCACAACTACATCAGCATGGTCCCGCAGTGGGACTTCCTGGACCTGCTCGCCGACGAAGCGGCCACCGAGCCTTCGTTCGAACTGCGGATGAACACCGAAGTCACCGGGTTCATCCGGGAGAACGGGCGGATCAACGGCGTCCGCTACCGCACCAGCAGCGGTGGGACCGGAGAACTGCGGGCCACCATCACCATCGCCTGCGACGGACGGCACTCCCTGGTGCGGCGGATTCCCGAACTGCAGCTGCGGGACTTCCCCACCCCGATGGACGTGCGCTGGTTCCGGCTCCCGCGCCGACCGCACGACCCGTCCGGCGGTGTCGCTCTGATCCGCGAAGGGGCGTTCAACATCCTCATCGACCGCGGCGACTACTACCAGATGGCGTGGATCATCCCGAAGGGGACGGACGCCGCGGACCGCGCCCGGCCGGTCGACGAGCTCAACAAGACCCTGATCGAGAACATCCCGTGGCTGGGCGACGGACGCGAACTGGTGACCGACTGGGACGACGTGAAACTGCTGCACGTCACCTTGAACCGGCTGCAGCGCTGGCACGTCCCCGGCCTGCTGGCCATCGGCGACGCCGCCCACGCCATGTCCCCCGTCGGCGGCATCGGCATCAACCTCGCCGTCCAGGACGCGGTGGCAGCGGCCCGGCTGCTGGCCGAACCGCTGCGCACCGGACGACTGGAACGCCGGCACGTGGCCGCCGTGCAGCGCCGTCGCTGGCCGGCCACCGTCCTGGTCCAGCAACTGCAGCGGATGGCCCACGACCGGGTCGTCGGTCCCGCGCTGCGCGGGGAGATCGACCTCGCCACCGCGACACCGCCGTGGCTGGTGCGCGAGCTCGCCCGGCTGCCGTGGCTGCGGCGGCTCCCGCCGTACCTGATCGCCTACGGCGCGTTCCGCGAACGCCCGCCGGCCGGAGCCCTGCGGTAGTGGCGGACGGTCAGGCCTTCTGCACCGGATTGGTCAGCGTGCCGAGCCCGTCGATGGACACCGACACCTTCTGCCCCTCCTGCATCGGCCCCACCCCGGCCGGGGTGCCGGTCAGGATCACGTCACCGGGCAGCAGCGTCATGATCCGCGACACCCAGGACACCAGCGCCGAGACGTCGTGGATCAGCAGCGAGGTGCGGGAGTCCTGTTTGACCTCGCCGTCCAGTTCGGTGCGGATCGCCAGATCGGACGGGTCGACGGTGGTGTCGATCCACGGCCCCAGCGGGCAGAAGGTGTCGTAGCTCTTCGCCCGCGTCCACTGGCCGTCCGCCTTCTGCTGGTCCCGGGCGGTCACGTCGTTGGCGATCGTGTACCCCCGCACCACATCGGTGGCTCGAGCCTCCGGGACGTCCTTGCACGGCTGGCCGATGACCACCGCGAGCTCGCCCTCGTAGTCCACCCGCTCGGAGTTCGGCGGCAGCTTGATCGGCGCGTGCGGGCCGATCACCGAGGTCGACGGCTTGAGGAAGATGACCGGGTTCTCCGGCGGCTCGCTCCCCATCTCCCGGGCGTGCTCGGCGTAGTTCTTGCCGACGCAGATGATCTTCGTCGGCAGGATCGGAGCGAGCAGCCGGACGTCGGCCATCGGCCAACGGCGCCCGGTGAAGGTCGGCTCACCGAACGGGTGCTGGTCGATCTCCACCGCCAGCACCTTCTCCTCCGGTGAGGACGGATCGGGCTCCAAGGCGACGAAGGACACCCCTTCGGAGTGAGCGACACGTGCCAGGCGCAAGACGACCTCCGGATTGACCGTTGTTGACCGGAAAGGCGCCCTGCACCGGCAGGACGCCTCCACATCAGACCTCAGACCAGCGTACCCGGAGCACCGGGCGCTCCCGCGGCCGTCAGCTCCACTCGGCGGCCGTCCGCTGCAGCGAGGCGTAGGCCAGTGCGTCGCACAGCGCCAGCCAACTGGCCTCCACGATGTTGCCGTGCACCCCGACCGTGGTCCACTCCGCGTCCCGGCCGGCGGTGTTGATCAGCACCCGGGTCACCGCGTCGGTGCCCGATTCACCGGTGAGGATGCGGACCTTGTAGTCCGCCAGCTGCACGCTCTCCAGCCACGGCAGGTAGGGCACCAGCGCTTTGCGCAGCGCCCCGTCCAGCGCGTTGACCGGACCGTTGCCCTCCGCGGTGGCGATGACCCGCTCCCCGGCCACGTGCACCTTGACCGTCGCCTCGGAAACGACCGCGCCGTCCGGCCGGTGGTCCAGCACCACCCGGTAGGACTCCAACTGGAACGGGGCGTCGACCGGCTCGCCGGCGTCCACTTCGGCCAGTTCCCGGCGCAGCAGCAGCTCCAGCGAGGCGTCCGCGGCCTCGAACGACCATCCGGTCGCCTCCAGCTCCTTGACCCGGTGCACCGCGGACGTCAACGCGTCCGGAGCGCTGGTCAGGTCCAGACCGAAGTCCGCCCCCTTGAGCTCCAGGCTGGCCCGGCCCGCCATCTCGGTCACCAGCACCCGCATGTCGTTGCCGACCACAGACGGATCGATGTGGTTGTACAGCTCGGGATCCACTTTGATCGCACTGGCGTGCAGCCCGGCCTTGTGGGCGAACGCCGAGTGCCCGACGTAGGGCTGGTGGGTGTCCGATGCCAGGTTGGCGATCTCGGCCAGCGCGTGCGAGGTGCGGGTGAGCTCGCCGAGCTTGCCCTCCGGCAGCACCGGCATGTTCAGCTTGGTCGCCAAGTTCCCGATGACCGCGAACAGGTCGGCGTTCCCGGCCCGCTCCCCGTAGCCGTTGGCGGTGCACTGCACGTGCGTGGCGCCGGCCTGCACCGCGGCGATGCTGTTGGCCACCGCGCAAGCGGTGTCGTCCTGGCAGTGGATGCCCACCCGGAAGCCGGTTCGGGAGATGACCTCACCGACGGTCTCGGCCAGCTGCAGCGGCAGCTGGCCGCCGTTGGTGTCGCACAGGACGACCACGTCGGCGCCGGCTTCCACCGCCGCCTCCAGCACCCGCAGCGAGGTGTCCGGGTCGAAGGCGTACCCGTCGAAGAAGTGCTCGGCGTCCAGGAAGACCCGCCGGCCTTCCCCCACCAGGTAGCGGACGGTGTCGGCCACCATGCTGCAGTTCTCCGCCACGTCGGTGCGCAGCGCCCGCTCGATGTGCCGGCGGTCCGACTTGGCGACCAGGGTCACCACCGGGGCCTGCGAATCCAGCAGCGCCTGCACCTGCTGGTCCTCCTGGACCTTCACACCGGCCCGCCGGGTGGAGCCGAACGCGGTCAGCACGGCGTGCTGCAGCTCCAGCTCGCCCTCGGCGGCGCGGCGGAAGAACTCGGTGTCCTTCGGCAGCGCACCCGGCCAGCCACCCTCGATGAAACCGACCCCGAGCGAGTCGAGCAGGCGGGCGACCGCCAGCTTGTCGGTGACGGAGTACGAAATGCCCTCCCGCTGCGCACCGTCGCGCAGGGTCGTGTCGTAGACGTGGAATTCGTCGCGCAGAGGGGTTCCAGCCGGGGTGGTGCGAGTCACTGGTCTCTCCCGTCGATGTCGGTGGAGCTTGCGGTGACCGTCCCCGCGAGCGGTCAGCGGGCAAAAAAGAAGACCCCCCGCGAGGTGCGAGAGGTCGGCGCGCCGGGTTTGCGGAGTCTTACCCGACGCGCTGCCCAATAATGATCACGCTGCGGAAGGCCACGTCCGTATGCTGCCACAATCGGATCCCGTGCCAACAAGTGGGCCCCACCGTCCCATCGGGTGAGACGGGCGCGGAAATGGGAACGGGGCACCTCCGCGTGCGGAGGCGCCCCGTCACGACCAAGCCGCTCAGGACTGCTGCGCGACCTCGCGCGAGGAGACCAGCGCGGCGAGCCGGTCCCCGATCGCCTGGGTGCTCCCCGGGGCCGAGTGGTCCCGGGTCGCCAGGTCGAAGGCCACCGCGGCCTCGACCCGCTTGGCCGCCTCGCTCATCCCCACGTGGTCCAGCAGCAACGCCACCGACAGCACCGCGGCGGTCGGGTCCGCCTTGCCCTGCCCGGCGATGTCCGGAGCACTGCCGTGCACCGGCTCGAACATGCTCGGGTTGCGCCGGGTCGCGTCGATGTTGCCGCTGGCCGCCAACCCGATCCCACCGGTGATGGCCCCGGCCAGGTCCGTGATGATGTCGCCGAACAGGTTGTCGGTGACGATCACGTCGAACCGGCCCGGGTCGGTGACCATGTGGATGGTGGTGGCGTCCACGTGCTGGTACGCCACGGTCACGTCCGG
This sequence comes from Saccharopolyspora rectivirgula DSM 43747, assembly GCF_000497205.1. Taxonomy (GTDB): domain Bacteria; phylum Actinomycetota; class Actinomycetes; order Mycobacteriales; family Pseudonocardiaceae; genus Saccharopolyspora; species Saccharopolyspora rectivirgula. Next base: position 28,149 of record NZ_AYJW01000024.1, read on the forward strand.
GTACTGCAGGGAAACCTCTTCCACCACGCGGGACCACAGCGAACCGGCGTGGGTGAGCACGTTGGTCTTGTGCACCAGGGTCAGGTGCTTGCGCGGACGCGCGGCCGCGCGGGCGAACGCGTCCCGCACCACCCGCTCGATCCCGAACGCGGTGTTGATGCTGACCTCGGTGGCGATCTCGTGCGGGGTGTCCTTGCGCAGCAGACCACCGTTGCCGGCGTAGGGACCCTCGGTTCCTTCCCGGACCACCACCATGTCGATCTCACCGGGGTTGTTCACCGGGCTCTTCACCCCGGGGTACAACCGGGCCGGCCGCAAGTTGACGTGGTGGTCGAGTTCGAACCGCAGCCGCAGCAGCAGGCCGCGTTCCAGGATTCCACTGGGGACCGAGGGGTCGCCCACCGCACCGAGCAAAATCGCGTCTTGCTGGCGGAGCTCGGTCAGAACCGACTCCGGCAAGAGCTCCCCAGTCGCATGCCAGCGAGCGGCTCCCAGGTCGTATCGAGTGATCTCGGTATCCGGGACAACCTCACCGAGGACCTTCAGGGCCTCGGCAATCACCTCCGGCCCGATCCCGTCACCGGGGATCACAGCGAGCCGCATCTACACACCTCCCGAGAACCACCCCGACCCGCGGGGCTCGAACTGTTGGGCCAGAGGCTACCGGCAGCGGTTCTCCCGCCTGCACAGTGGACCCACCAATCGGCTGAACTATCCCGATATGCAGGACACACTGATGGGTTGTCCACAGCGCGCACCTGCTACGAAAACGGGCCGTCCCATCACATGGGACGGCCCGTTCCCGAACGGGACCGTCACTCGAAGCTGACGGTCCGGACGATCCGGGCACCCACGGCGGCCCCGATCGGCTCCAGCACGCCGGCTTCCACCGGACGGTCCACACGCAGCATCATGATGGCGTCGGAACGCTCGGTGGTCTGGCTGACCATCGCCGCTTCGATGTTCACCCCGACCTCGCCGAGCAGCGTGCCGACCTTGCCCATCACACCCGGGCGGTCCGGGTACTCCAGCAGCACCACGGTGCCCTCGGCGCGCAGGTCGAAGTGCCGGCCGTTGACCTCGACCAGCTTCTCCACCTGGTCGGCGCCGGACAGCGCACCGGAGACCACCGCGCTGCGCCCGTCCGGCAGCGTGGCCTTCACCGACACGACGCTGCGGTGGTTGGGGCTTTCCGGAGTGGACTGCACCTCGACCTGGACGCCCAGCTCCTCGGCCAGCTGCGGGGCGTTGACGAACGTCACCTGGCTTTCCACCGCACCGGAGAACACCCCGCGCAGCGCGGCCAGCTGCAGCACCGAGATGTCCTCGTCGGCCAGCTCACCGCGGGCCTCCACGGTCACCGAGTTCGGGGTGCCGGCCAGCAGCGCGGCCAACAGCTGGCCGAGCTTCTGCGCCAGCGGCAGGTACGGGCGGACCTCCTCGCCGACGGCACCGCCCTGCACGTTCACCGCGTCCGGCACGAAGTCGCCGCGCAGCGCCAACTTGACCGACTTGGCCACATCGGTGCCAGCCCGGTTCTGGGCCTCCGCGGTCGAGGCGCCCAGGTGCGGGGTGACCACCACGTTGTCCAGTTCGAACAGCGGGCTGGACGTGGTCGGCTCGGTCTTGAAGACGTCGATGCCCGCACCGCCGACGTGGCCGCTGCGCAGCGCGTCCACCAGGGCGTCCTCGTCGATCAGCCCACCGCGAGCGGCGTTGACGATGATCACGCCCGGCTTGGTCTTCTTCAGCTCCTCGGCGCCGATCAGGCCCAGCGTCTCAGCGGTCTTCGGCAGGTGAACGGTGATCGCGTCGGAGCGCTCCAGCAGCTGGTCCAGGCTGACCAGCTCGATGCCCAGCTGCGCGGCGCGGGCCGGGGAGACGTAGGGGTCGTAGGCGATCAGCTTGGTGCCGAACGCGGCCAGCCGCTGGGCGACCAGCTGACCGATCTTGCCCAGGCCGACGATGCCGATGGTCTTGCCGTTGATCTCCACCCCGGTGAAAGCGCTGCGCTTCCACTCCCCGGAGCGCAGGCTCGCGTCCGCGCGAGCCACGTTGCGGGCGACCGCCAGCAGCAGCGCCACGGCGTGCTCAGCAGCGGAGACGATGTTGGAGGTGGGGGCGTTGACCACCATCACGCCGCGCTCGGTGGCGGCCGGCACCTCGACGTTGTCCAACCCGACGCCGGCGCGGGCGACCACCTTCAGCTTGCTCGCCGCAGCCAGCACCTCCGCATCAACCTTGGTCGCGGAACGGACCAGCAATGCGTCGGCGTCGGCTACAGCCTCCAGCAGCGCCGACCGGTCGGTGCCGTCCACATGGCGGATCTCCACCTCGTCTCCGAGGACCTCGATCACGGACGGCGCCAGCTTCTCGGCGATCAGGACGACAGGACGGCTTGCGTTGGTCACGGGCGAGCTCCAGTAGAAAGGATCACGGTCGGCACGGCGTTGTGCCCGGACGGTTCGGCAGTTTAACGGGAGTTTGAGAAAGTCTTCACAAAGGTGTAGCCCGGATCACCGGGAGGCGTGCCCTCTGCTGAAACCATTCTCCCAGATCAGCGCAGGTGCGGTAGGGGGACCAAACTGCGGGACGGGCGCGCGGGCGCGACTACGGCTCATCGAACTCACCGTCCTTGGCGCCGGCCACGAAGGCGTCCCACTCGCGCTGGGTGAACACCAGGACCGGCCCCTGCGGATCGGCGCCGTTGCGCATGCACACGTAGCCCTGCAGGAAAGCGATCTCCACACCGGGCTGGCCAGGATCGTCGGTGCTGGGGATCCACTCGGCCTTCGAGTAGTCGAGCTGGTCCCGGACGTGGGCCTTGTCGTCGGCGATCTCGCGCTGCTCGGACACGCAGAGCACTCTAACGTCACGCATCGAATGCTGAACCGCCCGGGACGGCCAACTCACGAGAAGAGAGCAGCCGGCCCGGGCGCCGCGGAGGCGCACCGGGCCGGCCGGCTCAGCAGGTCACTTCTGGGTCCACGACATCAAGGAGCGCAGCTTCTTGCCGACCTCCTCGATCTGGTGGGCGTTGCCCTCGGCCTGCAGCTTGGTGAAGTTCGGACGACCGGCCTCGTCCTCGGCCACCCACTCCTTGGCGAAGGTGCCGTCCTGGATCTCGCCCAGGATCTTGCGCATCGACTCCTTGACGTGGGAGTCGATGACGCGCGGGCCGCGGGTGAGGTCGCCGTACTCGGCGGTGTCGCTGCAGGAGTAGCGCTGGCCGGCGATGCCGCCCTCCCACATCAGGTCGACGATCAGCTTCAGCTCGTGCAGCACCTCGAAGTAGGCGATCTCCGGCTGGTAGCCGGCCTCCACCAGCACCTCGAAGCCGGTCTGCACCAGGGCGCTGGTGCCACCGCACAGCACCGCCTGCTCACCGAACAGGTCGGTCTCGGTCTCCTCCTTGAAGGTGGTCTTGATGACACCGGCGCGAGCACCGCCGATGCCGGCGGCGTAGGACAGCGCCAGCGCCTGGGCGTTGCCGGTGGCGTCCTGCTCGACGGCGATCAGGCACGGCACGCCCTTGCCGTCCACGAACTGCCGGCGGACCAGGTGCCCCGGCCCCTTCGGCGCCACCATCGCGACGTCGACGTCGGCCGGCGGCTGGATGAGGCCGTAGCGGATGTTGAAGCCGTGGCCGAAGAACAGGGCGTCGCCCTTCTTCAGGTTCGGCGCGACCTCCTTGGCGTAGATCTCCCGCTGCTTGGTGTCGGGCGCCAGGATCATGATCAGGTCGGCTTCCTCGACCGCCTCAGCGGTCGGCAGCACCCGCAGGCCTTCTTCCTCGGCCTTGGCCTTGGACTTGGAGCCCTCGTGCAGACCGATGCGGACGTCGACACCGGAGTCCCGCAGGCTCAGGGCGTGGGCGTGGCCCTGGCTGCCGTAACCGATGATCGCGACCTTGCGGCCCTGCACGATGCCCAGATCGGCGTCCGACTCGTAGAAGATTTCAGCTGCCATGGTTTCCGTGGTTCCTTTCGGAAATTTTTCGGTTGTCGGCCCGTTGTGGCGGGTTGCCCGCAGGTCGCGGATCAGCGCACTGCGGAAGCGGTGATGGAACGCGGGCCACGGCCGATCGCGATCGTGCCCGACTGGACCAGCTCGCGAATGCCGTACGGCTCCAGCATCCGCAGCAACGCGTCCAGTTTGTCCCTGGTCCCGGTGGCTTCGACAGTCAGCGCCTCGGGTGACACGTCGACCACCTTGGCGCGGAACAGCTGGACCGTCTCCAACACCTGGCTGCGCACCGACGCGTCGGCCCGCACCTTGACCAGCAGCAGCTCCCGCTGCACCGAGGCGTCCGGCTCCAGCTCAACGATCTTGATCACGTTGACCAGCTTGTTGAGCTGCTTGGTGACCTGCTCCAGCGGCTGGTCGCCCACCGACACCACGATGGTCATCCGGGAGATGTCCGGGTGCTCGGTCGGCCCCACCGCCAGGGACTCGATGTTGAAGCTGCGCCGGGAGAACAGCCCGGAGACCCGGGCCAGGACGCCTGGAACGTCTTCCACCAGAACGCTGAGCGTGTGCCGGCTCATCGACGCGCTCACCCCTCGTCCTCGAACAGCGGGCGGATTCCGCGCGCCGCCATGATCTCGTCATTGCTCGTACCCGCGGCCACCATCGGCCAGACCTGCGCGTCTTCCCCCACCACGAAGTCGATCACGACCGGTCGGTCGTTGATCTCCATAGCCCGCTTGATGACGCTGTCGACGTCCTGTTTGGACTCGCACCGCAGTCCCGCGCAGCCGTAGGCCTCCGCCAACAGCTTGAAGTCCGGAATCCGGTGCTTGTGGGTGCCGAGGTCGCTATGTGAGTAGCGCTCGGCGTAGAACAGGTTCTGCCACTGCCGGACCATACCGAGGTTGCCGTTGTTGATGACGGCCACCTTGATGGGAATTCCTTCGATGGCGCAGGTGGCCAGCTCCTGGTTGGTCATCTGGAAGCAGCCGTCGCCGTCGATGGCCCAGACCTCGGTGTCCGGCAGCGCCGCCTTGGCCCCCATCGCCGCCGGGACGGCGTAGCCCATCGTGCCCAGACCACCGGAGTTCAGCCAGGTGCGCGGCTTCTCGTAGGAGATGAACTGCGCCGCCCACATCTGGTGCTGCCCGACCCCGGCGACGTAAACCGCGTCCGGCCCGACCAGCTTGCCGATGCGCTCCACCACGTACTGCGGCGAAAGAGTGCCATCGGCCGGCCACTGGTACCCCAGCGGGTAGCGGTCCCGCCAGTCCCGCAGCTGCTCCCACCAGTCGTCCAGGTCCGCGGTGCCGTTCTCCTCGCGGGCCGCGTCGACCGCGCCGATCAGCTCCCGCAGCACTTCCTTGCAGTCGCCGACGATCGGAACGTCGGCGTAGCGGTTCTTGGAGATCTCCGCCGGGTCGATGTCGGCGTGGATGACCTTGGCGTGCGGGGCGAACGAGGACAGCTGCCCGGTGACCCGGTCGTCGAACCGGGCGCCCAACGTGATCAGCAGGTCAGCGCGCTGCATCGCGGCCACCGCCGCGACGGTGCCGTGCATGCCCGGCATCCCCAGGTGCAGCGGGTGCGTGTCGGGGAACGCACCGCGCGCCATCAGGGTGGTGACCACCGGAATGCCGGTCTTCTCGGCGAGTTCCCGGAGCTCCTCGGCCGCATCCGCCTTGATCACCCCGCCGCCGACGTAGAACACCGGCCGGTGCGACTGGGTCATCAGGCGAGCTGCTTCCCGGATCTGCTTGCCGTGCGGCTTGGTGGTCGGCCGATAACCGGGCAGCTTCATCTCCGGCGGCCAGGAGAAGGACATCGTGGCCTGCTGGACGTTCTTGGGAATGTCCACAAGCACCGGTCCGGGGCGACCGGAGGAAGCGATGTAGAACGCCTCGGCGAGCACCCGCGGGATGTCCTCGGGATCGGTCACCAGGAAGTTGTGCTTGGTCACCGGAAGGGTGATCCCGCAGATGTCGGCTTCCTGGAAGGCGTCGGTCCCGATCAGCGACGTGGCCTGCTGGCCGGTGATCGCGACCACCGGGACCGAGTCCATGTGCGCGTCGGCCAGTGCGGTCACCAGGTTCGTCGCACCCGGACCGGATGTGGCCATGCACACGCCGACCCGCCCCGTCGCCTGCGCGTAGCCGACCGCGGCGTGGCCAGCACCCTGCTCGTGGCGGACCAGGATGTGGCGCACCTTCTGCGAGTCCAGCAGCGGGTCGTACGAGGGGAGGATGGTTCCGCCCGGGATTCCGAAGACGATTTCGCAGCCGACTTCCTCCAGGGAGCGCACGACGGCTTGCGCACCGGTCATCTTCACCGGCGCTCCGCTGGGCGGAGTGGGCTTGGGACGACGTCCCGGCGGTGGCGCTGGGACCGGATTCTGCCTTGCGTTGGCACTGGTCATCAGGTCTGCCTCGGGGTTGGAAATGGGCCGGACACGAAAAAACCCTCGTCGGCCGGCAAAAGGCCCAACGAGGGTTGGCGCGTCGACGCTGCGAACTTCCTTAGGCGTCGACGCGCCAAGGAAGTACGAGAATGTCGTTCAGTCGCAGCATGGTTCGAACGCTAACGGACCGCTGCCCACCCCGTCAACTACGCGAGACAACATTCCCACCATCTGAACAACACGGTGGGTGTCGACAGCACTTGCCCTGGTGAGACCATAGGAAGGGTGAGCGATACCCGCGAGCCAGAGCCACAGCAGACGCCGGAGCAAGGCGCCTCCGACCAGGACGAGCAGCACAGGTCCGACGAAGCGGTGACTCCGGGCACACCGGCGGAGCAGCCGGAGGAGAACACCCCTGCCGCGGAAGGCGGAACCGAGGGCGAACCCGAGCAGCGGTCGCCGGAACTGCCGGAAGAACTGACCTTCCGGATGAACCCGGTCACCCTGCTCGCCGCACTCGCCATCGCGGCGTGCGCCACCCCGCTGGCCACCACGACCGGCCCGCTGGGACTGCTCATCTACCTCATCCCGCTGGCCCTGGCGGTGTGGATCCTGCGCGTGCGCACCACCATCGGCCAACAACGGGTCAAAGTCCGCCACACCTTCACCAGCAGCACCTTCTCGTGGGACGAGGTGACCTCCCTGCGCCTGGACGAGCGCCGCTGGTTGAAGGCGGTGCTGGACTCCGGCGAGGAGGTGTCCCTCCCCGCCGTGCGGGTGCGCGACCTCCCCCGAGTGGCCGCGATGAGCGGCGGGCGGATTCCGAACCCGATTCCGCAGGAGTAATGTCGAGCGCACCGCACCTACGGGGCGCCCACAAGGCACTTCCCCCGCCGCCCGCCGGAACGAACCGGGAAGCCGGGCGCTGCCGCCGCATTCGTCCGCCGCGGCGAGCAGCCCGCACAAAGCGCTGTAGACGAACCCGAGGTTGAAATGCCCCAGCTGCGCTCACGCACCACGACACACGGACGAAACGCTGCCGGCGCCCGCGCGCTGTGGCGGGCCACCGGCATGTCCGACAGCGACTTCGGCAAGCCGATCGTGGCCATCGCCAACTCCTACACCCAGTTCGTGCCGGGGCACGTGCACCTGCGCGACCTCGGCGACGTGGTGGCCGAAGCGGTCCGCGAAGCCGGTGGCGTGCCGCGCGAATTCCACACCATCGCGGTCGACGACGGCATCGCGATGGGCCACGGCGGCATGCTCTACTCCCTCCCCTCCCGGGAACTGATCGCCGACTCGGTCGAGTACATGGTCAACGCGCACCAGGCCGACGCGCTGGTGTGCATCTCCAACTGCGACAAGATCACCCCGGGCATGCTCAACGCGGCGATGCGGCTGAACATCCCGGTGGTGTTCGTCTCCGGCGGCCCCATGGAGGCCGGCAAGGCCGTCGTGGTGGAAGGGGTCGCCCACGCCCCCACCGACCTGATCACCACCATTTCGGCTTCCGCGAACTCCCAGGTCGACGAGGCGGGGCTGACCGAGGTGGAACGTTCCGCCTGCCCCACCTGCGGTTCCTGCTCCGGCATGTTCACCGCCAACTCGATGAACTGCCTGACCGAAGCCCTCGGCCTGGCCCTGCCGGGCAACGGTTCCACACTGGCCACCCACGCCTTCCGCCGGAAGCTGTTCGAGGAAGCCGGTCGCACGATCGTGCGGTTGGCCAAGCGCTACTACGAGGAGGACGACGAGTCGGTGCTGCCGCGCTCGATCGCCAACGCCAAGGCGTTCGAGAACGCGATGGCGCTGGACATGGCGATGGGCGGCTCCACCAACACGGTGCTGCACACCCTCGCCGCGGCGCGGGAAGGCGAAATCGACTTCACGCTCGAGCACATCGAGCGGATCAGCCGGAAAGTGCCGTGCCTGTCCAAGGTCAGCCCGAACTCCGACTACCACATGGAGGACGTGCACCGGGCGGGCGGGATCCCCGCCATCCTGGGCGAGTTGGACCGGGCCGGCCTGCTGCACCGGGACGTCACCTCCATCCACAGCAGCAACCTCACCGAGTGGCTGTCCAAATGGGACATCCGCGGTGAGTCCCCGTCCGACGAAGCGATCGAGCTGTTCCACGCCGCACCCGGCGGCGTCCGCACCACGGAGGCCTTCTCCTCCACCAACCGCTGGTCCTCCCTGGACACCGACGCGGAGAACGGCTGCATCCGGGACGTCGCGCACGCCTACACCGCCGACGGCGGCCTGGCCGTGCTGCGCGGCAACCTCGCCGAGGACGGAGCGGTGATCAAGACCGCCGGGGTGGAAGAGGAGCTGTGGCGCTTCCAGGGACCGGCCCGCGTGGTGGAAAGCCAGGAAGAAGCGGTCTCGGTCATCCTGAACAAGGAGATCCAGCCCGGGGAAGTCCTGGTGGTCCGCTACGAAGGCCCCGCCGGCGGCCCGGGCATGCAGGAGATGCTGCACCCCACCGCCTTCCTCAAAGGCGCCGGACTCGGCAAGAAGTGCGCCCTGATCACCGACGGCCGGTTCTCCGGCGGCAGCTCCGGCATCTCGGTCGGCCACATCTCACCGGAAGCCGCCAACGGCGGCACCATCGGCCTGGTCGAGAACGGCGACCAGATCCTCATCGACGTCCGGAAGCGCAAGCTCCAACTGCTGGTCGACGACGAGGTGCTGGCCGAGCGCCGCGCCAAGATGGAAGCCAGCGAACACCCGTGGCAGCCGGCGAACCGGCAGCGCCCGGTCTCGGCCGCCCTGCGCGCCTACGCCCGGCTGGCCACCTCGGCCTCCTACGGCGCGGTTCGCGACGTCAACAAGTGACCGGCGCAGCGAAACGGGGCTTCCGGGTCCACCCCGGAAGCCCCGTTCTCCCGCGACATCCAGCTCAGCGCAACACCAGCACCACCGCGGCCGCCACCACGGCCAGCACCAGACCGATCACCCCGAACACCCCGGGACGGCGCGACCACGCGCGACCGCGGTCCAACGCCACCCGGCCCGGCCCGGCGAACATCAACCCGAAAGCGACCGCGGCCAGCACCGCCTCGTACTCCACCCCGTTGGGCAGGAAGAAGCCGTTGCCCGCGTGGAGCACCACGGCACTGCCCATCACCCCGAGGATCCCGGCCGCGGCCAGCGGGGTGAACAACCCGAGCACCAGCAGCGCGCCGGCGAGCACCTCGGTGCCACCGGTGATCTGAGCGAGCAGTTCCGTCTGCTCGAACCCCAGGTCGGCGAGCATCCGGGCGAACCCGTCCGGCCCGGGGCCGCCGAGAACGCCGAACAACTTCTGGGCGCCGTGCGCCAGGAAAACTCCGCCCAGCACCAGCCGGACGACCAGCAGACCGAGATCCGCGCTCGCGCTCCAACCGAGCGACGCGCGCTCCTGCAGCTCACCGAACCCCGGTCCCTCCCGCAGATCCTGCGGGGACAGCGACTCCGCAGCGGTGTAGCCGTCATCGTCGTAGTAGTTGTACTGCTGGGTGGACGGGCCCTGGCCCACCCCGGGCTGCGTTCCCGGGGGAGGGACCTGTCCCCCTCTGCTGGGGCGGTCGTCGTGGATGCTCACGCCGGCAGAGGCTAGGGGATGCCCGCGGGGCGCTGAACCGCTTTTCCGGGAAACGTTGCCCAGCGCGTGACTACTTCGATATCAACCGAGCGCAACTGAACAACCTGGTTAACCAATTCGGAGCAGCGCCGCCGCAGCTGCGGAGCCGCCAGGTTCACCTCGACCTCACAGGAACCAAGTACTCTCGGGAAACGTGACGGCCAGGCGCAACTGGAACCTGCGTTCCGCGGCGGCGAGCACCATGATCTGCGCGCTGCTGGCCGGCTGCGCACAATTCCCGGACGAACATCCGGCCCAGTGGGAGGACCAGCCGTCCTTGGAGGCGCAGGCCGGTCCCGAGCCCTCGATCGAAGGCCAGTCCCCACCTCCGCCCAGCGGGTCGCCCCGACCGCAAGAACCGCAGCAACCGGTCGGGTGCACCGACCCGGACCCGGCGGTGGTGGCCACCTGCCTCGCCCCGGTGGGGGCCATCGCAGTGCTGCCCGACGGGCAGAGCGCCCTGGTCGCCGAACGCTCGACCGGCAGGATCCTGCAGGTGCAGCCGAACGCCGAACCGGTGGAGATCGCCCAGGTGCCGGTGGACGCCGCCGGTGGCGGGATCACCGGGCTGGCGCTGTCCCCCAGCTACCACGAAGACGAGCTGATCTACGCCTACGTCACCACCCCGCAGGACAACCGGATCGTGCGGATCGCCCCGGGAGACCGCCCGAAACCGGTGCTCACCGGAATCCCGCGCGGCCCCTCCGGGAACTCCGGGGCGCTGCTGGACGACGGCACCGGGGCGCTGCTGGTGGCCACCGGGAACGCCGGTGACCCGGCGGCAGCGGCCAACCCCGGCTCGCTGGCCGGCAAGGTGCTGCGCATCGACGGGTTCGGCAACCCGGCCCCCGGGAACCCCGACCGCAACTCCCCGGTGATCGCCTCCGGGCTCACCGATCCGACCGGCCTGTGCGGCACCCCCGCCCTCGGCAGCTTCTGGGTGACCGACCGGGGGGACGAGCAGAACGCGCTCTACCGCGTGCAGCTCGGCCAACCCCTGGGCGAACCCGCGTGGAGCTGGCCGGACCAGCCCGGGGTGGCCGGGTGCGCCGCCGACCCGTCCACCGTGGTGGTGGCCCTGCAGGACGCGGCCGCGCTGTACCTGCTGCACACCGCACCGGACGGCACCTTCACCGGCCAGCCCAGCAAAGTCCTGGAGGACACCTACGGCCGGTTCTCCACCGCAACCCTGGCTTCCGACGGACTGGTGTGGCTGGGCACGGCCAACAAGGCCGGCGGCGACCCGGGACCGAGCGACGACCGGGTGCTGCGCCTGCAACCACCCGGTGGCGGCGCCGCCGGCAAGGACTGAACCGGCCGAGTCCTCGTCCGCTCGGGCGCGAACGAGAAGAACCGGTGCCGGGAGGTCCCCGGCACCGGTTCTCCGGTCGAAGTCAGCTCACTGACCGCAAGCGGCCAGCACCAGCTCGCGAACCCGCTTGGCGTCCGCCTTGCCCTTGGTCGCCTTCATGACCGCGCCCACGATCGCACCAGCGGCCTGCACCTTGCCGCCGCGGATCTTCTCGGCCACGTCCGGCTGGGCCGCCAACGCCTCGTCCACGGCCTTCTGCAGCGCCGAGTCGTCGGAGACGACCTCCAGACCCCGGGCCTCGACCACCTCGTCGGGCTCGCCCTCACCGGCCAGCACGCCGTCCACCACCTGGCGGGCCAGCTTGTTGGTGAGCTTGCCCTGGGCGACCAGCTCGATCACCCGGGCCACCTGCTTGGGCGTGATGCTCAGCTCGCCGAGCTCCACACCGCGGTTGTTGGCCTGCTGGGCGAGGTAGGACACCCACCAGGAGCGGGCTTCCCCGGGTGCCGCGCCGGCGTCCACGGTCTCGGCGACCAGGTCCAGCGCCCCGGCGTTGACCAGGTCGCGCAGCTCCTCGTTGGAGAGCTGCCACTCCTGCTGGACCCGCTTGCGCCGCTCCCACGGCATTTCCGGCAGGGTCTTGCGCAGCTCCTCGACCCACTCCCGGGACGGCGCGATCGGCACCAGGTCCGGTTCCGGGAAGTAGCGGTAGTCCTCGGAGGTCTCCTTGCGACGACCGGGCGACGTGGTCCCGGTGGACTCGTCGAAGTGCCGGGTCTCCTGCAGGATCGTCCCGCCCTCGGCCAGCACCGCGGCGTGCCGCTGCATCTCGTAGCGCACCGCGCGTTCCACGCTGCGCAGCGAGTTGACGTTCTTCGTCTCGGTGCGGGTGCCGAACTCGGAGGAGCCCTTCGGCATCAGGGAGACGTTCGCGTCGCAGCGCAGCGACCCCTGCTCCATGCGCACGTCGGAAACCCCGAGCGCCAGCAGCAGTTCCCGCAGCGCCTTCACGTAGGCGCGGGCCACCTCCGGAGCGCGGGCCCCGGCACCGGTGATCGGCTTGGTGACGATCTCGATCAGCGGCACCCCGGCGCGGTTGTAGTCCAGCAGCGAGTGCTCGGCGCCGTGGATCCGGCCGGTCTCACCGCCCACGTGCAGCGACTTGCCGGTGTCCTCCTCCATGTGGGCGCGCTCGATGCCGACCCGGAAGACCTCGCCGTCCTCCAGCTCGACGTCCAGGTAGCCGTCGAAGACGATGGGCTCGTCGTACTGCGAGGTCTGGAAGTTCTTCGGCATGTCCGGGTAGAAGTAGTTCTTCCGGGCGAACCGGCACCACTCCGCGACCTCGCAGTTGAGGGCCAACCCGATCCGGATGGCCGACTCCACCGCCTTGGCGTTGACCACCGGCAACGCACCGGGGAGTCCCAGGCACACCGGGCAGACCTGGGTGTTCGGCTCGGCGCCGAACACGTTGGCGCACCCGCAGAACATCTTGGTGCGCGTGTTGAGCTCGACGTGCACCTCGAGGCCGAGAACCGGGTCGAACCGCTCGACGACCTCGTCGTAGTCCATGATGTCGGCGACCGCCGTCACTTCTCGTCCTCCCCCTTACGCAGGGCCCGCACGGCCAGCGCGGTACCGGTGACCACACCCAGCGCGGTGACGATCACATCCGCCAGTGCGAGCTTGTCGTTGTCCTTGCGCGCCTGGCGGAAACTCGCGCGCAACCCGAACACGGCCGAGAGCGCAGAAGCGAGTTGGAAGGCTGCTTTCAGCTTCGGGTTCATCACGCGACCTCCAGCTGGGGAACACGGTCGATCAGAGGACCGCCCTGCGCGGCGTCGCGGGCCGCCTCGTAGGCGGCGCCGACCCGGTAGAGCCGGTCATCGGCCATCGCCGGGGCCATGATCTGCAGGCCGACCGGCAGGCCGTCTTCCTCGGCCAGCCCGCACGGCACGCTCATCGCCGCGTTGCCGGCCAGGTTCGCCGGGATGGTGCACAGGTCCGACAGGTACATCGCCAGCGGGTCGTCGGTCTTCTCGCCGAGCTTGAAGGCGGTGGTCGGCGTGGTGGGCGACACCAGCACGTCGACCTTCTCGAACGCCGCGTCGAAGTCGCGGGTGATCAGCGTGCGGACCTTCTGGGCCTGCCCGTAGTAGGCGTCGTAGTAACCGGCCGACAGGGCGTAGGTGCCCAGCATGATGCGCCGCTTGACCTCCGGACCGAACCCGGCTTCGCGGGTCAGCGACATGACCTCTTCGGCACTGCGCGAGCCGTCGTCGCCCACCCGCAGGCCGTAGCGCATCGCGTCGAAGCGGGCCAGGTTGGAGGAGCACTCGCTCGGCGCGATCAGGTAGTAGGCGGGCAGCGCGTAGACGAAGTGCGGGCAGGAGACCTCGACCACTTCCGCCCCGAGCGCGACCAGCTGGTCGACGGCGGCGCGGAAAGCCCGCTCCACGCCCGGCTGGTAGCCCTCGCCGGAGAACTCCCGGACCACGCCGACGCGGACGCCCTTGAGGTCGCCCTGCGCGCCCTGCTTGGCGGCGGCGACCACCTGGGGCACCGGCTGGTCGATGGAGGTCGAGTCCATCGGGTCGTGGCCGGCGATGACCTCGTGCAGCAGCGCCGCGTCCAGCACCGTGCGCGCGCACGGGCCGACCTGGTCCAGCGAGGAGGAGAAGGCCACCAGGCCGTACCGGGACACGCCGCCGTAGGTCGGCTTGACTCCGACGGTGCCGGTCACCGCGCCCGGCTGGCGGATCGAACCACCGGTGTCGGTGCCGATGGCCAGCGGCGCTTCGAAAGCGGCCAGCGCGGCGGAGGAACCGCCACCGGAGCCGCCCGGAATGCGCTCCAGGTCCCACGGGTTGCGGGTCGGCCCGTAGGCGGAGTTCTCGGTGGACGAGCCCATCGCGAACTCGTCCATATTGGTCTTGCCCAGGACGACCACGCCGGCTTCCCGCAGCTTGCGGGTCACCGTCGCGTCGTACGGCGGCACCCAGCCCTCCAGCATCTTCGAGCCGCAGGTGGTGGGCATGTCGCTGGTGGTGAGCACGTCCTTGAGCGCCAGCGGCACACCGGCCAGCGGCGAGGGGGCCTCGCCCGCCGCCCGGTCCTCGTCGGCCTTGCGGGCCGCGGCGAGCGCACCCTCGGTGTCCACGTGCAGGAACGCGTGCACATCGCGGTCGACCGCGGCGATCCGGTCCAGGTGGGCCTGCGTCACCTCGACCGACGAGACCTCCCCCGCCTGCAGCTTCTCAGCGAGTTCGGAAGCAGTCAGCCTCGTCAGGCTGCCGCCGGAATCGGTCGACGTCATCAGGCCTCCTCACTCAGGATCCGCGGCACGCGGAACCGGTTCTCTTCCGCAGCAGGAGCACCGGACAGCGCCTGGTCACGCGAAAGCCCAGGCCGCACCTCGTCCGCCCGGAACACGTTGGTGACCGGAACCGCGTGAGAAGTCGGCGGGATGTCGTCCGCGGCGACCTCGCCCACCCTGGCCACCGAATCCAGGATTACGTCGAGCTGGCCGGCGAACGTGTCGAGTTCGTCCTCGGTGACGGCCAGTCTCGCCAGTTTGGCGAGATGCGCGACCTCGTCGCGGGAGATCTTGGACACTACGAAGGCTCCCTGCTCATGTCCGGTTTCACAGCTAACCCCCAGTCTATGAGCGCAGGTGGTCCCGCACCGCAGGGGGCGAGCACCGGCACCGCCGGTGCGCACCACTTCCCGCCACCCCCCGGTCCGACCACAGCATTGCCCTGGACAGCGGTATCCCCATACCCTCACCGGGTCTGCCACAATTTTCTGCGCAGTTCACCCGCCCCGGAACGTCCGCGGAGCCGCGTGGGCTGCTGACCGCGCGGCCGGCAAGGTGCCGCGCATGACGCTGGAGGCGTTGAGTTCGGTGTCCTTCCTCATCCGAGTGCAGATCCCGGACCGCCCCGGTTCACTCGGAGCGGTGGCGACCGCGCTCGGCGAGATCGGTGCCGACATCCTCAGCTTGGATGTCGTCGAACGCGGCAACGGCGCGGCGGTCGACGACATGGTCGTTGAACTGCCGTCCGGCCGGTTGCCCGATGTGCTGATCACCGCGGCGGAATCGGTGGAAGGCGTCCAGGTCGACGCGGTCCGCCCCTACGCCGGCGTGTTGGACACCCGGCGGGAGCTGGAACTGGTGGAGGAAATAGCCGCCGAACCGCGCCGCGGGCTGCAGATCTTCGCCGAAGGGGTCCCGCGCATCATCCGGTCCGGCTGGGCCGTGGTCTTCGGGCACCACTCCGGCGGCGCCGAGCAGCTCGCCGCCAGCACGTCCGCCCCGCAGGAGGGCTACCTGGAGCTGCCCTGGCTGCCGCTGCCGCGGGCGACCATCCTCGACGTCGAGGACTCGTGGGTGCCGGAGACCTGGAAGGAGCTCGGCACCGAACTGGCCGTGACCCCGATCGGCAAGCCCGACCTGGTGCTGTTGACCGGTCGGCCGGGCGGTCCGATGTTCCGGGCCGCTGAAGTCGCTCGACTGGCCCACCTGGCCGGCATCGTCTCGGTCGTGCTGGAGGAGTGAGCGCGGGGGCGCGGCTGCGCGGCCGCGCCCCGCACCGCAGCGCTCCTGGCGCCGGGGATCACTCCGCGGGCAGCACGTGCTGTTGGGCCGCTTCCGGTCCTTCGTCCAGCAGCACCCGGAAGCCGTCCTCGTCCAGGACGGGAACCCCCAGCTGCACGGCCTTGTCGTACTTGGACCCCGGTGAATCGCCGACCACCACGAAGGCGGTCTTCTTCGACACCGATCCGGCGGCCCGACCTCCCCGGGCCACGATCAGCTCCTTGGCCTCGTCCCGGGAGTAGTTCTGCAGCGTCCCAGTGACCACAATGGACAACCCGGTCAGGTGACGCGGGATCGACTCGTCCCGTTCGTCGGCCATCCGAACGCCGGCTTCCCGCCACTTGCGGACGATTTCGCGGTGCCAGTCCACCTCGAACCACTCCCGCACCGCAGCGGCGATGGTCGGGCCGACCCCCTCCGCGCTGGCCAGCTCCTCCTCCGAGGCCGACTCGATGCGGTCGATCGAACCGAACTCCTGGGCCAGCGCCCGGGCAGCCGTGGGACCGACGTACCGGATGGACAGTGCGACCAGGACTCGCCACAGCGGTTTTTCCTTGGCCGACTGCAGATTGTTGAGCAGCTTGACCCCGTTGGCCGACAGGTTGCCCTCTTTGGTGCGGAACAGCGGGACTTCCAGCAGCTTCGCCTCGTCCAGGCTGAAGATGTCCCCTTCGTCCTCGATCACGCCGGCGTCCAGCAGCGCCGTGGCGGACTCGTAACCGAGCACCTCGATGTCCAGCGCAGAACGGCTGGCCAGGTAGAACAGCCGCTCGCGCTGCTGCCCGGGGCAGTACCGCGCGTTCGGGCAGCGCAGGTCGACGTCGCCCTCCTTCTGCCGGCGCAGCTCGGTGCCGCACTCCGGGCAGTTCTTGGGCATGACGAACTCGCGTTCGTCCCCGGTGCGCACGTCCACCACCGGGCCGAGCACCTCGGGGATCACGTCACCGGCCTTGCGGATGACCACCCGGTCCCCGATGAGCACGCCCTTGCGGCGCACTTCGTCGGCGTTGTGCAGGGTCGCCATGGAGACCGTGGACCCGGCCACCTTCACCGGTTCCATCACCGCGAACGGGGTGACCCGGCCGGTGCGGCCGACGTTGACCTGGATGTCGTGCAGCGTGGTGGTCGCCTGCTCCGGCGGGTACTTGTAGGCGATCGCCCACCGGGGTGCGCGGGAGGTGGAGCCCAGCCGGCGCTGCAGCGGCACCTCGTCCACCTTGACCACGATGCCGTCGATCTCGTGCTCCGCGCTGTCCCGGTTCTTGCCCCAGTACTCGATGTGCTCGATCACTTCTTCCACAGTAGACAGAACTACTGTGTGCCGGGACACCGGAAGCCCCCACGCCTTCATGGCGGCGTAGGACTCGGACTGGCGCTGCGGCTCGAACCCCTCGCGCTTCCCCAACCCGTGGCACAGCAACCGCAGCGGCCGGTTGCGGGTGATGCGGGGGTCCTTCTGCCGCAACGATCCGGCGGCCGCGTTCCGCGGATTGGCGAACGGGGGCTTGCCGGCCTCCACCAGGCCGGCGTTGAGCTCGGTGAACTCGTCGACGCGGAAGAACACCTCGCCCCGGATCTCCACCAGCTCCGGAACCGGGTACTCGTCGGTCCCGGTGAGCCGATCCGGGACGTCCTTCATGGTGCGCACGTTGAGCGTGACGTCCTCACCGGTGCGACCGTCCCCGCGGGTGAGCGCCCGCTCCAGCTTGCCGTGGCGGTACACCAAGTTGACCGCCAGGCCGTCGATCTTCAGCTCGCACAGGTAGTGGACCTCGCTGGAGACCTCGCGCTCCACCCGGTCCGCCCACGCCCGCAACTCGTCGGTGTTGAAGGCGTTGTCCAGGCTCAGCATCCGCTCCAGGTGCCGGACCGGGGTGAATTCGGTGGAGAAGGAACCACCGACCACCTGGGTGGGCGAGTCCGGGGTGCGCAGCGCCGGGTGCTCCTCCTCCAGGCGCTGCAGCTCGATGAACAACTCGTCGAACTCGGCGTCCGAGATGATCGGCGCGTCCAGCACGTAGTACCGGAACTGGTGGGAGCGCACCTCTTCGACGAGGTCGTTGTAGCGCTCCCGGATCTCGGCCGGGACGTCCTCGAGCCCTTCGCGCCGGTGGCCGGCCGCCGGATCAGCCGGTAGACCGTTCTCCACACCGGCCACCTGATCGGTGCGGAAGTCCGAATTCTTGCTGGTCACCCTCTGAGCCTAGCGAGCCGCCCCGACACCGGCACACAGCGGCACGATCACTGGTCGGTGCGTTCGTCGTCGAGCTTGCGGGCCAGTTCGCGGAACTCCAGCAGCCCGATGGAACTCTGCGGTTCCAGCTCGGCGGTCTCCACCCGGCCCAACCGAGCGGCCGCCAACCGCTCCCCCAACGTGGCGTCCAGCGTGAGGAAGGTGAGCGCCCTGCGGGCCTCCGCCTCCAGCTGGGCGAACCCCGGGTGGTAGAGGGCCACGTCCACCAAGCCCTCCTCCTCGTCGACCTGCGCCACCACCCGGACCTGGTCGAGCGGGTACTTCTCCCCGCGCAGGTTGACGGTGACCTCGGTCGGGTCCGGCACCGGGGGAACGGAGTCGTGGTACTCCCACAGCGTGTCCGCCGGCGGGGCGGCCGCCATCCAGGCGTCGGTGTAGACCCGCAGCTCAGGATCCTCCTGGCTGCTGATCACCAGGGCGTAGACGGCCTTCTCACCGCGCTCGACGGAGAAGCTCAGGTGCGGGTGGAGCTCCGCGACCGCCTCGGCGATCAGCGGCTCGACCCGGTGCAGCACCTTGTCCCCGAGCGCTGCACTGATCTCGGGCAGCAGCTCCTTCCACCGCTGCCAGAACCGCGCAGCGCGAGCCGCCGCGTCGACGCTGGGGTCGACCGAGCTGGCCTCGACCGACTCGCTGGTGCCCTCGCTTGCAGTCCGGTTGCGGCGGAAGAACTTCATGCGGCACATTGTGCCGCTCCACCGCCGCGCGCGGAGGCGGAATGCCTCAAAAACCGGTGCCCCGCAACGCGGCGGTGGCCAACGCGACCAGTTCTTCGGCCCGCACCCCGCGCACCTCCCGGGCCGCGGCCAGCACCGCCAGCAGCGCGGTCAGCGGTTCTTCCCCGGTGGCTTGCCGCAGCACCTGCACCGCCCGCACCTGGTTGCGCGCGATGCTGGCCGGCCGCTGCTGGATGCTCTCCCAGTGCCACTGCCGGAACAACTCGTCCAGCAGCCCCCGGTCGACCCGGGAACCGACCGTCAGCAACCGCAGCGTGCGCACCACCAGCGGATGCTCCAAGCAGTCCGTCCGCGCCAGCACGTGCCGGGCGACCTGCAGCGCCGCCTGCCGCAGCTGGTGCGGCCCGGACCGGGACGCCAACTCCGCCAGCCGCGGCGGGCACACGTCCGGGTCCGGGTGGACGATCGCGGGCGGATCGTCCGGCCAAGCCGCGACCGGGAACGTCCAGAAGCTGCCGCTCAGCCACGCCTCGGTGGCGGGCAGCCCGGTCACCCGTCCGGCCAGCGCCAGCATCACCGGGACCGGATCGACGCCCTCCCATGGCAAACCGGTCAACAACGAGTCCAGCAGATCCGGGTTGGTGCCCTCCCGGTACTCCGGCAGGGCCGGCTCGAACGACACCCGCACCTTGCCGCCCGCGGCGTAGGAGAAGCTGCACTCCCCCTGCACGTCCCAGTAGATCGAGACCGCCTTGGTGCGCGCACTGGCCCGGCGCAGCACTTCGGGCCGCCTGCCCTGACCACCGGCGTCCTCCACCACCAGCTGCCAGTCACCAAGGCTGCGCACCGCGATCATCGGATATCTCTCCTGGTGCGCGAAGGCCTCCTCGCAGAAGTCGTCGATGTCCAGTTCCCGACCGGACTCCTGGACCGCTCCGAAGGCGGCCGCGGTTTGTCTGATGCCGCCCCCGGCCACCAAGGTCAAGCACGCGGCGTCTTGAATCGTGCTCGTCCTTATCCAGCAGGCCTGTCCGATCTCCTGTTCGGTGCATCTGCGAGCCACGGGGACTTCCTACCAGCCGCCCACGCCGTTCACCGCCGGTTCAGCAAAAATTGTTCGCTCAAAAGCATTTTCCACCAACGCCTACGAGGTGAAGCCCAGCCCCCACGAGTCCAGGCGGCGCAGCCACCAGTTGCGCCGCCCGCCGTGGCGGTCGGCGCTGCCCAACGACCAGCGGGTCAACTGGACTCCCAGCCAGCGCAACGGTTCCGGCGGCCACGGCAGCGGTCGGGTGGTGGCCCACCGCAACCCGGTGTGCTCCCCGGGGCGGCCGGCCAGCAGGTCGAGCACCACCCCGGAAGCGAACCTGGTGGCCGCCACCCCCAGCCCGGTGTAGCCCAGGGCGTAGCCGATCCGCCGGTCCCTGGTGGTGCCCATGAACGGGCAGAAGCGGGAACAGGTGTCCACCACCCCGCCCCAGGCGTGGGTGAACCGGAGCCCCTCCAGCTGCGGGAAGGTGGCGAAGAAGTGCCCGGCGAGCTTGGCGAACGTCTCCGGCCGCACGTGCAGTTCGTCCCGCACCGCGCCCCCGTAGTGGTAGATGGCGTCGTAGCCGCCCCAGATGATCCGGTTGTCGCTGGTGAGCCGGTAGTAGTGGAACTGGTTCCCGGCATCGCTGATGCCCTGCCGACGCGCCCAGCCGATCTCTGCCAGCTGGTCGTCGGTGAGCGGCTCGGTCGCCAGCACGTGGTCGTACACCGGGAGCACGTAGCGGCGCAGCCGGCGCAGCAGCGGCGGGAACCCGTTCGTCGCCAACAGCACCTGGCGCGCCAGCACCGAGCCGTAGGGGGTGCGGGCCAGCACCGCCCGGCCGGTCCGGTCCAGCTGCTCCACCGGGGTCCGCTCGTAGATGCGCACCCCGCGCCGCAGGCAAGCCTCCCGCAACCCCCAGGCCAGCCGGGCCGGGTCGAGCAGGGCAGCCGAATCCCGCATCCACAACGCACCCCGGTAGGTGGGCGAGCGGACTTCGGCCCGCACCTGGTCGGCGTCCAGCAGCTCGACGTCGTGGCCGAACTCGCCGGCCAGCTGAGCGGTTTGGCGCAACCCGCGCAGCTGCCAGTCCGCCACCGCCACTTCGAGCTCCCCGGTGCGCTCGAAGTCGCAGTCGATCCCGCAGGAGCGGATGGTCTTCTCGATGCCGTCGAGGTTCTGCATCCCCAACCGCTCCAGCACCCCCAGTTCCGGCGCGAACCACCGGTGACCGTTGCGAATGCCGTGGGTGAGGCTGGAAACGCAGAACCCGCCGTTGCGACCGGAGGCCGCCCAACCGCACTCGCGCGCCTCGACCAGCACGACGTCGGCCCCCGGATCCCGTTCCTTGGCCTGCAGCGCCGCCCACAGCCCCGTGTAACCGCCGCCGACGATCAGCAGGTCCGCGCGCACCGGCCGGGTCAGGGCAGAAGCCGGCTGCGGGCGCGGAGTGCGGGCCAACCAGTACGGTTCCGGTTCCACGTCGGCCAGCGCCGCGATGTGCGGCCCGGTATGTCGCTGGTGCAGGCTGGATCGGAGCAGGAAAGGCATGGCAGGACTCCCGAAGCCGCCGGATGAGCAGAAGAGCGGAGCAGCACCTGGCACGGCCGTACCCCGGCCACGATGCTGCACAGTGGACAGAACAGGACGTTGGGAGGGCGCAGAGGGGATTCCAGTCGGCCGGTCAGCCGCCGGAGTCGATCGCGAACAGCACGTCTCGCGTCACGGCGACACGGGTACCAGCACTCCGGACCGCCCGGCAGGCAGCGGAGATCGGCCTGCCAACCGGCTGCCGGGGAGCAACCGGGCACCGGCTCACCACGTGGGGCACAACCGCACGCATCGGAGCCACCTCCAGGGCTTATTGCGCCTAGCCCCGACTCTGACACCCGGGAGCGGTTTCGACAAGTGACCGGCCGGGCTACCCGGCTCCGCTACTGGTCAGCTTCGTCGGCGAACAACCGGGCCAAATCCCGGGTGAGACCGATGGCCCGGCGGGCCCACTCCGGGGAAGCCCCGGCCAACCCGCACACCGGGGTGGGGACGCTGCGCTGGGCCAGCACCCAGCGGCCGAAACCGAGCCGGGCGGCCAGGTCGAAAGCCGGCTGGGCCAACTGCCGCAGCTCCACCCGGTCCGCCGGATCGGTCCCGGGGACCAGGCCGAGGAACAGGGCGGTGCCCTCCTCCCAAGCCTCGCCGAGCTCGTCGGCGAACGAACCGCTGACCTCCCCCAACCGGGTCGCGTCCAGCGAGATGGCCGCCGCGCCGGCCTGCCGGAGCAGGGCCACCGGGGGCCGCTGCGCGCAGCAGTGCACGACGACCGGGGACCCGGTGGCAGCACCGAGCCGGTCGACGACCTCGCGCAGCAGCCGCTGCGCCTCCGGCTCCGGCACCGCCGGAACCGTGCCGTAGCCCGACGGGGTGGGCAGGTCCCCGGCCAGCACCGCCGGCAGGGTCGGCTCGTCCAGCTGCACCACGACCCGCGCCCCGGTGCGCTTGGCCACCTGGGCGGCGTGCTCGACGAGCCCTTCGGTGAGCGACTCGGCGAAGTCCCGCAGCGCCCCGCGGTCGGTCAGCACCCGGTGGCCGCGCTGCAGCTCGACCCCCGCCGCCAGCGTCCACGGGCCGGCCGCCTGCACCTTCACCGCCCGCGGCGCCCCGGTCTCCGACACCGCCTGCTCCACCGCGTCCAGGTCCCACCGCAGCAGGTCCACGGCCCGCCGGTGGTCCCGGCCCGGCCGCGCGGTGACCCGGTAACCGGAGGGAACCACCTCCACCGCCAGGTCCACCAGCAGACCGGCGGTGCGGCCGATGACGTCGGCCCCGACCCCGCGGGCCGGCAGTTCCGGGAACGGAACCAGTTCCGGCAGCTCGCCGACCACGGTGCGGGCGGTTTCCACCGGGTCCGTGCCGGGCATCGAGCCGACCGCCGTCGCGGTGCCGGCGCCCCAGACTTCGTCGCTCA
This sequence comes from Saccharopolyspora rectivirgula DSM 43747, assembly GCF_000497205.1. Classification (GTDB taxonomy): domain Bacteria; phylum Actinomycetota; class Actinomycetes; order Mycobacteriales; family Pseudonocardiaceae; genus Saccharopolyspora; species Saccharopolyspora rectivirgula. The sequence goes on from NZ_AYJW01000024.1 coordinate 50,976, forward strand.
CGCAGCCATTATGGACACCGCCGGGGGTCGGCACCGCAACCGGCGGTCAGCTCGCGAGCTGTTCGCGCAGCACCCGCTTGAGCAGTTTGCCGGCGCTGTTGCGCGGCAGGTCCTCGACGAAGTGGATCCGCTTGGGCACCTTGAACCCGGCCAAGCGCTGGCGGGCGTGGTCGATCAGCTCCTCCTCGGTGACCGGGCCCTTGGCCACCACCACCGCGACCACCATCTCTATCCACTTCGGATCCGGGACCGCGACCACGGCGGTTTCGGCCACCGCCGGGTGGGTGTAGAGGACGTCCTCGACCTCCCGGGAGGAGACCAGCACCCCGCCGGTGTTGATGACGTCCCTGATCCGGTCCACCACGTAGATGTAGCCCTGCTCGTCCCGGCGCACCAGGTCCCCGGAGTGGAACCAGCCGTCGCGGAACGCCTCCGCGGTCTCCTCCGGCTTCTCCCAGTACCCGGTGCACAGCTGCGGCGACCGGTACACGATCTCGCCCAGTTCCCCGGGCGCGACCTCCTCCCCCTGCTCGTCCACCACCTTGGCTTCGACGAACAGCACCGGGCGGCCGGCCGAGTCCGGGCGCTCCTCGTGCTCCTCGGGGCGCAGCACCGTCGCCAGCGGCGCGATCTCCGACTGGCCGAAGCAGTTGTAGAACCCCAGCCGGGGCAGGGCCTGCCGCAACCGCTGCAGCACCGGTCCGGGCATGATGGAAGCGCCGTAGTAGGCCTTGCGCAGCGAGGAGAGGTCGTGCTCGGCGAACGAGGGGTGGTTGCTCAACGCCACCCACACCGTCGGGGCGGCGAAGAACGACGTGATCCGCTCGGACTCGATGCGGGCCAGCGCACCGGCCGGATCGGGGTCCTCGGCCAGCACGTTCTGCGACCCGATCATCAGGTGCGGAAGCATGAACACGTGCATCTGCGCCGAGTGGTACAGCGGCATCACGTGCAGCGGGCGATCGTCCGCGGAGAAGTCCAGCGCGGTCACGCAGGACAGGTATTCGTGCAGCAGCGCCCGATGGGTCATCATCGCCCCCTTGGGCTGGGACGTGGTGCCGGAGGTGTAGAGCAGCTGCACGAGGTCGTCGTCGGCCACGGCGACGTCCAGCTCCGGGACCGGGCCCGCAGCGCACCGCTCCACCAGCGATCCGACCTCGTCCCGCAGCGGGAGGACACCGGTCACCGCGGTCTCCTCGCGCACCTTCGCCACGTTCTCGGCCAGCCCCGGATCGACCAGCACCAGCGTGCTCCCGGACTGCTGCAGCAGGTAGCTGAGCTCCCCGCCGGTCAGGTTGTAGTTGACCGGCACGTGCACCAGGCCGGCCCGAGCGCACGCCAGGAAGCCGATCAGGTAGGCGTCGGAGTTCCGGCCGTAAGCGGCGACCCGGTCGCCCTTGCTCGCCCCCGCCTCCAACAGCACCGCGGCGGCCCTGGTCACCGCCGCGTCGAGTTCGGCATAGGTCCACACCTGCTCCTGGCCGGTGCGGTCGGCGAACCGCAACGCCACTCGATCGGGATGGCGGGCGGCACTGCGCCGCAGCACATCGGCGACCGTGCTGGCACGGACATCAAGCATGGGACCGCTCCCTTCACCCGGATGTGAGGCCAGACACTAACCGCCGGAGCGGTCCGGTCCAAGCCCTTCCACCGGGCGGAGCAGGAGCGGTTCACCTCCGCGGCGGTACCGGGCGCCGCGCCTCAGCTGGCCGCGGAGATGATGCCGCTGCCGAGCACCAGGTCACCGGCTTCCTCCGGCCGGTACAGCACGATGGCCTGCCCGGGCGCCACCCCGCGCAGCGGCTGCCGCAGCTGCACCCGGATCCCGGTGTCGGTGGCCTCGGCGACCGCCTCGGCGGTGCCGCCGTGGGCGCGCACCTGGACGACGCACTCGGTGGGCTCTGCCAACGGCCGCCCGGACGGCCAGATCGGGCGCTTGGCCTGGATCTCGCTGACCTGCAGCCGTTCCGCCGGACCGACCTTCACCGTGCCCGAGACCGGCTCCAGGGACAGCACGTAGCGGGGCCGGCCGTCCGGTGCCGGGCGGTCGATGCCCAGCCCGCGCCGCTGGCCGACGGTGAAACCGTGCACGCCGGTGTGCTCGCCCAGCACCGCACCGGTCTCGGCGTCCACCAGCTTGCCCGGCCGCTGGCCCAGCTTCTTCTCCAGGAACTTCCGGGTGTCCCCGTCGGGGATGAAGCAGATGTCGTGGCTGTCGGGCTTCTTGGCCACCGCCAACCCGCGCTCGGCCGCCTCCTCGCGCACCTCGCTCTTGAGCGAGTCGCCGAGCGGGAACATGGAGTGGCGCAGCTGCTCCGGCGTCAGCGAGGCCAGCACGTAGGACTGGTCCTTGCCCTCGTCCCGGCTGCGCCGCAGCACCGGCACGTCGTCCTGGATGGACAGCCGCGCGTAGTGCCCGGTGCACACCGCGTCGAAGCCCAGCGCGATCGCCTTCTCCAGCAGCGCCTCGAACTTGATCTTCTCGTTGCACATCAAGCACGGGTTCGGCGTGCGCCCGGCCGCGTACTCGCCGACGAAGTTCTCGATGACCTCCTCGGTGAACCGCTCGGCGAAGTCCCAGACGTAGAACGGGATGCCGAGCATGTCCGCGGCCCGACGGGCGTCCCGCGAATCCTCGATCGTGCAGCAGCCGCGGGCCCCGTTGCGCAGGGTGCCGGGCTTGGCCGACAGCGCCAGGTGCACCCCGACCACGTCGTGACCGGCATCCACCGCCCGCGCAGCGGCGACCGCGGAATCCACGCCGCCGCTCATTGCGGCAAGTACTCGCACGTCCTCACACCTCCGTGGCAGCGGTCGCCGACCTGCGCAATCCTGCCAGACCGGCGTTCCGGGCTCGTTGGACCACCGGGCCGATCGCCTCGATGAGCGCTTGCACGTCAGCTGCCGTCGAAGTGTGCCCGAGGGAGAACCGCAGCGACCCCCGAGCCGCCTCGGGAGACGCCCCCATCGCCAGCAGCACGTGGCTGGGCTGGGAAACCCCAGCGGTGCACGCCGAGCCGGTGGAGCACTCGATCCCCTTGGCGTCCAGCAGCATCAGCAGGCTGTCGCCTTCGCAGCCGGGGAAGGTGAAGTGCGCGTTGCCCGGCAGCCGGGACGGTCCCCCGTCCACCAGGCCGTCGCCCGGATCCCCGTTGAGCACCACGTCCGGCACCTCGGCCCGCACCCCGGCGATCAGCTCGTCGCGCAGCTTGGTCAGCTGCGGGACGTGGGTGCTGCGCTGGTCCACCGCCTCGCGCACCGCCGCGGCCAGGCCCAGCACGGCGGGGG
>NZ_AYJW01000025.1 GCF_000497205.1 Saccharopolyspora rectivirgula DSM 43747
CGATCAGCTCGTCGCGCAGCTTGGTCAGCTGCGGGACGTGGGTGCTGCGCTGGTCCACCGCCTCGCGCACCGCCGCGGCCAGGCCCAGCACGGCGGGGGTGTTCATCGTCCCCGACCGCACTTCCCGCTCCTGGCCGCCGCCGTGCAGCACCGGGACGCACTTGACGTCCCGCCCCAGCAGCAGCACACCGGCCCCGCACGGGCCGCCGACCTTGTGCCCGGTCATGGTGAGCGCCGCCGCGCCGCTGGCCGCGAAGTCGACCGGCAGGGTCTCCACCGCCTGCACCGCGTCGGTGTGCAGCGGAACCCCGTAGCGGTTCGCCACCTCGGCCAGCTCCCGGATCGGGTTCACCGTGCCGACTTCGTTGTTCGCCCACATCACGGTGGCCAGCGCCACCTCGTCCGGCGCCTCGGCGATGGCCTCTTCCAGCACCTCCGGCTGCACCCGGCCGCAGGAGTCCACCGGCAGCCAGGTGACCTCGGCTCCCTCGTGCTCGGCGAGCCACTCGACCGCGTCGAGCACCGCGTGGTGCTCGACCGAGGAGGCCAGCACCCGCCGGCGGGCCGGGTCCTCCTTGCGGCGCCCCCAGTAGATGCCCTTCACCGCGAGGTTGTCGCCTTCGGTGCCGCCACCGGTGAAGATCACTTCGGACGGCCGGGCGCCCAGCGCGTCAGCGATGTCCTCCCTCGACTCCTCCACTGCCCGACGAGCCCGCCGGCCCGAGGTGTGCAGGGAGGAAGCGTTGCCGATCATGGTCAGCGCTTCGCTCATCACCGCGGCCGCCCGGGGCCGCATCGGTGTCGTGGCAGCGTGGTCGAGGTAAGTCATCGTCTGTCCAGGGTAATGCAGGCCGCGCTCGCCCCACCCCGCGGTCTGATGAAAGGCGCAGGTCAACCCGGTTCCTGCCGCAGACCTGCGGGTCAGGCGGCCAGCCGGTGGCGCCGTCGGGGCGCCCCCCGCCGGGCGCGGCGGCCAACGTGCTCGTCCCCGCACGGCGCGGGAACGCCCGGTCGCTCCGGGGTGCGCCCGCCGCGACGACCGGGGGCGGCCGTAGATTGCACAGCATGCAGCCCAGCGATGCCCTCGAGTGCGTGGAGATCTACCCGGACGGCGCCTGCAGCGGCAACCCCGGCCCCGGCGGCTGGGGCGTGGTCCTGCGCTACGGCAGGCACGAGCGGGAGCTCTACGGCTCGGACCCGGCCACCACGAACAACAAGATGGAGCTCACCGCGGTGATCGAGGGGCTGGCGGCGCTCACCCGCCCGATGCCGCTGGTGCGGATCTACACCGACAGCAGCTACGTGCTCAACGGGATCACCAAGTGGCTGCCGGGGTGGAAGCGCAACGGGTGGCGGACCGCCGCGAAGCAGCCGGTGAAGAACGCCGAGCTGTGGCAGCGGTTGGAAGCCGAGTGCGCCCGGCACCGCGAGGTGCGGTGGCAGTGGGTCAAGGGGCACGCCGGGCACCCGGAGAACGAGCGGGCGGACGAGCTCGCCTGCAAGGGCCGGGACGAAGCCGGCGGCCGCTGAAAGCGCAGCGGGCGGGCCGCCGGTGCGACCCGCCCGCTGGTGGAGAGCTTCTGCGCCAGCTCAGCCCTTGCGCTTGTTGATCTCCTCGGTCAGCTGCGGGGCGACCTGGAACAGGTCGCCGACCACGCCGTAGTCGGCGATCTCGAAGATCGGGGCTTCGGGGTCCTTGTTGACCGCCACGATGGTCTTCGAGGTCTGCATACCGGCGCGGTGCTGGATCGCACCCGAGATGCCGAGCGCGATGTACAGCTGCGGCGAGACGGTCTTACCGGTCTGCCCGACCTGGAACTGGTGCGGGTAGTAGCCGGAGTCCACCGCGGCGCGGGACGCGCCGACCGCACCACCCAGCGAGTCGGCCAGCGCCTCGACCACGGAGAAGTTCTCCGCCGAGCCGACACCACGACCACCGGAGACGACCACGGAAGCCTCGGTCAGCTCCGGGCGGTCACCGGCCTCGGCCGGCTGGCGACCGGTGATCTTGGCGGTCTTGGCCGCGTCGGAAGCGGGGACCTCCACCTGCTCGACCGCGGCGGCACCGCTGGCCTGCTCCGCCTCGATGGAGCCCGGCAGGACGGTGATGACCGGGGTGCCCTTGACCACCTTCGCCTGCGAGGTGTAGGAGCCGCCGAACAGCGAGTGGCTGGCCACCCCCTGCTCGTCGAGGTCGACGACCTCGTTGAGCAGACCGGAGCCGGTGCGCACCGCCAGGCGGCCGGCGATCTCCTTGCCGTCCACCGAAGCCGGGATCAGCACCGCGGCCGGGGACGTCCGCTCCACCAGCGCGGCCAGCGCGTTGACCTGCGGCGTCAGCAGGTACTGGGCGACCTCGGCGGTCTCCGCCGCGTAGACCTTGGCAGCACCGTAGGAGCCCAGGGCCGCGGTGAGCTTCTCAGCGGTGCCCGGCTCGCCGACGACCACGGCCGACGGCTCGCCCAGCCGCCGAGCAGCGGTCAGCAGCTCGTAGGTGACCTTCTTGACCTCGCCGCCCACGTGATCAACGAGGACCAGAACCTCACTCATGAATCAATGCCTCCTCGCGATTTCCGTGAACGACTTTCAGAGCAGTTTCTGACCGGCAAGGAACTCGGCGATCTGCACGCCGCCCTCGCCTTCGTCGGTGACCTTCACACCCGCTGCCTTCGGCGGCGTCGGCGCGGACGCCACCACCTGCGACGCGGCGTTGGCCAGCCCGACCTCGGAAGCGTCGATGCCGGCGTCGGCCAAGCTCAACACGGTGACCGGCTTCTTCTTCGCGGCCATGATGCCCTTGAAGGACGGGTACCGCGGCTCGTTGATCTTCTCGGTCACCGACACGACCGCAGGCGTGTTCGCCTCGAGGTTGACGATGCCCGCGTCGGTTTCCCGCTCGATCTTGACGGTGGTGCCGTCGGTCTCGACCTTGCGCGCGAAGGTCAGCTGCGGCCAGCCCAGCACCTCGGCGAGCATGGCCGGCACCGCACCGGCACGACCGTCAGTGGACTCGTTGCCCGCGATGACCAGGTCCACCGAGTCCACCGTGCCGATGACCTTCGCCAACGCGCGAGCCGTGGCAGGAGCGTCCGTGCCGTGCAGGGCTTCGTCCGCCAGGTGGACCGCCTTGTCCGCGCCCATGGACAGGGCCTTGCGGATGGCGTCGGTAGCCCGCTCGGGGCCCATGCAGATGACGGTCACCTCGCCGCCTTGCGCTTCTTTGATCTGCAGCGCTTCCTCAACGGCCCGTTCGTTGATCTCATCCAGCACCGCATCGGCCGACTCACGGTCGAGCGTGTGGTCGGTTTCCGTGAGTTTCCGCTCGGAATATGTGTCGGGCACCTGCTTGACCAGGACGACGATGTTCATGGGCCCTCTTCGACCTCCTGCGGACTGCCGACGGCTCGCTGGGCAACCCAGCGCTTGCTTGATTTACCTGGCGGCCACACCGGATAAGTGATCGCGAATGGCCACCGGATGCTGTCGCATCGTGATACCACCCGGGATGTTACTTGTCAGTAGCCCAGCGGCAACCAGGACTTGCGCGTGAGAGTACTCACCTTTTCACCGACTCGTGCCACAAAGCGATCCAGGCCACTTCAATCCGGGGGGAAATGGGTAGTACATCCGGGTGAGTAGCCTGACCGCATGAGGCAACGCGTCGCCATCGTCACTGATTCCACCGCTTCGATCCCAGCGGACGTGGCCAGCAAGCTGCACCTGCCCGTGGTGCAGCTCGAACTGAGAATCGGCGACGAGCACAACGACGAGCGCCGGATCCCGCACGCGCAACTGGCCGAAGCGATGGTGGCCGGAGTCCCGGTCGAGACCAGCGAACCACCGTCCCCGGCCTTCTTCTGGAACTACATGGACGCCGCAGCCGCCGGGGTGGAGGCGATCATCTCGGTGCACATCTCCGAGCAGCTCTCCCGGACCTGCAAGTCCGCGCGCAGCGCAGCCGCCGAAGTCGACCTCCCGGTCTACGTCGTCGACTCCCGGCTGGTCGGGCTCAGCCTCGGCTTCTCCGCGGTGGCCGCCGCCGAAGCCGCCGCGTCCGGCGCCACCCCGCAGCAGGTGATGAACGTGCTGGAGCAGCGCCTGCGCAGCACCACCCAGCTGGTTTACGTCGACACCCTCGAATACCTGCGCCGCGGCGGCCGGATCAACAACCTCCAGGCCATGCTCGGCCAAGCGCTGTCCATCAAGCCCCTGCTGATCCTCAAGCACGGGAAGCTCGAGAAGTACGCGCAGGGCATCGGCCCGGAACGGGCGATCAACAAGATCATCGACGCCGGGGTCAGCCGGGCCGGCAACAATCCGGTCGACATCGGCGTGGAGCACTTCCAAGCCGCCGACCGCGCCGAACAGGTGCTCACCGAACTGCGCAAGCGCATCCCGCAAGTCCGCCGGGCCGTGCTGGTGGAGACCAGCGCGATCCTGGGCGCCCACATCGGCCCCGGCGCATTCGGGGTGACCGTCTCCCCGGTGAACTGACGAACCGGCCCCGGGCCGAGGCCACCCCGGCCCGGGCTAGCCGGCGAGCTTGTCCATCGCCCGGTGGATCCGCTTGACCGAAACCGACTGGGCGGTCCCCAACGTCTGCGCGAACAAGCTCACCCGCAGCTCCTCCACCATCCAGCCGATCTCCCGCAGCGCGGGCGAGGACGGCAACTGCCTCCGCAACTGCTGGTAGCGCTGCTGCACCTCGTGGATCTGGTCCATCCACTCGAAATCCCGCTGCGGGTGGTACTGCGCCTTCTCCAACCGCACCTCGACGGCCTGCAAGTACCGGGCGATGTGCGGCAACCGGTGCCACCCGGTGGCGGTGACGAACCCCGGGTAGACCAAGCCCGCCACCTGCTCCCGCATGTCCGCAATGGACTCGGCGGTGACGTTCTTCGGAGGATCGGCCAGCACGGCGTTCACCCGCTGCGCCACCGACAAGATCCGCACCGTCCGGGTCACGGTGTCGGCGGTGACCTCGCCCAGCCGCGGGCGAATCGCGTCCAGCAGCTTGCGGAACGACTCCTCGTCCCACACCGGGCCGCCGTTCTCGGCCATCAACTTGTCCAACGCGCAGTTGACGCAATCGGTCAGCACCGCGTCCACGTCCCCGTGCGGGGCGCTGCCCAGCACCAGCTTCTCGCCGCTGTTCAACCCGCGCTGGATCGACTTCACCGGTGACGGCAGGTTCAACGCCAACAACCGCCTGGTGCCGCCCCACAGCGCCTGGCGCTGCTCCGCCTCGGAGCTGAACATCCGAACCGCGACGCTGTCCCCTTCGTCCACCAAGGACGGATAGGCGCGCACCGCGTGACCGGACCGCTGGTCCTCGAAAGTGCGCGGCAGCGAACCGAAACTCCACGACCGCAGACCGCGCTGCTCCACCGACTTGCCGGCCTTGGAGATCTCCGCGCGCAGCTTCGGCTTCAACTCGGCCTTCAACTGGTCCAAGTCCTTGGACTCGCCGAGCTTGCGCCCCTTGGCCCCCACCACCCGGAACGTCATCTTCAAGTGGTCGGGCACCCGGTCCCAATCCCACGCGTCGGCCGGCACCACCACACCGGTCATCTGCTTCAACGCCCGGGTCAAGCACTCCAGCAGCGGGCCGTCCTGCGGGTCCATCCGCTGCAGCGCCGCCTTGGCGTGGTCGGGCACCGGCACGAAGTTGCGGCGCAACTGCTTGGGCAGCGACTTCAACAGCGCCGTGACCAGTTCCTCCCGCAACCCCGGGATCTGCCAGTCGAACCCGTCGGAGCTGACCTGGTTGAGCAGCTCCAGCGGAACGTGCACGGTGACGCCGTCGGCATCGGCCCCCGGCTCGAACTGGTACGACAACCGCAACCGGTGCTGGCCCTGCACCCAGAAGTCCGGGTAGTCCTGATCGCTGACCTCCCCGGAATCCTGGTTGATCAGCATCGACTTCTCGAAGTTCAGCAGATCGGGCTGCTGGCGGCGGACCTCCTTCCACCAGGAGTCGAAGTGCCGCCCGGAAACCACTTCCGCGCCGATGCGCTGGTCGTAGAACTCGAACAGGGTTTCGTCGTCGACCAGGATGTCGCGGCGCCGGGTCCGCTCCTCCAGGTCCTCCACTTCCGCCAGCAGTTCCCGGTTGCGGTGGAAGAACTCGTGGTCGGTGTCCCAGTCGCCCTCCACCAGGGCGTGCCGGATGAACAGCTCCCGGCTCAACTGCGGATCGATCCGCCCGTAGTTGACCTTCCGCGAGGCCACCAGCGGAACCCCGTACAGCGTCACCTTCTCGTAGGCGACCACCGCGGCCCGGTTGCGCTCCCAGTGCGGCTCGCTGTAGTTCCGCTTCACCAGGTGGCCGGCCAACCGCTCGGCCCACTCCGGCTCGATCTTGGCCACCATCCGGGCCCACAGCCGGGACGTCTCCACCAGCTCCGCGGCCATCACCCACCGCGGCTGCTTCTTGACCAGCGAAGACCCCGGGAAGATCGCGAACCGGGCGTTGCGCGCCCCCAAGTACTCCTGCGGGCCGCGGCCGGAGGACTTCTTCTCCGCGTCCTTCAACCCGATGTGGCTGAGCAGCCCGGCCAGCAGCGACTGGTGGATCAGGTCGGGGTCCGCCGGCTGGTCGTTGATGGACATCCCCATGCCCTTGACCAGCTGCCGCAACTGGAGGTACAGGTCCTGCCACTCGCGGACCCGCAAGTAGTTCAAGAACTCCGCCCGGCACAGCTTGCGGAACTGGTTGCCGGACAGCTCCCGCTGCTTCTCCCGCAAGTAGCGCCACAGGTTCAAGTAGGTCAGGAAGTCCGAATCGGCGTCCTTGTCCACGAACCGGGCGTGCTTGCTGTCCGCGGCCTGCTGCTGGTCCGCCGGCCGCTCCCGCGGGTCCTGAATGGACAAAGCGGCGGCGATGACCAGGACCTCCCGCACGCAACCGTTCCGCTCGGCCGCCAACACCATGCGGGCCAGCCTGGGGTCGATCGGCAACTGCGCCAACCGCCGCCCGATCTCGGTGAGCCGGTGCCCCTTCCCGGTCTTCTCCAACGCCCCGAGCTCGTACAGCAAGTTGACGCCGTCGTTGATCTGCCGACGATCCGGCGGATCCAAGAACGGGAACGACCCCACGTCCCCCAGCCCCAGCGAAGTCATCTGCAAGATGACCGAAGCCAGGTTCGTCCGCTGGATCTCCGGATCGGTGAACTCCGGGCGGGCCAGGAAGTCCTCTTCGGAGTACAACCGGATGCAGATGCCCTCCGACACCCGGCCGCAGCGGCCCTTGCGCTGGTTCGCCGAAGCCTGCGAGATCGGCTCGATCGGCAACCGCTGCACCTTGGTGCGGAAGCTGTACCGGGAAATCCGGGCCGTCCCCGGGTCGATCACGTACTTGATGCCCGGCACCGTCAACGACGTCTCGGCCACGTTGGTGGCGAGCACGATCCGCCGACCGGTGTGCGACTGGAAGACCCGGTTCTGCTCGGAAGCCGACAACCTGGCGTACAGCGGCAAGATCTCGGTGTTCGGCCGGTTCTGCTGCCGCAGCGCGTCCGCGGTGTCCCGGATCTCCCGCTCCCCGCTGAGGAAGACCAGGATGTCACCCGGGCCCTCCGCGCACAACTCGTCGACCGCGTCGCAAATGGCCTGCGTCTGGTCCCGGAACACGTCCTCGGTCTCGTCCGAGTCGTCCACCAGCGGCCGGTAGCGCACCTCCACCGGGTAGGTGCGCCCGGACACCTCGATCACCGGGGCGTCGTTGAAATGCCGGGAAAAGCTCTCCGGATCGATCGTCGCCGACGTGATGATGACCTTCAGATCCGGGCGGTGCGGCAACAACCGCTTCAAATAGCCCAGCAGGAAGTCGATGTTCAGGCTTCGCTCGTGCGCCTCGTCGATGATCAGCGTGTCGTAGCGGCGCAGGAACTTGTCGTGCTGGATCTCGGCGAGCAGGATGCCGTCGGTCATCAGCTTCACCAGCGTGTCCTCACCGGCCCGCTCGGTGAAGCGCACCTGGTAGCCGACCGCGCCGCCCAGCTCGATCCCCAACTCGTCAGCGATCCGGGAAGCCACCGACCGGGCGGCGATCCGCCGCGGCTGGGTGTGCCCGATCAACCCCCGCACCCCGCGGCCCAGCTCCAGGCACATCTTCGGCAGCTGCGTCGTCTTGCCCGAACCGGTCTCGCCGGCGACGATCACCACCTGGTTGTCGCGGATCGCCTCCAGCAGCTCCTCCCGCCGCTGGCTGACCGGGAGGTTCTCCGGGTAGGTGATCTCGGGAATGCTCTCCCGCCGCTGCTGCACCCGCAGCTCCGCCTCGGCAACGGCCGAGGAGATCTCCTCGGTCACCGCCTGCCGCGCCTGGGGATTGCGGATCTTGCGCACCCCCTCGATGCGCCGCTGCAGCCGACGCTGATCCTGCAGCATCAGCTCCGGCAGCCGGTTCCGCAGCTCGTCCAGGGATGTTTTCACAGACGGTGTACCCATACTCGTTCCAGCATAGAGAAGAGGTTCCGCGCGCTCCGCGCAATTTCCGACCGAACACGCAGCGCAATCAGACGTGCTCAGCGCGGCACAAATAAGCCATCGCGGTGTTCCCGACCCGGGTCAGCACCACGGTGGCCTCCTCCGGCCCCTTCGGCTTCAACTTGCGGCGCAGCACATCCGGATCGACGTCCACCCCGCGCACCAGGATCTCCAACCGCCCCACCTCGTGCCGGCGCAGCAGCGCCCGCAACGCCTTCTCGCTGTAGCGGCCGTGGTCCACCACCCGGAAAGCCCGCACCCCGCTCGGCGGCCGGTCCCCGGTCAGGAAAGCGATCCGCGGGTCCAGCTGCGCCAGCCCGTGCCGGGCCGCGTAGTGCCGCACCAGCCCGGCGCGGATCACCGCACCATCCGGTTCGACGATCCACTCCCGCACCTCACCCGCGGGGCACTCGTCCGGTTCCGCATCGGTGATCGCCCAGCCGCTGCCGTCCGCGGCGAGCACGGTGGCCCGCCGCCGCACCCCGCTGGCCAGCGAACCGAACCACAGCGACGCCTCCCGCACCTGGCCGCGCAGCGACACGAGCTCGATCTCGGCCCGCTCCGGCACCGCGGCGAAATCCAGCCCCGGCGCCGACTTCACCACCAGGTCCCGCCCCGCGTACACCGCCAGCAACTCGTCCAGCGGCGGCACCAGGTCGGCCGGGTTCCAGCGCCGCCGGCCAGCACCGTCCCGGCGCGCCGGATCGGCCACCACCGCCGTGCCCCGGGTCACCGGGCGCAGCGCGTCCGCCAACAGCAACGCCGCCGACCGCCCGGAGACAGCGAGGTTGTGCCGCGCCATCGCCAACCGCACGGCGTCCACATCGGAACCGACGCAGCGCTCGGCCACCGCCGCCAGTTCGAAGAGATCCGCCCCCACCGAGCAGGTGACGTCGTGCACCACCCGCCCGGCCAACCGCTCGGCCCGGTGCCGGGCCACCACCGAAGCCGTCGCCTGCTGCAGCGCCGCATCGGTCAACAACCAGCGGTGGCCCTCCACCAGCTTCTCCGCCGCCCGCCGCTGCAGCACCGCGGTCTCCAGCACCGCGGCCGCGAAACGCTCCCCCACCAGTTTGCGGGCCACCGCCACATCGGAGAACCGCGACGCAGCCGTCAACTCCCGCTCGGACAGCTCAGCCACCGCCTCCTGCCCGGCAGGCGACCCCAGGAACCCCACTTCGGACAGGTCGAACGAATACCCCACGAAAACTTTCCACACCAAAAAGCGAGGCCGGGCTGCGCACCAGCCCGGCCAACCACCATCAACCGGTCACTTGCCGGTGAACTTGGCCTTCCCCGGACCGTTCTCGATGAACGACCGCATCCCGATCTTCTGGTCCTCGGTGGCGAAAGTCCCGGCGAACAAACTGGTCTCCAGCTTCAACCCGGTCGCCAGGTCGACCTCCAGGCCACCGTCGATCGCCGCCTTGGCCGCCGCCAACGCCTGCGCCGGCCCCTCGGCGAACTGCTCCGCCCAACGACGAGCCGCCTGGTAGACCTCCTCGGCCGGAACGACCTCGTCCACCATGCCCAGCGAAAGTGCCTCGTCCGCCTTCACGTGCCGGCCGGTGAAGATGATGTCCTTGGCCTTGCTGGGGCCGATCAACCGGGCCAACCGCTGCGTGCCGCCCGCGCCCGGGATCACGCCCAGCAGGATCTCCGGCTGGCCGACCTTGGCGTTCTCCCCGACGATGCGGCGGTCGCAGGCCAGCGCCAGCTCGAAACCACCGCCCAAGGCGTAGCCGGTGATCGCGGCCACCGTGGGCTTGGGGATCGCCGCCACCGCGCTCACCGCGTCGGACAGGCCGCGCGCCTCCTTGGCCACCATGTCCGAATACGACATGTCGGCCATCTCCTTGATGTCGGCGCCCGCGGCGAACACCTTCTCACCGCCGTAGACGACCACCGCCCGAACATCGGTGCGCTCGGTGGCCTCGACAGCGGCTTCCCGCAGCTCCTTCTCGATCTGCCGGTTCAGCGCGTTCATCGGAGGACGGTCCAGCCGGATCGTCCCGATCGCACCGTCCACCTCGAGCCTGACGAACTCGCCCACGCAGCCTCCTCCTCGTCGAACCGCCGCCTGTGCAGGCAGGCTACCGCCGCGCCACCCGCGCGGCAGTGTTGCAGATCACTGTCCGCAGCCGATGCTCAGCTGCGCCGCCAGGCAAAATAGCGGCTGCCGTTGCGCTGCACCTCCAGATCCTGGTCGAAGGTCTTGGAGAGGTTGTCCGCGGTCAGCACGTCGTCCAGCAGCCCCTGGGCGACGATCCGCCCGTCCCGCAGCAGCAGCGCGTGCGTGTAGCCCGGCGGGATCTCCTCCACGTGGTGCGTCACCAGCACCGAAGCCGGCGCGTCCGGATCCATCGCCAACCCCGACAACCGCGCCACCAGGTCCTCCCGGCCACCCAGGTCCAGACCGGCGGCCGGCTCGTCCAGCAGCAGCAGCTCCGGATCCGTCATCAACGCCCGCGCAATGGTGGTCCGCTTGCGCTCCCCGTCCGAGAGGGTGCCGAACCGGCGCTCCGCCAGGTGCCCGATCCCCAGCAGCTCCAGCAGCTCGCGCGCCCGGTCCAGGTCCAGGTCCTCGTACTCCTCGCGCCACCGGCCGACGACCGCGTAGCCCGCGCTGACCACCACGTCCTTCACCAGCTCGTCCCCGGGGATGCGCGCGGCCAACGCACCCGAGCAGAACCCGATCCGCGGACGCAGGTCGAACACGTTCGTCCGGCCCAACCGCTCCCCGAGCACGTCCACCGTCCCCTCGCTGGGATACATCTCGGTGGCGGCGAGCTTGAGCATCGTGGTCTTGCCCGCCCCGTTCGGGCCGAGCACCACCCACCGCTCGTCCAACTCCACAGCCCAGTTCACGTCGGACAGCAGCGTGGTTCCACCGCGCCGAACCCCGACCCCGTCCATGCGGATGACCAGGTCGTCCACGTCTAACCTCCCAGCCGTGACTGACCACAGCGCCCGTGGTGCCGTCTCGGTTCGTCTCCGTGCGGACCGCCGCGGTCTCCCCGGCAAGTCCCCTCCACCGGCCTATTCTTCCGCCCGAACCCGCCGACCAGTGCGGCGGGGAGCGGAAAACCCCGGCCGCGGATCATCGCGAAACCACCCCCACCACCCGCCGCGAAACTAAGATCAGCTCCCTGTGCGAAGCAAAAACCTGCTGCTGCGCCCCTGGGTGCTCAGCACCGCAGCCGGCATGCTCGTGATCGCGGCAGTGGAAATCCCCACCGGCACCGGAGCGACCGGCACCGCGCTCGGCTGGCTGGGCGCGCTCACCGCCGCCATCACCCTGCCCATGGCGACCCAGCTGGGAATGCTCGCCGGCGCGCTCCTCCTCGGGCTCCGCATCCGGCACGTCGTGATCGGCGCCATGCGCCGCCTCGGCACCTGGAAGCTCGGCCCCGCCACCATCACCCTCCGGGCGCTCCCGGTCACCATCAGCGCCGAGATCGGCCCGTGGCGCCCCCCGGTGATCCTGCGCAGCTGGCTGGCCGGGCTGCTGTCGGCCTGCACCGGGATCGGCCTGGTCACCACCGCCTGGCTGCTGGCCGGCGGCCCGTTCGGCCGCGGCTACGCCCTCGCCGCCACCGCCCTCATGCTCCACAAGCTGCGGCCGAAACGAGCGCCCCTGTCCACCTCCACCGGCTGGCTGCTGTTCCGGCTGCCCCGCATGCCCGAACCGCAGCGCACCGAATTCCGCGCCGGCCCCATCGCCGCCGCTGCCAACGACGCCCTGCAGGAAGGCGACCTGGACACCGCGCAACGGCACGTCGACCAGCTGACCGAGCAGTACCCGCACCTGACCGCCACCCGCTCCGCGCAAGTGGCCATGCTCGAAGCCCGCGGCGAATACGCCCGAGCCACCCTGCACCTGCTCGACTACCTGTCCAGCGGCCCCGACCTGCCGCCGCGGGAGATGTCCTACCTGCTGGCCGGGCTGGCCGGACTGGGCTTCGCCGCCGCCGAAACCGGGCAGCTGCCCGCCGAAACCATCCTGCCCACCGCCAAGAAGGCCCTCACCGACGCCATCCAGCTCGGCTACCCGGAATTCGAGCTCAGCGGCACCCGCGGCATGCTGGCCCTGCTGGAGGGCGACCTGGACGAAGCGGTCCGCCTGGCCGCCATCGGCGCCGAGCACAGCCCCTCACCGCTGTCCCGCGCCGACGACTACGCCACGCTCGCCCAAGCCCACATGGCCCGCCGCGACAACGCCGCCGCCCGTCGAGCCCTCGCCGCAGCCGAAGAACTCGCCGCCTGGTGGCCGCGGGTCGCCCGCGTCCGGCAGCGCCTGCACGTCAGCTGAGCCTCACCCGGCCAACACCACCTTGCCCAGCTCCGCGGGCCCGGACAGCAGCGGGTGCTTCGGCAGCACCCGCACCGTGTACCCGGCCGGACCGGCGTGCGGCAACGTCACCCGCGCCCGCCACCGGCCGACACCGGTCTGCCGCATCGACTCGGTCACGAAGTCGTGCAGCTCGGCCGAATCGTCCACCCGGCCGACCACCACCTCCACGTCCACATCGGACGGATCCAGGCCGGCCAGGTCCACCTCGGCGCTCACCTCGACCTGGCCGCCCAGCAGCGGCGTCCCGCCGTCGAGCACCGTCATCTCCGTGCTCGCGATCCGCACCGAATCCCACGCGGCCCGCAACTTCGCCAAGTACTCGGCCATCTCCTTGCTGCCGCGGTAACCGTCCGCGGCCACCGCGCGCACCGAACGCGCCGCCGGCGCGTAGTGGTGGTCCACGTACTCGCGCACCATCCGCGACGACTGCACCCGCGGCCCCAACGTGGCCAACGTGTGCCGCACCATCGACATCCACTTGCCCGGCACGCCGTCGGCGTCGCGCTCGTAGAACATCGGCACCACGTGCTCGGAGATCAGCTCGTACAGCGCGGCCGCCTCCAAGTCGTCCCGCCGGTTCGGGTCGGTCACCCCGTCCGCGGTGGGGATCGCCCAGCCGTTGGAACCGTCGTACATCTCGTCCCACCAGCCGTCCCGCACCGACAGGTTCAACACCCCGTTCAACGCGGCCTTCATCCCCGAGGTGCCGCACGCCTCCAACGGGCGAACCGGGTTGTTCAACCACACGTCGCAGCCCGACACCAAGTACCGGGCCAACGCCATGTCGTAGTCCGGCAAGAACACGATGCGGTGCCGCACGTCCGCCTGATCGGCGAACCGCACGATCCTCTGGATCATCGCCTTGCCCGCCTCGTCAGCCGGGTGCGACTTGCCCGCCACCACGATCTGCACCGGGCGCTGCGGGTCCAACAGCAGCGACCGCAGCCGCTCGGGGTCCCGCAGCATCAACGTCGCCCGCTTGTAGGTCGGCACCCGCCGGGCGAAACCGATGGTGAGCACCTCCGGATCGAGCACCGAATCGCACCAGCCGAGCTCCAGATCCGAAGCGCCCCGCTCCAGCCACGCCCGCCGCAACCGCCGCCGGATCTGCTCGATCAACCGCTTCCGCAGCGAACACCGCAGCTCCCACAGCAGCGCATCGCTCACCGGCTGCATGCCGCGCAACCCGGCACCGCTGTCCATCTCCGACTCGCCGAGCAACTTGCCCAGCTCCCGAGCCGACCAGGTGGGGCCGTGCACCCCGTTGGTCACCGAGCGGATCGGGACCTCCTCCACCCCGAACCCCGGCCACAAGTGGCGGAACATCTTCCGCAGCACCTTGCCGTGCAGCTCCGACACCCCGTTGGCCCGCTGCGCCAACCGCAACCCCATGTGGGCCATGTTGAACATCACCGGGTTGTCCTCGGCCCCCAGCTCCAGCACCCGGTCCAACGGCACCCCCGGCAGCAGCGGCTCCGCCGAATCGTCCTGGAAGTACCGCCGCACCAACTCCACCGGGAACCGGTCGATCCCGGCCGGCACCGGGGTGTGCGTGGTGAACACGGTGCCCGCCCGCACCGCCACCACCGCCTGGTCGAACTCCAGCCCGGGGTCCTCCTGCAACTCCCGGATCCGCTCCAGGCCCAAGAACCCCGCGTGCCCCTCGTTGGTGTGGAACACCTCCGGCTGCGGCGTCCCGGTCAACCGGCAGTACGCCCGAACCGCCCGCATCCCGCCGATGCCGGCCAAGACCTCCTGCCGCATCCGGTGCTCGGCATCGCCCCCGTACAACCGGTCAGTGGTGCCGCGCAGCTCGTCGTCGTTCTCCGGCAGATCCGTGTCCAGCAGCAACAGCGGAACCCGCCCCACCTGGGCCTTCCAAATCCGCACGTGCAGCGTCCGGTCGTCCGGCATCGCCAGCCGCACCAGCACCGGGTCCCCGGCCTCGTCCCGCAGCAGCTCCAGCGGCAAACCACCCGGATCGATCACCGGGTAGTGCTCGATCTGCCAGCCCTCCTCCGAAAGCGTCTGCCGGAAATACCCCGACCGGTACAGCAGCCCCACCCCGATCATCGGCACCCCGAGATCGGAAGCCGCCTTCAAATGGTCCCCGGCGAGCACCCCCAACCCACCGGAGTAGTTCGGCAGCACCTCGTGCACACCGAACTCCATCGAGAAGTAGGCGATCGAAGCCGGCAACTCCGCGCCCTCGCCCAACCGCTGCTGGTACCACCGCGGCATCGTCAAGTAGCGGCGCAGATCGTCATCCACCGCGCGGGTGCGGGCCAAGAAGTCCTCGTCCTCGGCCAACTGCATCAACCGCTCCGCCGGCACCTCGGCCAACAAGCGCAGCGGATCACCACCCACCTCGGACCACACCTCCGGGTCCACCGCAGCGAACAAGTCCTGCGTCGGCGGATGCCACGTCCAGCGAAGATTCATCGCCAACGTGCCAAGCGCACGCAGCGGCTCCGGCAGATGGGCGCGCACGGTGAAGCGATGGACGGCTCTCACGGAAGCGGACGATATCTCGGCAGCCGACAACACGTGCGGGCGCACCACGGTGCCGCGACCACGATGAGAAGCTGAACGCGTGCGTCCCCTGCAGCTCCTGGCGATGCTCATCACACTGGCCACCGCGCTCAGCGCCTGCTCCCCGCCACCCCAACCGCGCCAGCGGGGAATCCTCCAGCACAGCACCGATCCCGCCTTCGTCCACGGCACCGACCACAGCCAGGTCGACCGGATCGCCGCCACCGTCGTCACCGACCTCCAGCAGTACTGGGCCGAAACCTTCCCCCGCGCCTTCCAGCAGCCGTGGCGCGACCTCGACGGCGGCTTCTTCTCCGTGGACACCACCGGCAACGGGAACCCACCGCCCTGCGCGACCGCCCCCGCCGACGTCACCGGCAACGCCTTCTACTGCGCCACCGTCGACGCCATCGCCTGGGACCGCTCCGCCCTGCTGCCCGTGCTCGCCGAACACCACGGGCAAGCCGCCATCGCCCTCGTGCTGGCCCACGAAACCGGCCACGCCGTGCAACAACGCCTCGGCGTCGACCTCGGCGACAACAACACCCGACTGGAAACCACCGCCGACTGCTACGCCGGCGCCTACTTCCGCTGGGCCGCCGACGGCAACTCCCCGCACCTGCGGCTGGACGACGACGACATCGACACCGCCCTGCGCACCCTCAGCGTCTTCTACGACCACACCCCCAGCGGGAACAACGCCCACGGCACCGCCTTCGACCGGACCACCGCCTTCCAGCACGGCTACCGCAACGGGCCAGCCGCATGCCCCGCCCACCAGCCGCAGCACATCACCAGCCCCACACCCGCCACCCACCACGCCCCCGACGCCCAACTCCCGGACATCAACGAGTTCTTCCAGCAGTACGTCACCGACCGCGGCGGCACCTGGCAGCCACCCGCCCACAACCCCGACAGCTGCCGCCCCGCCCCCGCACCGGTGGCGGTGTGCCTGGACCCACCAGCCGTGCGCACCGACCAGCAAGCCCTGGACGACATGCGCTACGAGATCGGCGACCACGCCACCACCGCCGCACTCGCCGCCCACCACGCCCTGATCGCACTGCACCAACTGCACCAGCCGGTCACCGGCCGCGACGCCACCCGGCGAACCAGCTGCCTCACCGGCGCCTACCTGCGCTGGCGCGCCACCACCACCGGACTCGCCGCCGCCGACCTCGACGAAGCCCTCAACGCCGTGCTCACCGACCCCACCACCACCCGAGACGCCACCGGGCACAACCCGCTCACCGGCCACGAGCGGACCAGCGCCTTCCGCACCGGCCTGCTCACCGGCACCCCCGGCTGCGACCCATGACCGGTTGATTTCCGCAAAACCCCCGCTGACCGGCCGAACCCACCCGATAAGGTCGGCAACCAGCGCTGATCAACGAACCCGGCAACAGCCGGCACCAGCTCCAGCAAGATGGGGACACAGGCAGTGGCATCTCGAGCAACGACCCGACCCGCACGAACCGCTATTTCCCTGCTCACCTGCGCCGCACTGCTCACCGGCTGCGCCCACGCCATCAGCGGCACCCCCACCACCCCCGGCACCCAAGCCCCGGACGAAGTGGCGGGCCTCCCGGTGACCGCCGGCCCCAGCGGGCCGAAACCCGACGCCCCCGACCCTCGGCTGCCCGTGGAAGGCACCGACCACGGCCCAGCGGACCGCCTCGCCCGCGCCGCGATCGCCGACACCACCGCCTTCTGGCGGGCCACCTTCCCGGAAACCTTCGGCAAGGAGTTCCACCCGGTCCGCCGACTCGTCTCCTACGACTCCACCGGCCGCGGCATCGACCTGTGCGGGCACCCCACCGCCGGCTCGGCCAACGCCTTCTACTGCCCCGCCGAGAACACCATCGCCTGGGACCGCGGAGAACTCCTGCCCACCCTCACCAACACCTTCGGCCCCATGGCCGCCGTCAGCGTCCTCGCCCACGAAATGGGGCACGTCGTGCAGCACCAAGCCGGCACCGCCCGCCCCGACGACCCCGCGCTGGTGCTGGAACAACAAGCCGACTGCTTCACCGGCGCCTACTTCCGCCACGTCGCCGAAGGCAAATCGGACCACTTCCAGATCTCCACCGGCGAAGGCCTCAACGACGTCATGGCCACCCTCGCCTACTTCCGCGACACCCCCGGAGCCGGCGACTTCACCGACACCGACGCCCACGGCAGCGCCTTCGACCGGATCAGCGCCTTCCAGCACGGCTTCACCGAAGGCCCCCGCCGCTGCGCGCAACTGGACCCCGAGGAAGTCAAACAGCGCACCACCCACTTCAAGTTCTGGAAGCAGCAGCAGGAAACCGACCTGCCCGTCGACGAACACGGCATCGCAGCGGTGGAACGCAGCCTGCGGGAAGTCTTCCGCGACACCGGCGCCGCCCCGCCCACCATCACCACCGAACCGCAGGCGTGCGGCAACCGACCCGAAACCCCACCCGCCACCTACTGCCCGGACACCAACACCGTTTCCCTCGACCTGCCCGCCCTGCAGCAGATCGCCCAACCACCCGGCAAGAACACCACCGACGGCGGCTACGGCGACTTCGCCGCGTACGCCCAGATCGCCGCCCGGTACACGCTGTCCGTGCAGCGCTCGGCCGGCCTGTCCCTCACCGGCGACACCGCGAGCCTGCGCACCGCCTGCCTGGTCGGCGCCTGGAGCGGGCTGCTCGTGGAAGACCCCATCGGCCAGCGCAACCCGGTCGGCAAACTCCGCCTGGCCCCCGGCGACATCGACGAAGGCATCGCTTCCCTGCTCAGCGAGGACAGCCTGATCGCCGCAGACGCCGACGGCAACCAGGTGCCCTCCGGGTTCGCCCGCGTGGAAGCCTTCCGCACCGGCTTCCAAGAAGGCCTCGGCACCTGCTCCACCAGGTACTTCGACTGAGCCGAGAACGAAAACGCGGCCGCGCCGGTCACCGGCGCGGCCGCAGTAGTCTCCACAACGGACAGCGATGCTCAGAACAACGCGCTGGCCAACGCCCGGCGCGCCTTCACCACCCGCTCATCGCTGGCCGGGAACAACTCGAAAAGCTCCAACAAGTGCACGCGGACCTTGTTCCGCTCATCGCCCGAAGTGCGCTTCACGGTCCGCACCAGCCGGTCGAAACCAGCCTCGGCGTCACCCCGCGCCACCTCGGCGTCCGCGGCCGCGATCTGGGCGTCGACGTCGTCCGGCGCCGCATCCGCCCGCTCCACCACGGCCGGATCGACCTGCTCGGCCCGCGCGGTGAACCGCACCTGCGCCAACGCGGCCTTGGCCTGCTCGTTGTCCGGCTCGGAGTCCAGGATCTTCTGGTACGCCGCCTCGGCCGCCGCGTAATCCCCGCGCTGCAACGCGTCCTCGGCCTCGGTGAACCGCGGGTCCTCCGGCTCCTCCTCGGCCGCCGCGCCGGACGCCTGCTCGGCCTCGCGAATCCCCGGAAGCCTGTCCCGCAACGCGTTGAGCAGCGCGTCGATCCACTGCCGCAACTGCGGCTCCGGCTGGGCCCCGGCGAACGCGTCAACGGGCTGGCCGCCGGCGATGGCGATCACCATCGGAATGGACTGCGCCTGGAACAGCTGCGCGATCCGCGGGTTGGCGTCCACGTCGACCTTGGCGAGCACCCACGCGCCGTTGCCCTCCCGGGCCAACTTCTCCAGCACCGGCGAGAGCTGCTTGCAGGGTCCGCACCACTCCGCCCACAGGTCGAGCACCACCGGGACCCGCATGGACCTGTCGATGACCTCGGCCTGGAACGTGGCCTCGGTGACATCGACGATCGGTGCGGCCGCCGAAGCGCCGCCGTCGTTCGCCTTCGCTTGCTGATTCGCACGCGCAGCCGCCTCGGCCCGGTTTTTCAGCGCCGACAGGTCGACCGCGCCCGCCATCGCGGCGGACATTGCTGCTGCGTTCTGGCGTGGATCCGGCCTCGTCACACATCCATCCTGACACGGCCCGACAAGCGAGCGGCCGCTGGGCGGCGCCTCCCACCTGGGGCCCGACCCGCTCCCGACCCGAACAACCCCCGAGCACCACAACAGACCACCCGGAAGAGTGAACGGGTTGGTGCGCGGCCGCGCACCAACCCCGGCGGAGCGCTGCGACGACGAGACCGGCGCCCCGCCGCGTCACTCCTCCCGCAGGTGCTCCTCCACCCGGCGCACCTTCTCGGTCAACTGGTTCGTGCGCCCCGGGCGGATGTCGGCCTTCAACACCAGACTGGTCCGCGGCGCGCGGGACGCCACCGCCTCGGTGGCGCGCTTGACCACGTCCATCACCTCGTCCCACTCGCCCTCGATCGTGGTGAACATGGCAGTCGTCTCGTTCGGCAACCCCGACTCCCGCACGACCCGCACCGCGGCCGCGACCGCTTCGCTGACGCTGTCGCTGTCCCCGCCACCGGTCGGCGCCACGCTGAACGCCACAAGCACCTGTCTACCTCCTTCATCCACGCGGTCCGGCTACCCTGGGAACACCCGGCTGCACCCACCGGATAGGCAGCAGCTGGCCGGTACCGCGCTGCTAGCGTCGAGCACCATGAGTACCCGTAACCCGCTGCCCTTCGACCCCATCGCCCGAGCGGCCGAGCACTGGGCCGAGCGGGTTGGCCCGGCCACCACGATGGCAGCAGTGACCAGCATCATGCGGGTCCAGCAAATCCTGCAATCAGCCGTCGACAACGCGCTGCGGCCGCACAACCTCACCTTCGCCCGCTACGAAGCCCTGGTGCTGTTGAGCTTCTCCAAACGGGGCAGCCTGCCGATGCGCGTGATGGGCGACCGGCTGCAACTGCACCCGACCAGCGTCACCAACATCGTCGACCGGTTGGAGCAGGACGAGCTGGTCCGCCGCACACCGCACCCGACCGACCGCCGCACCACGCTCGTGGAGATCACCGAAGACGGTCGGAACCTGATGCAGAAGGCCACCGAAGCGGTCACCGCCATCGACTTCGGGCTACGGGGACTCACCGAACGCCAGACCCAGCAGTTGACCGACTTGCTGGCCAAAGTGCGGCAAGCCGCGGGCGACTTCTGAGCCGCCGCTCAGTTCAGCTCGCGCAGCGCGTACCGCACCTTGGCCCAGAAGGTCGGCTCATCCGCCTCCCGGCCGGAGAGCATGCCCCGCCGGTTCGCCCACCACTCGAAGAGCAGGGTGGCCAGCGGTGGGACCGAAGCGGCAACGGCCAGCACGAGCTCCCAGAACCGCCAGCGCAGCGGGCTGAACACCACCAGGCACACCACCAGGTAAGCGGTGAACATGAAGCCGTGGAACCAGCCCGTGATGGTCACCCCCAGCGGCTGCCCGAACCCGTACTTGACCACCATCGCCACCAGCAGCGCTGTCCAGGAGACCGCTTCACCAACCGAGACCACGCGAAACCAACCGGCATAACTGCGGGGCACCGCTTCCCCTTTCCTCGAAGGAGCTCCTCCCCGAAGTGTGCCGGGTGGCGCCCATCACTCCCGCACCACCCGGGTTTCCGACCACAACCTCGCCCCTCGCCAGCGCTCAACCGCACGCGCGACCGCACCGGTGGCAGCACGAATCGCCACGAAGGGAACTCTTCTCGCTCGACCAGCAGAAAAGCTCCCTTGCCCACCACGCCCAACGGCGTCCTGTGTGGAGTTCCGCGCGGTCGCTGCCCAGCCCGGCCGGCCACCCACCGGCAGAACCCGAACCCGGTTGACGCCTCCCCGCCCGGGTGGGGTTGACTGACCGCGGGCAGTGGCGGTGGAATTCGCCCTGCTCGGGCGAGGCCAGCGGCACCCGGTGCGTCTGCTTCCGAAACCTGCTCCGGCAGCGGACCCCAGCCCGCAGGACCGCTCGCCCACCGGTGATCCCGAAGTGCTGGAAAGGTCTCGAAGGTGAGCACGACCCCGGATGTCTACGCTGGCCCGACCGCGCCGGTCAAACTCCCGGCCAACCAGCCGCCCCAGTTCTACCGGGGCGGCGCGTCGATCGCGGCCCTGCGCGGCGTCCAGGACGATCGGGAGTACGGCCCGGAGGACTGGGTCGCCTCGATCACCACGCAATTCGGCCAGGCCGAATCAGGCCTGACCCGACTGCCCGACGGCCGGTGGCTGCGCGACGCCATCACCGCCGAACCAGCGCAGTGGCTCGGCCCGCAGCACGTCTCGGTGTTCGGCGACAGCACAGCCCTGCTGGTCAAACTGCTCGACGCCGGGCAACGACTGCCGGTGCACTGCCACCCCTCGGACCGCTTCGCCCAACAGCACCTCGGCTCCCGGTTCGGCAAGACCGAAGCCTGGATCGTCATCGGAACCAGCGGGCCGAAACCAGTGGTGTACGCGGGTTTCCGCAACGACGTCGACCCCGAGACCGTGGCCACCTGGGTGGCCACCCAAGACGCCACGGCAATGCTCGGCTCGCTCAACGAAATCCCCGTCAAGCCGGGCGACACGGTGCACATCCCCGCCGGCACCCCGCACGCCATCGGTGAAGGCGTGTTCATCGTCGAACTCCAACAGCCGACCGACTTCTCCATCACCCTGGAATGGGAAGGGTTCCTCACCAGCGCGGAGAAGGCCTTCCTCGGCCTGGACGAGAAAACCGCCCTGCAGTCGGTCAACCACCGCGGCTTCCCCGACGAACTGCTCTCCGACCTGGTCAAGCACACCGCCGACCAGGTCGCACCCAGGGTTCCGCTGCTGTCGACCGAAGCCGACCCGTTCTTCCGGGCCGAGCGGTTGCACGCACCGGTCGAACTCGACCCCTCCTTCGGCGTCCTGGTGGTGCTGGACGGAACCGGTTCCCTGGTCACCGAGCACACCACCCTGCCGCTCAAGCGCGGGGAAACGGTCGTGGTCCCGCACGCGGCCGGCAGCACCCGCCTGGACGGTGACCTGGTGGCCGTGTACTGCCGCCCGCCGGAGCCGCTCACCCACCGCTGACGCCATCCCGCTGGACCAGCGGCCGCTGCGAGCCACGTCACGTCACAGCGCGATAGCGGTTGCGCCCAAACCCCCGCGGTGCGGACGCATCTCCGTTACCGTCCTCGGCTAGGTGATCACCCGATCGCTGATCGTGGCTTCGATCACTTGCTGTGCTCGACCCGTGGCGTGCCTCGCCGTGCGCTGTGTACAGAAAGGATTCGACGCCGTGCAGCCGGACAGAACGTATGGGAGCTCCGGTCTCGACCAGACCGAAGCAACGGCGGATGGCACTGCGCTGATCGGGAACTTCGAATCCCACACCCGCCACCTGTCCAGCCCCGAAGAACGCGAAGCGCTCGCCCGCAAGATCGGGGAGGAGTGGAACCAGATCAGCTCTCGCCTCGCCGAGCTGTACGCCACCGGAGTGCCCAGCGACGATCCGCGCGCCCAGGAAGTAATCCAGCAGCACTACAACTGGCTCCGCTACTTCTGGACCCCGGACCGCGATTCCTACCTGCGCCTGGCCGAGGTCTACGCCAACCAGCCGAAGTTCCGCAAGCGCATCGAGCGCAGGAAACCCAAAGGCCTCGCCGGATACCTGCGCGACGCCATGACCACCTACGCGTGGGCCCGACTGAGCTGAAGCGCACCCCCGCCCTGTCGGTGGCATCCCGTTCAATAGGGGTATGCGGAGGTGGGTGCTGCACGTCGACATGGACGCGTTCTTCGCGTCCGTGGAGCAACTGACCCGCCCTACCCTGCGCAACCGACCGGTCCTGGTCGGTGGGCTCGGCCCGCGCGGAACCGTCGCCGGAGCCAGCTACGAGGCCCGCGCCTACGGGGCGCGTTCGGCGATGCCGATGGCCGAAGCCAGGCGGCGCTGCCCCACCGCAGTCGTACTACCCCCCAGGTTCCGGGTGTACCAGGCGGTCAGCGCCCGGGTCATGGCCCTGGTGCGCGACGTTTCCGACGCCGTGGAGCAGGTCTCCATCGACGAGGCCTTCCTCGAGCCGGCCCAGCTGGCCGGCGCGGACACCGCCAAAACCGAGGACTTCGCCGCCCGGTTGCGGGCCCGCGTGCACGACGAAGTCGGGGTGACCGCTTCCATCGGCGCCGGATCCGGCAAGCAGATGGCCAAAATCGCCTCCGGACTGGCCAAACCGGACGGAATGCTGGTGGTCGCCCCGCACCAGGAACTGGAGCTGCTCAGCCGTCTTCCGGTGCGGAAGCTGTGGGGAGTCGGCCCGGTCACCGAAGCCAAACTGCACCGCATCGGGGTCAACACCATCGGCGAACTGGCGCAACTGCACCTCTCCGACCTGACGTCCCTGCTCGGTCAAGCTCACGGCAGCGAACTGCACCAGTTGGCCCGGGGGATCGACGACCGGCCGGTCGCCGAACGCGCGGAAGCCAAGCAGGTCAGCAGCGAAACCACGTTCGACCACGACATCACCGACCCGGCCCGGGTGCAGTCCGAAGTGCTCACCGCGGCTCGAGCCGCGCACCGCCGGCTCACCGCGTCCCACCGGGCCGCCCGCACCGTGACCCTCAAGATCCGGGACGCCGACTTCACCACGACCAGCCGCTCAGCCACCCTGCCCTGGGCGACCAGCCACTTCCCCACGCTCGCCGACACCGCCCGCAAACTGGTCCGCACCGCCGTCCCGCCCGGCACCCCGGTTCGACTGGTCGGGGTCTCCTACTCCGGGCTGACCGCTGTGGAGCAAACCCCCTTGTTCGACACCCCCGGCGACACCGGGGAAATCGAACTCGCCCCGGCCCTCTCGACCAAGAAGTCCGAACCGGACTCCCCCGATCGCCGGTGGCGGCCGGGTGACGACGTGCACCACCCCGAACACGGCCACGGATGGGTGCAAGGAGCCGGCCACGGCCGGGTGACCATCCGGTTCGAGACCGCGGCCACCGGGCCGGGGCGCGCCCGCACCCTCGCCATCGACGACCCCCACCTGTCCCGGGCCGACCCGATGAACAGCTTGGGCTGGTGACTACGCGTCCACCGGCACCGGCAGTTCCCTGCGGTACTGCCCGATCCACTTGCGGCCCGCCACTTCCTGGACCGCGGCCTCCAACGCCTTCGGCAACCGGCTGATCGGCGGCAGGTAGAAGCGGTACCGCTCGTAGGGCAAGTCCGGCATGGGAGGCGGTTCCTCCACCAGCCAGCGATCGAGCTCCGGGTGCCGCTCGGCGAAACCGGGATCGGCCGGGAAGAACTCCAGCGCCACCCGGCGCTCCGGGGACACCACCCGGCGGGCCTGCAAGAACGACAGCGTGCTGACCCCCACAGCGGCGATCTCGTCCCACGCCACCCCGAACACCTCGCCTTTGGTGCGGGCGTAGAAGCCGCTGCGGTCGAACAGGAAACCGCGGCTGTTGAGCATGCCCCGCGAGCCGACGAGGAAGTAGCCGAAGACCACCGCGGACACCAGCTGCAGCAGCCACGCGCCGACCGAATTGCCCTGGTAGGCCAGGTTCGCCGCGCACAGCACCGCGACCAGCCCGCTGATCCCCCCGCCGAGGAGGAAGGTGCGGAAACTGCTGGCGCTGACGTCCACGTCCCGCGCACCGGGGCCGAGCAGCACCGGGCGCCGGCGGCCACCGCGAGCCGCCTCCGGGATCCTCTCGCCAGGCGCGGTCAACCGCGCGGTGCCGCGATCGGCTCTGCCGCGCGGCACCGTCGCGCGTTCATCGATCCGCTGGGTTCGCTGCCATCCGCCAGGCAACCACTTCATGCCGCCCAGGGTAGACGGGGCTGCCGGGCGAGATTTCCCGCTCCAGCGAATCTCAGGGAGATCTCCGGGACAGCTCAGTTCTGCGGAACCCGCAGGACCAGGGCATCTCCCTGACCCCCGCCGCCGCACAGCGCTGCCGCACCGGTGCCGCCGCCCCGGCGCTTCAGCTCCAGCGCCAGGTGCAGGGCCAGCCGGGCCCCGGACATGCCGATCGGGTGGCCCAGGGCGATCGCGCCGCCGTTGACGTTCACGCGGTCTTCCCCGATTCCCAGCGCCCGCGCCGAGACGATGCTGACCGCGGCGAACGCCTCGTTGATCTCCACCAGGTCGAGCTTGCCGGCGTCGACGCCCTCCTTGGCGCACGCGGCCTTGATGGCGTTGGACGGCTGCTCGTGCAAGCTGGCGTCCGGGCCGGCCACGACGCCGTGCGCCCCGATCTCGGCGATCCACGGCAGACCCAGCTGCTCGGCCTTGGCCTTGCTCATGACCACGACAGCGGCGGCCCCGTCGGAGATCTGGGAGGCCGAACCAGCGGTGATCGTGCCGTCGGCGGCGAAAGCCGGGCGCAGCTTGGCGAGCTTCTCCACCGTGGTGTCCGGCCGGATGCCCTCGTCGGCGTCCACGACGAGCGGGTCGCCCTTGCGCTGCGGCACCTCCACCGGGGTGATCTCCTCGGCGAACAGGCCCTTCTCCGCGGCCGCCGCGGCCCGCTGGTGGGAGCGGGCGGAGAACTCGTCCTGCTCCTCCCGGGTCAAGCCGTAGCGCGAGTTGTACTTCTCGGTGGACGCACCCATGGCCATCTGGTCGAAGGCGCAGAACAGGCCGTCGTGGGCCATGTGGTCGAGCATCGTCACATCGCCGTACTTGTGGCCCTCGCGGGAACCGGTCAGCAGGTGGGGAGCCTGGGTCATCGACTCCTGCCCGCCGGCCACCACGATGTCGAACTCACCGGCCCGGATGAGCTGGTCGGCGAGCGCGATGGCGTCCAGCCCGGACAAGCAGACCTTGTTGATCGTCAAGGCGGGCACGTCCATCGGGATGCCGGCGGCGACCGCGGCCTGCCGGGCCGGGATCTGCCCAGCACCAGCGGTCAACACCTGCCCCATGATGGTGTACTGCACCTGGTCCGGCTGCACCCCGGCCTTTTCCAAGGCGGCCTTGATCGCCAAGCCGCCGAGCTGCGCGCCGGAGAAGTCCTTCAGCGAGCCGAGCAGCCGCCCCATCGGCGTACGTGCTCCCGCCACGATCACAGAGGTGCCCACAACTGCCTCCCGGTTCGTCCACGTGCCGCGTCGGTGAGTCGCAGCACCATCATGAGCCAGCGAATGCGAACGGCACCATACCCAGACTGACACTCAGTGCCACATATGATGCGGAACACATCCTAGTGCCGCGCCCCCGCCACGCACCAGCAACCACCAGCGGTGATCACGCCCCCCGTGGCCGAGCAAGGGAACTTCTCCGGCTACCCCGAAAGAAAAGTTCCCTCGCTGCCGACCTCACCGCACCGGGCGCACCGCTTCCAGCACCACCCCGCTCCGCGGCCTGGTGGGCACCCGGTTCAACGGGATGCCCAGGTCCTGCGGCGGCAGTTCGCAATCCAACCGGGCCAACCGGACCGCCAGGGCGGCCAGCAGCGCGGTGGTGACGTCCTCGCCCGGGCACCGGTGGCCGGAGCGCGGATCAGCCCCTCCCTGCGCCACCAGCTCGTCGCGCCCCGGGGGCGCGGCGGCGAACCGGTCGGGGTCGAACCGGTACGGCTGCTCCCACAGGGTTTCGTCGTGGTTCTGCCCGTACAGGTCCAGCAGCACCAGAGCCCCCGGCGGTATCGGTTCCCCGCGCCACGTGAGCTCGCCGGCCGCCAACCCGCCGACGAACGGGGCGAACGGGTAGAAGCGGCGCACCTCGTGCGCGAACGCGATGGCGTGCTCCGCGGACGCGTCGCGCAGCCGCTCCCGGTGCACCGGCCAGCGGTGCAGGGCGTGCGCGGTGAAGGCCACGAACCAACTGACCGCCGCGGTCGGCCGAACGACGTTGAGCAGCTCCACCGCAGCCGTCCGCGGCGAGAGCACCTGCCCGGTGTAGTCCCGACAGGTCGCCACGGCCTCCACCGCAGAACCAGCCGGTGCCCGCACCGCCCCGGACCGGACTTCCTCCACCAGCTGCGCCAGCCACTTCTCCCGACGAGCGCGCGCCAGCCGGGCGCGCCAATGCCGCGGGCCGAGCGTGGCGAACCCGTCCACCATGGAAACCAGGTCCGCGGCCAAGCCCGCGACATCACCGTCGGCGACGGGAACCCCGGCCCACCGGCACACCCCGCGGGTGAGCACCCGGCTGGCCTCGGTGAACAGCACCACCCGCCGGCGCCGGGACCACTCCTCGACCGCCAGCTCCCACTCCCGCACCACGCTCGCGGTCAGCGAATTGACCGCGGCCGGCGCGGCGAGCAGCGCTTTGCGGATCCGGTGCGCCTCCCCGTCGAGGGTGTGCACCGCCTGCCGGCCGAACAGGGTGCTGACCACGGGCTCGGGAAGAGCGCCCCGCCGGTGCACGTGGTTGTCGTCGTAGAAGAACCGGACCGCGTCCGGCCCGCGCAGGCCGACCGCGGGGCGGCCGAGGACCCTGGCCCGCACCACCGGGGCCGAGGTCTCCCGCCACCGCCCCGGCAGCCACGTGTAGCCGTCGAGCAGCATGGGCAGGGTGCTGTCGAGCACGGGAGTGCGCCACTGGTCCATGCCTTCGGCACTGCCCGGGCGGTGGGGTGGTGAAACACGCGTCCCCACCACCCGAACCGCGCGCTCCCGCTGGTTCCCGCCACCGGGTTAGGCTGCCGGCATGCGCGCAGAAATCGAAGACCTGGTCACCGCGGTCGATCACGTGGGGATCGCGGTCCCCGAGCTGGACGAGGCGATCAGCTTCCACGAACGGACCTTCGGCCTGGAAGTGACCCACACCGAGGAGAACCACGAGCAGGGCGTGCGGGAAGCGATGCTGCGCGCCCCCGGCGACTCCTCCGGTGCCACCCAGATCCAGCTGCTGGCCCCGCTGCGCCCGGACTCGGCCATCGGCAAGTTCCTGGACCGCAGCGGCCCGGGACTGCAGCAGCTGGCCTTCCGGGTGACCGATGTGGAAGCGGCCGCGGACAGGTTGCGCGCCAAGGGGCTTCGCCTGCTCTACGACCAGCCTCGGCGCGGCACCGCCAACAGCCGGATCAACTTCGTGCACCCCAAGGACGCCGGCGGGGTGCTGGTCGAGCTCGTCGAACCAGCCGCGGAACCCCACGAGTGACGGCTACCGGGGCAGCAGTTTGATCCGGCGCTGCGCGACCCGCTCCACCGCGGCACGGCTGTAGGCGAGGGGGAAGTACTCGCCGTCCCGCCACATCGCCGCCAGGTCCCGGTAGTGCGGGTCGCTCGGATCACCGGACTGGCCCGGGGTGTTCACCGCCAACGACTCGTCCCAGTTGCCCACGTCGAGGACCATCCGGAACGACGGGCCGGCGAAGTGCCGGAAATCCCCCGGCCAGTAAGCGGACTGGTTCACCGTGTCCACCGATCCGCCGCGCGGGAACGGTCCGGTGTCCAGTCGCTGCCGCTCGCTGTCGTCCACCAGCGGGGACAGCGGGTGGGTGAAGGAGGTGTGCAGCAGGTCGCCCCACTTCCACTGCTGCTCGTCCGGCCCGAGCAGCCGCTCGACCTCGGCGCGGGCGGTGGCCAGGGTGTCCAGCAGCAGCTGGTCGCGGGCCGCCGCGTCCGGCAACCACCGGCCGGGGTTCTCCAGCTCGGCCAGCATGACCGCGGTGTCGGGGGCGTCGATCAGCGGTGCCGCCTCGGGCACCGCGCGCCGCACGAACTCGCCGGCCAGGTGCCGGGTCAACCACACTTCGAAGAGCGCAGCGGCCGCCGAGTCCGGGCGCAGCACGTGGTCCCACTCCCGCAGCAGCCGCAGCGCCCGCGCCACAACCGGATCCTCGCTGTCCAAAGAGGACAGCAGGGTGGTCAGTCGGCGAGCCGGGATCGACAACTGGTCGTTCTGCAGCGCCACCGAATCGGCCAGCGCGTGCCGGGACTGCTCGGAGAGCACCTCGACGATGCGCTGGTGCCGGAACGGGTTCGTCCACTCGTAACCCAACCCGCGGTCCCAGTACTCCTGCGGCAAGTTGAACTGGTTGGCGGTGGCGATGAAACCACTGTCGGGATTGAGCACTCGAGGCAGATCGTCCCCCGAGTGGAAACCCTCCCACTCGTAGCGCCCGTCCCCCGGAACCGGCAGCAAACCGTCGTACCCGCGGCGACGAGGCGCCAACCCGCCGGGCACCCAACCGATGTTCCCCGCGGTGTCGGCGTAGACCTGGTTCTCGGTGGGGGCGCCCCAATCCCGCATGGCCGCCGTGAACTCGTCGAAATCACGAGCCCACAGGTAGCGCACGCTGCCGAAGTACGGGGCCATGCCGGGCTCCAACCACGCCGTCCGCACCGCGTAGGCCAGGTGGCGCTCCTCGTCGACGTGGATCACCGGGCCGTGCCGGGTGAACTGCAACTCGACGGTGCGGGCGGGTTCACCGCGCACCGCGATCTCGGTGCGCTCCACCCGCACCTCCTCCCAACCGTCCGCGTAGCGGTACCGGGTGTGGTCCTGCTCGTCCAGCTGGTAGACGTAGAGGTCCTCCTGGTCCAACGGGAAGATCGTCAACCCGAACGCGATCGTGCCGTTGTGCCCGATGGAGATGCCCGGCAGCACCGGCTCCCCAGCACCGATGACGTCCAACCCCGGGCAGCACAGGTGCACCAGGTAGCGCAAGGACGGCACCGGATACCCGCGGTGCGGATCGTTGGCCAGCACCGGCCTCCCGGTGGCGGTGCGCGCCCCGCTGACCACCCAGTTGTTGCTGCCCGCCGCGGTCGGCGGCGGGGCCGGCCGCACAGCACCGCCGCGGAATTCCACTTCCCGGGTGGCCAGTTCGAACACCCGCAGCACGTCGTCCGGCAGAACGCCCGAGTCGAAACCGTCGGGAACGGTGACCCGGTGCTCGGGCTGGAGCCCCTGGCGGATCTCGTCCGCCTCGACACCGGCCGCGCGAGCCACCCGCGCCCGCTGCACCTCGCTGAGCAGGTTGCGGGTCAACCCGTGACTGCGGATGCGCACCACGTCCTCGGGCTGCCAGCGGGCCGGCTGGTAGCCCAGCAGCCGGAACTCCTCCGGCAACTCGTCCGGGTGATCGTCCAACCAGTCGAGGTAGGCGTTGATGCCGGCGGCGAAGCGCTCAGCGATCCGCTGCGCGTCCGGGCCGTAGCTGGCCCACTCCGCGGCCATGTCCCCCCGGTAGAGGAACAACCGGCAAGCGCGGTCCTGCTCGACGTAGTCCGGCCCGAGCACCTCGGCCAACAACCCCAGGCCGCGCCTCCGCCACAGGTCCAGTTGGAAGAGCCGGTCGCGGGCGGCGTTGAAGCCCTGGGCGAGGAAGAGGTCCTCCTCGTTCGCGGCGTAGATGTGCGGGACGCCGTAGCGGTCCACGATCAATTCGACTTCCGCGGACAGGCCGGTCACGTGGTAGTTCATCGAGCCTCCCGCCGGTGCTCGCCCAGCCGCGCGCCGGGCCTCTCGAGATCGACCTGATCGATGTCTACGCCGCCCGCACTTCGACCACAAGTTCTGGACTGGAATATCCACCGGCTGGCCCGCCAGCACCCCCGATCGCAGGCCCCACGGCCCCCGCGTCCGCCACTACCCGTTCCGAGGCGATCGCCCACCTCGTCCGGCCGGTGGTCGAGCCCACCTCCGGAGTAACAATCGGCACAAGAGGCGAATTTTTTCCCAGCGCACCCCGTTCAACTCCCACAACATGTTCTTTCACCAGGTAACTTGGACCGCATGGGGCTTGCCGACGACCGTGATCTGCTACCACTCGGCTCAGGCTTCGACCTGGCGCGCAAGAACGGCTACGACCGCGCCCAGGTCGACGAGCACTTGGAGCGGCTCGACGCCGAAATCCGTTTACTCACCGCGGACCGGGACGCGGCGGTATCCCAGGCCAACGACCTGTCCAAACAGCTGGAAGCAGCCCGTTCCGAGATCGAGAGCCTGCGCGGCCAGGTCGAGCGGCTCGCCAAGCCGCCGACGACCATGGAAGGCCTCAGCGAACGCCTCCAACGCATGCTGCGGCTAGCCCAAGACGAAGCCAACGACATCCGCGCCCGCGCGGAAGAGGACGCCGCCCAAACCCGGGCCCGCGCCGAACAAGAGGCGAACCAGCTCCGCGTCCGCTACGAGCGGCTGATCTCCGAAGTAGACAGCCGCCGCAGTGAGATGGAAACCGAACACCGCTCACTGATGGAGAAGGCCAAAGCGGAAGCCGAGCGGATCACCCGGGAAGCCGAGGAGAACGCGCGGCGGGCCGAGCAGGAGTCCCAAGCCCGGCGGCAACAGGTCGAAGAGGACTTCGAAATCGCCATGGCGGCCCGCCGCAGCGAAGCCATGCGCGCGCTCGCCGAACAAGAAGCGGCCAGCAAGGCCGAGGCACAGCGGCGCCTCGAAGAAGCCAGCCGTCGGCTGCAAGAAGGCACCGAGGAAGCCCACCGGCGCGTCCGCGAAGCCACCGACAAGGCCAACCAGCTGGTCAACGAGGCGACCGCCAAGGCCGAACAGCTCACCCGCGAGTCCACCGAGGCAGCCCGCCAACGCGAGGAAGCCAGCAAGGCCGAGGCGGAGCGGCGCATCAAGGAAGCCACCGACAAGGCCGACCAACTGGTCCGGGAAGCCACCGAAGAGGCCACCCGACTGATAGACGAGGCAACCAAGGAAGGTGAACGCCTGGTCGCCGCCGCCCGCCAAGACGCCCAGAAGCGCTTGAAGGCCACCACCGAAGAGGTGCAGCGCCGCCTGGCCAAGGCCGACAAGCAGGTCCACTCGCTCACCGAGCTGCGGGACGCGGTGGCCAGCAAACTCCGGGACGCCGCGGAAATGCTCGGGCAAACCGCTCCCCTCCTCGAACGCCTGGAACAAGAACAGGCGGAGGAGGAGAAACTGCGGCAGGCCGCCGAAGAAGCCCGGGAACAGGCCCGCAAGGACGCCGAAATCGCCATCGCCCAGGACGAGCGGGCCGGCCACCAGGTCGGGCCGGAAACCACTCCTCAGGACGAGCAATCGGGCGCGGACGAGCCGACCGAGAAGATCCGCAAGGACAAGGTCCGCTCGACCAACAAGCACAACCCGCCGACCCGGCGCATCGAAATGCCGGCCGACCCGGGCCAGCAGGGCCCGAACGGCACCCGGACCGACATCAGCAAGTAGCCGACCGGGCAGGGGCAGCGCCCCTGCCCGGTTTCAGCTGAACTGCTGCAGCCACGGGCGGATCGCAGCGACGAACGCTTCCGGATCCTCCAACGGCGGCAAGTGCCCCACCCGAGGAACTGAGACCTGCTCGCCTTCCTCGAGCAGCTCGGCCAACTGCCGGGCGGCCTGCGGCGGCGTCAACGGATCCTCCTCACCGGCCACCACCAGCGCCGGACCGGAGAACGAGCGCAGCGTTCCCGTGGAATCCGGGCGGCCCGCCATCGCCCGCTGCGCCCAAGCGATTCCCTCCGGCGACTGCGCGTTGACCAGCTCCCGCATCCGGTCGACCGCCTCCGGCCGTTGCTGGAGCGTCGTCCGGCCGAGCACGCTCTGCGGATTCGTCTCGGCCAGCCAGGAGACACCTTCCCGCTCCACCCGCTCCGCGACCGAAAGCCGGTTGGCCCGCTGCTGTTCGTCGTCAGCCACCGCCTTGGTGTCCACCAGCAGCAGCCCGGCCACCCGCTCGGGAGCCCGCCGGAGCACCCCCATCGCCACGTAGCCGCCCATCGAGCAGCCACCGAGCACAACCCGGGAGAGCTCCAGCCGATCCAGCAGCGCCACCACATCGGCCGCCACCAGGTCCAGGTCCGGCGGCACGTTCGCCTCGGCCGACTCCGGATCGGCCAAGCTCCAAGCCGGCGAACCGTCCAGCGGGCTTTCCCCCATGCCGCGCTGGTCCGGGGTGATCAACCGGACCTGCTCCTCCAAGTGACCGCGCACCCCGTCCCACATGCGCGCGTCCACCGGGAAAGCGTGCAACAGCACAAGCGGTGTTCCAACTCCGGATTCGATGTAGTGCACGTCCCCATCGTGCCGGAGCCAACGGCTCAACGCGGGAACGGCACGCAGACAACCGACAAAGGAACTTCTCCGCCACCCCCGGCAGAAAGGTTCCCTTGCTGCCGCACCCGGGCCGTCCCAGCGCTTTCCCGCCACTTTGGACGCGTCCCGGTGGTGCTGCGGTCCTGGCCCGACCCCGGGAACCAGCGCCCGCTTCGGCGCCCCCGCGCAGCACCCCGCCACGCGCCGGCACGACGGCTAGGAAGAAACGATGGTGACCTGCCGGGTCTCGTAAGGACCGTCCCAGGTGCGCGGCAGCGGAGTCCCCACCTCCGGGGCCACCGCCTCCACGATCGCGTCCAACGCGGCCTCGGCCTTGCCCACCCACAGGTGCTTGGTGTCCGGGAAGGCGATCACCTCGGCCTGCGGGATCGCGGCGAACCTGCGGCGCGCCTCCGGCGGCTGCAGGAAGTCATCGTGCTCGGGGATCAGCGCGCGCACCGGCTTGCCGGACTCAGCCCAAGCCCGCAGGTCCTCCTCGGTGCTCCAGCGCAGCGGCGGGGAGATCAGCACCGCGCCCTCCACCAGCGGGTCCAACCCGTGCACCAAGGTCAAATCGGTGCCGAACGACCAGCCCACCAACCACACCCGGGGCAGCTCGTTGAACTCGGCGTACTCCAGGGCCGCGGCGACGTCGAACCGCTCCGAGTTCCCGCCGTCGAACGAGCCCTCGCTGCGGCCGGCCTCGCTCGCCGTGCCCCGGGTGTTGAAGCGCAACACCGCGAGATCCGCCAACGCGGGCAGCCGGAAAGCCGCTTTGCGGAAGATGTGCGAATCCATCATGCCGCCGTGCGTGGGCAGCGGATGCAGGCAGATGATCGTCGCCCGAGGCGGGCGGGACTCCGGCAGCGCCAGCTCACCAACCAGCTTCAGCCCGTCAGCGGTGTGCAGGGTGATCGACTCGCGCCGGGCGGGCAGCATCGTATTGGCACGGATCTCGGTGCTCATCACCCCGATCCTGCCACGACCCCCATCCGCCCGGAATGTGGTGTTCACGACCAGCGCCGCGTCGGCCCCCGCC
The DNA here is from genome assembly GCF_000497205.1 of Saccharopolyspora rectivirgula DSM 43747. Classification (GTDB taxonomy): domain Bacteria; phylum Actinomycetota; class Actinomycetes; order Mycobacteriales; family Pseudonocardiaceae; genus Saccharopolyspora; species Saccharopolyspora rectivirgula. The sequence continues at coordinate 34,208 of NZ_AYJW01000025.1, forward strand.
GGTTGCGGGCGTGCCAACAACCGGTGTGCCAGTGCCGGCGCTCACCGACCCCGCCGAACTCCGCGCTGGGCCACGCCACGACATGCGCCGTCCCCGGCCGGATCTCGTGGTCGCACCCCGGGCAGCGGTAGTACTTGGTGGCCTGCGCAGCGGGCACGGTGCGCACCATCCACTCCCCGTTCTCGTCGCGTTCAACGCGGGACATGCCGAACGTGACCCCGGCGGACCGGTGGCTCACGTCGGCACCGAGGCGCTTCGAACGGCGTGGACGATTACGTCTGGGCACGACCACCACGGTAACGGTTAGTAGTCCCGCCGGAACCGGCCGGGCCGCGGCAGCCGCCCCTCAGGGCAGCTTGGGCCAGGCGTGACCAGCCAGTCCCCGCGCGTACTCGCACGCGTCGACCCCGGTCTCCCCGGGCACCGCCACCACCAGCATGGCGACCTCCACCTGGCCGTCCCCGGCGAACGGGATGTGCGCGGTCTCCGCCGAGCACAGCGGCGTCCGCGGATCGCCACCCACGATGCTGAGCACGGTGCGCCGGCCGGCTATCTGCTCCTCCACCGCGGCCCCGTGCATCACCCGCGGCGGCTCGCCCGCGGTGTGCACCAGCTGGACCCGAGACGAACCGGCAGCCATCTCCCCCCACAAGCACTGGTGCCCGGCCGGGGCCGCCTGCGGCTCGGCCTCCTCCAGCCCCGGGACCTGCCGCACCACCGCAAGGTCCAACAACTGGCACGGATCCCGGAAGGCCAGGGACTCGGCCGAGTACTGCCGGTGCCCGACGCGGTGCTGGTCGATCGCGTCGATCACCGCCTCAGCAGCTGACTCGGCGGCACCGCACAACCCGGAGGCCGGATCGCCCTCCAGCAGGTCCACGTTGACCTGCAGTGCGAGACCGTCCTGGAACAAGACCTGCCGGGTGCAGTGCCCGGGCAGCGGAGCGTTCTGCACCAGGCTCAACTCTCCCCGGCGCACCACCGGGCTGCCGTCGTCGGCCTGCGGGGAGTGCTCGACCAGCTGCCCCACCGCCACCTGCACCAGTGAGCCGTTGTCCAGCCGCAGGTGCAGCAGGCAGTAGTCCAAGGAAACGGTTTCGGCCTGCCACGCCCGGCCGAGACCGCTGAGCGCCGCCGGATCGATCAGCGTGCACGGGTCGAGGGTGCGCAGATCACCGAGCAGCGATGCGGCGGAACCGGTTCTCCCCGTGCCAGTCGGCTGGTGGCCCCCAGGGGTGCAGCTGGCCACCAGCAGCACGGCAAGAAGCACCAGGACAGCGCGGAACCGGCTAACCAACACCGGATCACCCTATCCCGCCCACCAGCGCGAAGAGTAGTAAAGGGGACTTTTCTGCCCCATACGGCAGAAAAGTCCCCTTCCTCCAATCAGTCCGTTGTGGACGGTCTACTCGTCGAAGTTGCGTTCGGCCAACTCGAAGATCCGGTCGATGGCCTGCCGCGCGTCCGGGCCGCTGGCGCGGAGCACGATGCGGTCGCCCTTGCGGGCACCGAGCCCCATCACGCCCAGCACGCTCGCGGCATCGGCCTCCTTGTCACCGAGCGCCACGCTGACCTTGGCCTGCAGACCGGTGAGGCTGCGCGCCAGCAGCGCAGCGGGCCGCGCGTGCAAGCCGACCTCGTTGGCGAGGGTGAGCTCCTCGACTATCTGCTGCTTCTCCTCGGTCGAGGCAGCGGCTTCCGGTTCCTTGCCGGCCTCAGCCGCGCGAGCCACATCCGCCAGGGTCTTCCCGCCCTGCGCCGCCACCGCGGCCGCTACCGCGCCCTCGACGAACGGTCCTTCCGCAACGATCGCGCTGTTGGGGTCGCCGAGGGACTCCACCGCCAGCTCGGCGACCATCTTGGCGCTTCCCAAGTCGTAGAGCAGGACGGCCCCGTCACCGGTGTTGGCCTCCGCCAGAGCAGCGGAAACCTTCTCGAAGTCCGTACCAACACCCCCGTCGGCCATTCCGCCAGCGGGCAGCACCCGAACGTCCGGGGCCATTTGGGCGGCCACCTCGCAGACGCCTTCGGCGAGCCGGGCGCTGTGGGAAACGACTACCAGGCCAACAGTCATGAGCGGGACCTCGCTGATTCGGCGAAAGAAGACAACAGCAGAGCGGTGGAGCGCGCCCCCGGGTCGAGGTGCCCGGCGCTGCGCTCCCCCAAATAGGATGCCCGTCCCTTGCGGGCCACCAGCGGCTCGGTCGACTGCGCCCCCTCCTGCGCGGCCTGGGCCGCGGCGGCGAGCACATCGGCCGGGCCAGCACCGGAAGCAGCCGCGGACTTGGCGGCTTCCACAGCTGGGGCGAGCGCGTCCACCATCGTCTTGTCCCCGGTTTCCGCTCGCCCGCGGGCCACCACGCCTTCCAGACCCGCCTGCAGCGCCCCGGCAACAGCCGGACCGTCCAGTTCGCCAGCGCTCCCCACAGCGGTGGCAGCCCGCAAGAACGCGGTCCCGTACAGCGGGCCCGCCGCACCACCAACCGTGGAAATCAGCACCGTGGCGGTCATTTTGAGCACCGATGCCGGGGTTTCATCAGCTGCACCGCCCAGTTTGGACACCACTGCTTGGAAACCGCGGTCCAAGTTCTCGCCGTGGTCGGCGTCGCCGATCGCCCGGTCCAGCTGGTTGAGCTCTTCCCGGTGCGCGGCAACAGCTTCTGCCCCGGCGCGCACCGCGGCGATCACGTCCTGTGTACTGCAAGCCATCGAGTTCTCCTTGTCACCAGCACAGCGCGGGAGTGCGCACCGGCGCATCCCACAGCTCGGTGAGCTCGTCGTCCAGTTTGAGCAGCGTCAAGCTGATGCCCTGCATTTCCAGACTGGTGATGTAGGGACCGACCAGCCTGCGCTGCACTTGAATACCCCGATCAGCCAGCTTGCGTTCGGCGATGCCGTGCGCCAGGTAGAGCTCCAGCAGCGGCGTACCGCCCATCGAGTTGGTGAACAACAGCACCCGGTCACCGGATTCGAACGGCAGGTCCGACAGGATCGGGTCCAGCAACCGCTGCACAATACCGTCGGCGTCGGTCAGCGCGACGCGTTCCCGCCCCGGCTCCCCGTGGATGCCGATGCCGATCTCCATTTCCTGCGGGCCCAGTTCGAAACTGGGTTCCCCGACGTGCGGCACGGTGGGCGCGGTGAGCGCCATGCCCATGGACCGCACCTGCGAAACGACCTTGCGGGCCAACCGCTCGCAGGTGTCCAGGTCGGCGCCGCGCTCGGCGGCCGCACCGACGATCTTCTCGGCGAGCACGGTGCCGCCGACCCCGCGCCGGCCCGCCGTGTGCGTGGAGTCCTGGACCGCGACGTCGTCGTCCACGACCACGCTGCGCACGTCGATGCCATCGGCACCCGCCAGCTCAGCCGCGGTTTCGAAGTTCAGCACATCGCCGGTGTAGTTCTTGACGATCAACAGGGCCCCGGCACCGCCGTTGGTCTCGTTGATGGCGGCCTGCACCGCGTCCGGTGTGGGGGAGGTGAACACCGCTCCGGGCACTGCCGCGCTGAGCATTCCCTGGCCCACGTAGCCGGCGTGCATGGGTTCGTGCCCGGAACCACCGCCGGAGATCACCGCCACCTTGCCCTGGACCGGGGCGTCCGCGCGGACCACCACGTCCGGCTCGGTCTGCACCCGGACGAGATCTGGATGGGCCGCGGCCAGCCCGCGCAATGATTCGACGACCACGTTCGCCGGATCGTTGATGATCTTCTTCACGAGGCCTCCCTGCCCGTTCACCACGTTGCGCTGGCACCGCCATCCTGGCCCATCCGGCCTTCGGCGTGCTTTTCGCGTTCCAGCAGCCACTGACAGCAAGGGAACCTTTCTGCCTCCAACAGCGCAAGAGGGAACCTTCCTGCCGGTGGTGGCCGCTTCACCGCAGCGGTCAGGCCGACGCCGCACCCGGCGGCCGGTGGTCGTGGCGGCCGGCCCGCGACCGCTGCGGTGCCTTCCCGCCGTCCACGCGACGGGGTGACGGGCGGTGAGGCCGGGGTCAGCGGCCGCGCAGCAGCCGCACCATCCGCACCAGGGTGCGCACGGTTCCTCGGGAGCGGGTGAAGGTCATCGGGTTGATCGGCAGCGAGAACCGGGCCCGCGCGATGGCCTGCGGGCGGGCGAATTCGCGCAGTCCTTCGGCCCCGTGGATGCGACCGAACCCGGAGTCGCCGACCCCGCCGAACGGCAACGCCGGCACCGCGGCGAAGGCGATCACCGAGTTGACCGCGACCATGCCGGTGCGCAGCCGGCGGGCCAGTTCCATGCCCCGGGAGCGGGAGAACACGGTGCCGCCCAGCCCGTAGCAGGTGTTGTTGGCGCGGGCGATGGCTTCGTCCACATCAGATACCCGCTGCACCACGATCGTGGGGCCGAACGTTTCTTCGGTGACCGCGGGCGAGTCCTCCGGCACGTCGGTGAGCACCACCGGTTCGACGAACGGCGGGCGCACCGAGTGCCGTCCGCCGACCAGCGCCTTGCCGCCCTGTTCGAGGGCGTCCTCCAGGTGGTTGCGGATGATGTCGACCTGGGAAGCCATGGTGATCGGGCCGAAGGCGGCCTGCGGTTCGCCACCCGGGCGGAGCTTGCCGGCGAGGTCGGTGACCCGCTTCAGGAACTCGTCGGCCACGGAGTCGACCACGTACACCCGTTCCACGCCGATGCAGGTCTGCCCGGCGTTGGCCATCGCACCCCACACGGCGGCTTCGGCGGCGGCGGTCAGGTCGGCGTCGGAGTCGACGACCAGCGCGTCCTTGCCACCGCATTCCAGCAGCACCGGGGTGAGGCTCTCGGCGCAGGTGGCCATCACCCGCTTGGCGGTGGCGGTGGAGCCGGTGAAGGCGACCTTGTCCACCCCGGCCTTGCACAGCGCGGCACCGGTCTCCCCGAACCCCGTGACGACCTTGAAGACCGGGTGCTCAGGCACGGCTTCGGCGAAGGAGGAGGCGAGCCACTCGCCCACTCCGGGGGTGAGTTCGCTGGGTTTGAACACCACGGCGTTGCCGGCGGCCAGTGCGTAGGCGATCGAGCCCATCGGGGTGAACGCCGGGTAGTTCCAGGGGCCGATGACACCGACGACGCCGAGCGGCACGTACTCGACGCTGGACTGGTGGTTGGCCATCAGCAGCCCGGAGGGGACCTTGCGCCGGCGCAGCACCTTCTCGGCGTTGGCCGCCGCCCAGTGCAGGTGGTCCACCACGAGCACCAGCTCCAGGCGGGCGTCGTCTAAGGGCTTCCCGGTCTCCGCGCAGATCAACGTGGCCAGCTCGTCGAGACGCCGCACCAGCAGTTTGCGCCACGCGTCGAGCCGGCGTTTGCGCCCGGTGAAGCCGAGGTCCGCCCAACTGGCCTGGGCTTGCCGGGCCTCGCGCACCGCGGCTTCGACCGCTGCGGCGTCGTGGATCAGGTGCCGCCCTACGACCTCACCGGTCCGGGGGTCGATCGATTCGAAGGTTTCGATCTCAGCTGCGGCCTCGGTGGCACTTTCGACGCTGCCATTGGCGGTCTGGGTCATGGCCGGCCTCCCCATATTTACATTGGTCGTTGTTATCGCGCAGCCTACGAGATCTTGCGGGTCGCTGGCACGGTTTACCGATCCACATCGGCGGGCCGCGGCACCGGGCCCGCCGCCCCTCGCCCCGGTCGGCCCGGTGCGCTGGGGCCCCGCCGCTGCGGGGTGGCGCAAGACCACCTGCGGTGTCGAGCGGTCGAGTGGAAGGACATCCGCGCGTGAAAAAGCGCCCCCACCGCTGGGGCGGGGGCGCCGGTCAGGTCATTGGTCGGAGGATTGGGGCGATTCCGGCACGATGATCGGTCGCAGTCTCGCCCACAGGAAGAACAGGGCGGACACGACGACCATCCCGATCCCGGACCACAGGTTGATGTTGACGCCGGCGGCTTTCTCGATCGCCTCCGCCGACTGCACCAGACCGGTGGCCAGCAGCACCACGCCGTAGACCAGGAACAGCATCCCGATAACCGTGCGAACGTCGAAAGCACCAGCGGTGCGCGCCCGGCGATTCTCAGTCATGGTGTCTCCTCAATCAGCCGAAGACGATGTTGAGCACGATCGTGATCACCAGTGCGATCCCGGCCAACAGGCCCGGGCGGCGGTACCAACCGGCGTCCTCACCGCTGGTGGAGGCGCGCAGGTTCTCCCGCGGGGTGAGCGAGTAGACCAGGCCGACCAGTTCGCTTTCGGGTTTCGGCCGGGTGGCCATGCTGACCACCACGCTCACCAGGACGTCGACCACGAACGCGGCGCCGGCGCCGAGGAAGCTGGCCCCCTGGCCGGGCAGGTCCAGCACGCCCGCCTCGTTGAGGCTGAACACGGTCACCGCGGCCACCGTGCCCAGCACCAGGCCGGACCAACCGGCCGCGGGCGTCATGCGCTTCCAGAACATACCGAGGATGAACGTGGCGAACAGCGGCGCGTTGAAGAACGAGAACAGCTGCTGCAGGTAGTCCATCAGGTTCTCGTAGCCGGCGGCGATGAACGCGGTGCCGACTGCGGCGGCGGTGGCACCGACCGTGACCCACCGACCCATCCGCAGGTAGTAGTCGTCCGGGCGGTTGCGGACGATGTAGCTCTGCCAGATGTCGTAGGTGAACACGGTGTTGAACGAGCTCAGGTTCGCCGCCATGCCGGCCATGAAGGAGGCCAGCAGACCGGCGAGGGCGACGCCGAGGATGCCGTTGGGCAGCAGGTCCCGCATCATCAGCAGGATGGCGTCGTTGTAGTCCACGTCGCCTTGCCCGGTGGCTTTGAAGGACGCCAGTTCCGGGATGGTGACCGCCGCGATCATGCCCGGGATGACCACGATGAACGGGACGAACAGCTTCGGGAAGGCGCCGATGATCGGGGTGCGCTGCGCGGCCGACATGGACTTGGAGGCCATCGCCCGCTGCACTTCCACGAAGTTCGTGGTCCAGTAGCCGAACGAGAGCACGAAGCCGAGACCGAACACCAGGCCCAGGACGCTGAGGAAGTTGCTGCTGAACCCGGTCAGCTCGTTGCCCGGCCAGGCGCTGAGCTGTTCAGCGCCGCCCGGGCTGGCGGTGACCTTGTCGACCAGGCCGCCGATGCCGCCGACCTTGATCAGCCCGAGCACGGTGAGCGGCAGGAACGCGGCGACGATGACGAAGAACTGCAGCACCTCGTTGTAGATCGCCGCGGACAGGCCGCCGAGCGCGGTGTAGGAGAGCACGATCGCCGCGGCCAGCAGCACCGACACCCACAGCGGCCAGCCGAGCAGCGCGTTGACGATGCTGGCCAGCAGGTACAGGTTGATTCCGGCGATGAGGATCTGCGCGACGGCGAAGCTGATGCCGTTCACCAGGTGGGCTGCCCTGCCGAAGCGGCGCAGCATGAATTCGGGGACGCTGCGCACTTTGGAGCCGTAGTAGAACGGCATCATCACGACGCCGAGGAACAGCATCGCGGGGACTGCGCCGATCCAGAAGTAGTGCATGGTCGGCATGCCGTACTGGGCTCCGTTCGCCGACATGCCGATGATTTCGATGGCACCGAGGTTGGCGGCGATGAACGCCAGGCCCGTCACCCAAGCCGGTAGGGCTCGTCCGGAGAGGAAGAAATCCAGACTGGTGGAGACCGAGCGCCGCGCCAGGTAACCGATGCCGAGCACGAATGCGAAGTAGACGGCCAGCAGCGCGTAGTCCACTGCGTTGGCGTCAAGAAGCTGTCCCTGGGCTAGCCGCACTGCTACCCCACCTCCAGAACCAACAACTTCAAACGGAAATCACCACCGATGTGGCGCAATCGGACAGTACCGCACAGGGTGAACGGGGCACGAGGACCGATACCAATTCGTTGAGGTCCAACACTAAGACGACAAAACCGACTTCGCCGGGCAGCGGGAACGGGCCGCGTCCACCACGGACCGGCACCGCTCGACCACTGCCCGCAACCCCGTCACCGAGCCCGGGGACGGCACAGCAGCACCCCGCGCGTCACCCGGCCGCAGCGCCACCGGAGAGCTGCTCGACGATCCGCGCGACGGCCCGCTTGGCGGCCCGCCCAGCACCGATCAGCGTCGCCGAAGCCCACCCCGTCCAATCGCCGTAGCCCAACAGGTGCAGCCGGGGCTCCCGCACGCTGCGGGTGCCGTCGACCTCGACCCTGTCCCCCAACCCCAGCGGCGCCAGGTGCTGCAGCGCGGGCCGGAACCCGGTGCACCAGATGATCACGTCGCAGTCGAGCTCCGGAGCACCAGCCCACGCCACCCCGCGCTCGGTGAGCCGGTCGAACATGGGGCGCGCCCGCAGCACGCCGCGCTCCCGGGCCTCCCGCACGGCGTCGACCACCACGATGTCGCCCAACTGCCGCGGGCCACCGGTGTCCGGCAACCCCGCCCGCCGAGCCGCCTCCCGCCGCGTCGCCACGTCGAACAGCACCCGACCGTCCACGCCGTCGGGCATGAACCGGGGCGGACGCCGCGTCACCCACGTCGTCTCGGCCACGGTGGACACTTCGGCCAAGATCTGGGCCGCCGAATTGCCCCCACCGACGACCACCACGCGCTCGCCCGCGAACTCCTCCGGCCCCCGGTAGTCGGCGGTGTGCAGTTGCCGACCGCCGAACACCCCCGGCACCACCGGCACGTGCGGGGCGCTCCACGTCCCGGTCGCGCTGATGACCACGCGCGCCGACCAGCTCCGCTCACCGGCGCTGACCAGCAGGTGCGGCCCCGCGTCGTGCACGCCGTCGACCCGCACCGGGCGCCGCACCGGCAGCCGGTAGCGGCGCTCGTAGCGGGTCAGGTAGTCCACCACGTGCCCCGTGTCGGGGAACTCCCGCCCCGGCTGCCGCGGCATCCACCACCCCGGCAGGGGGCTGTGCTCGGCCGGGGAGAACAACTGCAGCGACGGCCAGTAGTGCTGCCACGCCCCGCCCGGCGCGTCCTGGTCGTCCAGGATCACGAAGTCCAGTCCGCTGCGGCGCAGGAAGTACCCGGCGGCCAACCCGGCCTGCCCACCGCCGACGACCACCACGTCGTGCACCCCCGGCACGCGCACCTCCCCAGCGCAGCAGCGGCGGTCAGAACAACCGGTACTCGTCCGGCTCGATCCCCCGCAGCGCGTCGTAGTCCAACACCACGCAGCGAATGCCCCGGTCCTCGGCCAGCGTCCGCGCCTGCGGCTTGATCTGCTGCGCGGCGAACACCCCGCTGACCGGCGCCAGCAGCGGATCCCGGTTCAGCAGCTCCAGGTACCTGGTCAACTGCTCCACCCCGTCGATCTCACCGCGGCGCTTGACCTCCACCGCAACGCTGCGCCCCTCGGCGTCCCGGCACAGCAGGTCCACCGGGCCGATCGCGGTCGGGTACTCCCGCCGCACCAGCGACCAGCCCTCCCCGAGGGTGGTGACGTGCTCGGCGAGCAGCTCCTGCAGGTGCGCTTCGACACCGTCCTTGACCAGACCGGGCTCCGGGCCCAGCTCGTGCTTGGAGTCGTGCAGAACCTCCTCGATGGTGATCACCAGTTTTTCACCGGCCTTGTTCTGCACCGTCCACACCCCGGTGTCCTCGATGAGCCAGCACGGGGGGCTCATCCAGTTCAGCGGCTTGTAAGCGCGGTCGTCGGAGTGCACCGACACCGAACCGTCCGCTTTGATCAGCAACAGCCGCTGCGCCATCGGCAGGTGCGCAGTCAGCCGTCCTACGTAGTCCACCTGGCAGCGGGCAATGACGAGTCGCACCCGCCACAGGGTACGGATGCCGATCGACGCGCCGCACCCGCCCCGCCCGGCCGCACGCCCAGGGGCCAGAAGGAACATTCCACAGGCTGAGATACGGTTACCGGCCGTGACGTATGCCCGCAGCCTGATGCGCACCAAACCGGTCGAGCAGATCACCCAGGACGGTTCGAACACCGCGCTCCGCCGCGCCCTGGGCCTGTGGCCGCTGGTGGCGCTCTCCATCGGCGCCACCCTGGGAACCGGAATCTTCGTGGTACTGGCAGACGCGGCCCCGGTGGCCGGCCCGGCAGTGGTGATCTCCTTCGTCATCGCCGGGGTCGCCGCCCTGTGCTCCGCGCTGTCCTACGCCGAACTGGCCGGCAGCGTGCCGGTGTCCGGCTCGGCCTACTCCTACACCTACGCCACCCTCGGCGAGCTCATCGCCTGGGTGTGCGGGTGGTGCCTGCTGCTGGAGTACGGCGTCTCGGTGGCCGCGGTGGCCGTCGGCTGGGGCGCCTACCTCAACGAGTTCTTCCGCGGCACCATCGGGGTGACCATCCCCGACGCGCTGGCCGCCCCGCCCGGGGAAGGCGGGATCGTCAACATCCCGGCCGCCCTGGTGGTGCTGCTGGCCACCGCGGTGCTGCTGATGGGCGTGCGGGAGAGCGCCCGGGCCACCGTGATCACCACCCTGCTCAAGATCGCGGTGCTGGTGTTCTTCGTGGTCGTGGCGCTCACCGCGTTCCGCTCCGACAACATGGCGCCCTTCGCCCCCAACGGGATCACCGGGATCTCCATCGGCGCCTCCGCGGTGTTCTTCTCGTTCATCGGTTTCGACGCCGCCTCCACCGCCGGGGAAGAAGCCCGCAACCCGCGCCGCGACCTGCCGCGGGCGATCATCCTGTCGTTGGCCATCGTCACCGCCGTGTACGTGCTGGTGGCGTTCGCGGCCACCGGGGCGGTCGGCCCGAAGGTCCTCGGCGACTCGGACGCCTCCCTGACCACCGCGCTGCGCCTGGTCACCAGCTCCGAATGGCCGGCGGTCGTGCTGGCGGCCGGCGCCGTGATCGCGATCGCCTCCGTGGTGCTCACCGTGCTGTACGGGCAAACCCGGATCCTGGTGTCGATGTCCCGCGACGGGCTGATGCCCCGCGTGCTGTCCCAGGTCAACCACCGCGCGGTGCCGGCCCGCAACACCGCCCTGGTCGGCGGCCTGGTGGCCGTGCTGGCCGCGGTGGTGCCGCTCAGCCAGCTCGCCGAAGCCACCAGCATCGGCACCCTGGTCGCGTTCGGCCTGGTCAACATCGGCGTGGTGGTGCTGCGGCGCACCCGCCCCGACCTGCCGCGCAGCTTCCGCACCCCGCTGATGCCCGTGGTCCCGCTGCTCGGGCTGGCCCTGTGCGCCTACCTGGTCGCCGGTTTGGACGAGGTCACCTGGTTGACCTTCGCGATCTGGAGCGCGATCGGCCTGGCGGTGTACTTCGGCTACGGCCGCCGCAACTCCCGGCTCAACCGGACCGCGGACCCGGTCAGCTGAGCCGCAGCCACACGGCCGCGTCGGGCGGCAAGCACCCGCCGCCCAGCGGCTGGCTGGCCAGCACCACCTCCCCGGCCGGCAGCGGCACCGCCACCCGGCCGGTGTTGACCACGACCAGCACCCGGTCCCGGCGGAACGCCACCACGTCCCCGCGGTCGCACTCCTCGGACCACGCGAAACCGGCACCGGTGAACTCCCGGCGCAGCCGCAGCGCCGCCCGGTACAGCCGCAGGGTCGAGCCCGGGTCGTCGCGCTGCACCGACACCGCGTACCGCCCCCACCCGGGCGGCTGCGGCAGCCAGCCCGCGACCGCGGAGAACCCGCACGAAGGGCCGTGCCGGGCCCACGGCAGCGGCACCCGGCAACCGTCGCGTCCCTTGTCCTTGTGCCCGCGGTGGCGGTGCACCGGATCGGTCAGCACCTGCTCGGCGAGCCCGGTGACCTCCGGCAGCCCCAACTCCTCCCCCTGGTAGAGGTACACCGAGCCGGGCAGGGCCAGTTCCAGCAGCGCGGCCGCGCGGGCCCGGCGGGTCCCGGTGCGCAGGTCGGCTGGCGGCCGCTGCCCGTTCTCGGCCAACCACACCGTGGGGTTCACCTCGGGCGGCAGCCCGAGCAAGGACACCTGCCGCATCGCGTCGTGGCTGCCCAGCATCCAGGTGGGTGCCGCGCCCACCGACCAGGCCGTCCCCACCGTCTCCTCGATCACCCGGCGGTATTCGCCGGCGTGCCAGCGGACCCGCGGGAATTCGAAGTTGAACACCTGCTGCAGCTCGCCCTCCCGCAGGTAGGCGGCCCGCCGGTCCTTCCCCACCCACGTCTCGCCCACCGCCATCAGCGGCGGCGAGAACTCGGCGAACACCCGGTTCCAGTCCCGGTAGATCTCGTGCACCTCCGGGCGGTCCAGGAACGGGTGGTCGGGGTTGGCCGCGAAATCGTCCAGCCCCTCGCACTCGGCGCCCCCGACCACGTCCGGCAGGCGAGGATCCTTGACCAGGGCGGCGGCCGAGTCGATGCGGAACCCGTCCACCCCCCGTCGTCCCCAGAAGCGCAGCACCTCGCGGAACTCCTCCCGCACCTGCGGGTGGTGCCAGTTCAGGTCCGGCTGCTGCGGGGCGAACAGGTGCAGGTACCACTGGCCGTCCGGCACCCGGGTCCAGGCGGGGCCGCCGAACCGGGACTCCCAGTTGTTCGGCGGCAGTCGCCCCCCAGGCCCCCGGCCGTGGCGGAAGATGTAGCGCTGCCGCTGCGGTGACCCCGGTCCGGCCCGCAGCGCCTCGCGGAACCACGGGTGTTCGTCGGAGGTGTGGTTCGGCACGATGTCGACCAGCACCCGCAGGCCCCGCCGGTGCGCGGCGGCCACCAGCCGGTCGAAGTCCTCCAGCGTGCCCAGCCGCGGGTGCACCTGCCGGTGGTCGGTCACGTCGTAGCCGCCGTCGACCCACGGCGACGGGTAGAACGGGCACAGCCACAGCGCGTCCACGCCCAGCCAGCACAGGTGGTCCAGCCGGGACAGCACCCCCGCCAGATCCCCCACCCCGTCGGCGTTGGAGTCGGCGAAGCTGCGCGGATACACCTGGTACACGACCGCGTCGCGCCACCAGCACATCCCGCACCCCCACTGGCACCGGTCCCGGTCCCCATTGTCGACCGCCACCCGCCAGCGCACACGCGGGAACGACCGCAAAGCGGCGGGAACGCCGCCGACCCCGGTGGCCCGCGCAGGACGCGCCGAGCGGTGGGACCGCGCGCGACCCCGACAGCGCGCTCGTGCCCCAGGTCCACACCGCACCCCTCGAGCGTCCCCGGTGGACCGAACCGCGTGCACCAGCGCCGGCAAGACGACCTGGGGAACGCGGCACGCGCACGAGAGGGAACCAGCCCACCTGCTCCTCGGGAGCCGACGGGCTGGTGCGCGACCTCAACCGTCAGTTGATCTCGTAGTCCAGCACGTAGTGCGCGCCGTCCCTGGCGAACTCGACCTTCCCGCTGCCTTCGGACAAGGTGTGCCGCCCGAGCAGGTCGTCCGGGTCGAGATCGTCCTCCTCGAACAACTCCACGACGACCGAACCGCTGAACCCGTGGGTGGCTCCGATGCGTTCGCTCTGCCCGTCCGTCATCCGCACCGGGCCCCACACCTTCTCCCCGTCGAGCTTCAGGTAGGGGTGGTCACCACCGATGTTGTCCTCGGTGGTGTAGCAGTACAGCGTCCCCAGTTTGATGATCGCCATCAGTTCTCGCATCCTTCCCCCAGTTGGCGAATCGACGACCGCGTCGCTCGCGGCGACCGCCAGTATTGCCAGAGAACGATCACTTCGGGCGTTCTCGGCTCCGAAATGACCGGTGCGGAGCAGCGTTTCCCGGCATGTTCACCCGATGGAGTCGAACCAGAGCGCAGCTTCCGGAAGCTGCGCCACGACCGCCCGGGCACCGGAAACCCCGGTTCCGATCGAGCACCCCGCACTCCTGTCCACAAAGGCCAGAGCTCTGGCGCGGGACACCGCGGAACGCGGCGGGGAACCCCGCGCGACCCGAGCCGACCGGGCGCGAAGCCCCGGCCCCCGGGGCCGGCGAGGCGGTGCCGGACGAACCACGGCAGCACCGGGCTCAAGCTGCCCCGTCCTCCCCCCAGGCCTCCCCGCACGACTTCGGCTCCCGGCAGTCGTGGTGCCGGGCGTAGTCGGCGATGGAGACCGCAACGCAGCGGTCGCAGCCGATGACCGGGCGCGCGGCGGTGTAAGCACCAACCGCCACATCGCAGTAGGTGCGGCCAGTGCCGGCGGCGCGGATGTGCACCACCCCGTCCCGATCGGTCCACAGTCCGCAGGGCTTCAGGGCGTCGTCCACCGCAGCACCGGGAGAACTCGTCCGTTGCGGCATACCCCCAACATCGTCAACACGGCGCCCGGTGTTGAGCGGTTGCGCGCACTCGTACCCGAACTGCCGGTCCACGAGCACCGCACCCCGCAGCGACTCGAACACCCGACCGCACCGGGCACGCCGACGACCACCCCACGCCCGCGCCCCCGGCTACGCTGGTCGGGACACGCACAGAACCCACCCCGGCGGGGTGGCCTCAGGCGGAACCCCGGCGAGCACCGGAGAGGAAACGAGTGCAGCACCCGCAGAACCCCTGGGAGACCACCAGCACCCGAGAGGTCTACCGCAACCCCTGGATGAGCGTTCGAGAAGACCGCATCCGCCGCGGCGACGGCTCCGAAGGCGTCTACGGGGTCATCGACAAACCCGACTACGCCCTGGTCATCCCGCTCGACGGGGACCGGCTGCACCTGGTCGAGCAATACCGGTACCCGCTGGGCATGCGGCGGTGGGAATTCCCGCAAGGAACCGCCCCCGACCGCGCCTGGCTGCCCCCGCACGAACTGGCCGCCCGCGAACTGCGGGAGGAAACCGGGCTGCGCGCCCAACAGCTCACCGAACTCGGCACCCTCGACGTGGCCGCGGGCATGTCCAGCCAACGCGGCAAAGCGTTCCTGGCCACCGGCCTCACCCCCGGACCGCACCAGCGGGAACCGGAAGAGCAGGACATGCGCACCGGCTGGTTCACCCGGGACGAATTCGAGAAGATGATCAGCGCCGGGGACATCACCGACGCCCAGTCCATCGCCGCCTACGCGCTCCTGCTGCTGCACGAGCGCGGCCGCTAGACCTCGTCCAGCACCGACCGCAAGAACTGCTTTGTCCGATCGTGCTCGGGGGCGTTGAACAACTCCTCCGGCGGCTTGTCCTCGACGATCTTGCCCCGGTCGAACATCAGCACCCGGTGCGAAACGTCCTTGGCGAACTTCATCGCGTGCGTCACGCACAGCATGGTGATGTCCGTGCTCCTGGCCAAATCCCGCAGCACGTCCAACACCTCGGCCGCCAACTCCGGGTCCAAAGCGGAAGTGATCTCGTCCAACAGCAACACGTCCGGGTCCATCGCCAACGCCCGGGCGATCGCCACCCGCTGCTGCTGACCACCGGACAGCTGCGACGGGTAGGAGTCCACCTTGTCCGCCAGCCCCACCCCCTCCAGCCAGTGCAGCCCCCGCTCCTCGGCCTCCTGGCGGGACAACCCCAGCACGTGCACCGGGGCTTCGGTGACGTTGCGCAGCACCCGCATGTTCGGGAACAGGTTGAACTGCTGGAACACCATGCCGATGCGGCGGCGGATCCGCCGCAGGTGCTTCTCGTCCGCCGGCTCCTCCCGATCCCCCCGGCGCACGTGCGTCAAGCACTCCGAGCCCACGTAGATGCGCCCACCGTCCACCCGCTCCAACGTCATCAACAACCGCAAGATCGTGGTCTTGCCCGAACCGCTCGGCCCGATCAACGTCACCCGCTGGCCGGGCTGCACGCCGAAACTCAGCTCGTCCAACACCACGGTGCTGCCGAACCGCTTCACCACCCGGTCGAACCGGATCATCTCGTGACCGTCCGAACCGGCCTCAGATCGCAACACGGCGCTCCAACCTCCGCACCAACAGCGACGACGGATAGCTCAACAGCAGGAAGAGGATTCCCGCGATGGTCAGCGGTTCGACGTACCGGTACGCGTCCGAACCGGCCTCCTGCGCCGCCCCCACCAGATCGAGAACGCCGATCGCCAGCAACAGCGGAGTTTCCTTGAACATCGAGATCGTGTAGTTCCCCAGCGCCGGCACCACGCGCGGAATCGCCTGCGGCAGGATCACCCCGATCCACGTGTGCGCCGGCGGCAGGCTCAACGCGCGCGCCGCCTCCCACTGGCTCTGCGGCACCCCGTCGATCCCGGCCCGGTACACCTCGGCCGCGTAGCAGGCGTAGTGCACCCCGAGACCGAGGATCCCGGTCGTCAACGACGAGAGCCGCACCCCGAAATCCGGCAGCACGTTGTACAAGAAGTAGAGCTGCACCAGCAGCGGTGTGCTGCGGACGAACTCGATGAACCCCCACACCACCCAGCTGACCACCCGGATCCGCGAGCGGCGCAGCAGCGCCAACACCAGACCCAGCACGTAGGCCAGCAGCGAACCGAGCACGGTCGCCTCGAACGTCACCAACAACCCGCGCAGGACGTCCGGGATGATCTGCCCGGTGAACTCCCAATCCCAGATCATCAGACCACCCCGCCTTCAACGCGGGTGAGCGCCTTCTCCTTGGGCTGCGGCGCACGCCCCACCCCGGCCGCGGCCCGCCGCTCCCAGAACCGCATCACCAGGGTGATCAGCACCGACAGGATCAGGTACAGCGCCAGCATCAACAGGTAGATGAGCGCCGTCTGCCCGGAGAAGTTCGGCTCCAGCACGTCCCGGCCCTGGTAGGTGATGTCGTGGACGAAGATCAGCGACAGCAGCGAACTCGCCTTCAACAGCTGGATGAACAGGTTGTTGAACGGCGGGATCATCTCCACCACCGCCTGCGGCAGGACCACCAACCGCATCCGCTGCGCCGGGGTGAAGCTCAACGCCACCGCGCACTCGTGCTGCTCCCGCGGCACCGACCGGATCGCGCCCCGCACGATCTCCCCGCCGTAAGCACCGTGGTTGAGCCCCAGCACCAGGATCCCCGCCCACAGCGGCAACAGCTCGAACCCCACCAGCAGCGGCAACGCGAAGAAGATCCAGAAGAGCTGCACCACCTCGGAAGTCCCGCGCCACACCTCCACGTAGATCCGGGCGATCGCGCGCACCCACCGCCACGGGGCCAGCATGCCCAGCCCGGCCGCGAACGAGAGCACCAAGCACAGCACGATGCCGCCCAACGTGGACAACACCGTCGCCGGCACGCCCTGCAACAGGACCGCCAGCAGGTACGCGGGACTTCCGGACAAGGGCCACCTCCCCCTCGGGGGTCAACCGGCCGCGCAGAGCTCCTCAGTGGTGACATCAGCGGGCGGCAGGTTCTCCTGGGTGAACCCGAACGGTTGGACGATCCTCACCCACTCCCCGCTGTCGTGCAGCTCCCGCAGCGCCCTGTTGAACTCCTCCCGCAGCGAGTCGTCCTCGCGGCGGAACACGAACGCACCGGCCTGGATCTCCGGTTTGCCGTCGATGACCGGCGTGAACCCCTGGGTCACCTCCACCGGGGCACCCGGGTTCTTCTGCACCAGGTCGTTGAGCGAGATGTTGGTCAGCGCCGCGCAGTAGACCCGCTGGTCGGTCACCGCCTGCAGCAGCGCCGTCTGCGAGTCGAACGTCTGCACCTGCCCCTCGGGAACCCCGAGGCGGGCCGCGTAGTCCTTCTCCACCGCCCCGCTGAGCACCGCCATCCGCAGGTTCTTGCGCGTGACGTCCTCGAAGCGGGTCACCCCTTCCGGGTTGCCGCGCGGCACCAGGAACGAGGTCGGCGCGATGTAGTCGGGGATGGAGAACGCGGCGTTCTGGCAGCGCTGCGGGGTGATGAACATGCCGGCCGCCACCACGTCGAACCGCCGCGCGTTCAACGCCGGGATCAACTGGTTGAAGTCCACCTGCGTGGCTTCCACGTCGTTGATCCCCATCTTGCGGAACACCGCCCGAGCCACCTCAGGGGCCTCACCGGTGACCCGGCCGGCCTGGTCGGTGAAACCGTAGGGGGCCTCACCGGCGATCCCGACCCGCACCCGCCCCTCCTGGCGGGCCGACTCCAGCGGATCACCACCACCCCCGCCGGTGCTGGTGCAGCCCACCAGCGAACCACCGAACAGCAGGCCAGCGGCCGCATATCCGGAGCCTTTCAGGAAGATCCTGCGCGAGCACCCCGTGTCCGCCATGGCCATCGCCCCTTCGGTGCCTGAGAACAGGGTCCCTGAGGGCTTCCATAGTCACCGCGAACCAGCGGCACCGCACGCTAGGAAAAGGGAACTACCTGAACGAGTCCACGGCAGCCGGGTGTTGACACAGCGTGTCAGCTCGAAACCCGCGTCACATCCGCCCCCAGGGCGCGCATGTTCTCCACGAAGTTCGGGTAGCCGCGGTCGATGTGGAACACGTCCCACACCTCGGTGAC
Source organism: Saccharopolyspora rectivirgula DSM 43747 (assembly GCF_000497205.1). Classification (GTDB taxonomy): domain Bacteria; phylum Actinomycetota; class Actinomycetes; order Mycobacteriales; family Pseudonocardiaceae; genus Saccharopolyspora; species Saccharopolyspora rectivirgula. Next base: position 52,406 of record NZ_AYJW01000025.1, read on the forward strand.
CCCGTCGGCGCACAACCCGGCCAGCACCAACCCGACCCCGGCCCGGATGTCAGTGGCCCACACCGGTGCGCTCGACAACCGCTCCTGGCCGCGCACCACCGCGTGGTGGCCGTCGGTGCGCGCGTCCGCGCCCATCCGCACCAGTTCCTCGATGAACCGGAACCGGGACTCGAACAGGTTCTCGGTGATCATCGACGTGCCGTCGGCCACCGCGGACAGCGCCAACGCCATCGGCTGCAGGTCGGTCGGGAACCCGGGATAGGGCAAGGTCACGTAGTCCACGGCCTGCGGGCGGTTCCGCATCACCACCCGGAACTCCTCGTTCCCGCAGGTGACCTCGGCGCCCGCCGTCCGCAGCTTCTCCAGCACCAGGTTCAGGTGCCCCGGGTTGACCCCCCGCACCGTGATGTCCCCGCGGGTGGCGGCCGCGGCGAACGCCCACGTGGCCCCGACGATGCGGTCCCCGATCACCCGGTGCTCCACCGCGCGCAGCGACGGAACCCCGTGCACGGTGAGCGTGGACGTGCCAGCGCCCTCGATCTTGGCCCCCATCTGCTGCAGCATCACGCTGAGGTCCACGATCTCCGGCTCGCGGGCGGCGTTGTCGATCACCGTGGTGCCCTCCGCCAGCACCGCCGCCATCAGGATGTTCTCCGTGGCCCCCACGCTGGGGAAGTCCAACCAGATCTGCGCTCCCCGCAGGTCCTGGGCCTCGGCCACCACCGCCCCGTGCTCGATGTAGCTGGTGGCGCCGAGCTGGCGCAGCCCGCTCTGGTGCATGTCCAGCGGCCGGGAACCGATCGCGTCCCCACCGGGCAACGTGACCACGGCCTTGCGGCACCGCGCCACCAGCGGACCGAGCACGCACACCGAAGCCCGCAGCTTGCCCATCGACGGCGAAACCGCCTCGTGGTTGATCTCCGCGGGGGTGTCGATCGTCACCCGGTCCCCGTCGATCTCGACCGTGCAGCCGAGACTCCGCAGCACATCGGCCATCAACGGGACGTCGAGGATCTCCGGGCAATTGGTGATCGTGGTGGTG
>NZ_AYJW01000026.1 GCF_000497205.1 Saccharopolyspora rectivirgula DSM 43747
ACCCTGTGGTTGACCGGTGATGCCGACGCCGACCAGCTGCTCGCTGAGGACCCGCTGGCGCTGTTGATCGGGATGCTGCTGGACCAGCAGATCCCCATGGAGAGGGCCTTCGCCGGGCCGAAGGCGCTGCGGGAACGGCTCGGCGGGTTCGACGCTCACCGGATCGCGGAAGTGGACCCCGACAAGTTCGCCGCGGTGTGCGCCGAGCCTCCGGCGGTTCACCGGTTCCCCGGGTCCATGGCGAAGCGCATCCAAGCGCTGTGCCAGCACCTGGTGGAGCACTACGACGGCAGGGCCGAGCTGCTCTGGGCCGACGGCAGCGGGAAGGAAGTCCTGAAGCGGCTGAAAGCCCTGCCGGGATTCGGCGACCAGAAAGCCCGCATCTTCCTCGCGCTGCTCGGCAAGCAGTGGGGCGTGCAACCGGAAGGATGGCGGGAAGCAGCCGGCGCCTACGGGCAACCGGAGGTCCGCATGTCCATCGCTGACGTCGTCGACCGGCAAACGCTGCAGGAAGTGCGGGAGTGGAAGAAGCAGCAGAAGGCGGCGGCGAAGAAGGAGCAGTAGACCCCGCTCGGCCGGGCAGCGCTGGTACGCCGTCCCGGGAGGTCAGGCGGCTGCGCCCGGTGTTTGGTAGCGGTCGACGTACTCCTGCTCGGAGAGCTCCGCGATCGCGTACATGATCTCGTCGGTGATCGACCGCAGCACCGGCAACGACTTCTCCATGCCGGCGTAGCGGGAGAAGTCCAGCGGATCTCCGAACCGCACGGTCACCGGGTGCGGCCGGGGGATTCTGGTTCCTCGGGGCTGGAGCTTGTCCGTCCCCACCAGCCCGACCGGAACCACCGGCGCACCGGTGCGCAGGGCGAGCCGGGCCACCCCGGTCCGGCCCCGGTACAGCCGCCCGTCCGGGGAGCGGGTGCCCTCCGGGTGGATCCCGAAAGCACCACCATCGCGCAACACCTGCTCGGCGGCCTCCAGGGACTTCATGGCGGCCCGCCCGCGACCGCGTTCCACCGGGATGGTGCCGAGCGAGGTGAACAGCCAGCGGGAAAGAGCGCCTTTCAAGCCAGTGCCCTGGAAGTACTCCGCCTTCGCCAGGAAAGCGACCGGCCGGGGGAGCACCAGCGGCACGATGAAGCTGTCGATGACGGCCAGGTGGTTGGGGGCGAGGATCACCGGACCGGTCTCCGGGACCTTCTCCGCGCCGATCACCGCAGGGCGGTAGATGCCCCGGGCCACCGAACCGACTACCCGCTTCCCCAATGCGTAGAACATGTCGCCTCCCGGGACGGGAGCTTAGCGGGGCACCGGGGGCTCGATGTTTCAAGCCGATGCCTGATCGGTCAACCAGTGGTCCAGTGCCGCCCCGGGTGTTGCCAGCAGCATCGGGGTGGGAGCATGGAGCTTGGAGGTAGTGGCGTGAAGAGCTCGCACCGTGACACCACCCCGGTGCTGATCACCGAGGCCCAACCGTCCTACGACGACCAGCAGGCGATGCGTCGGCGGCGGTACGCGATCATGATGTTCTGCCGCATCCCGTGCTTGGTGGCCGCCGCCGTGGTGTACCAGACGACACAGCTGTGGCTGCTGGGGCTGGTGATCCTGGCGGTGTCGATCCCGTTGCCGTGGATGGCGGTCCTCATCGCCAACGACCGCCCGGCCAAGAAGAAGGAAACGGTCAATCGCTTCCACCGTTCACCGCGGTCGCTGGAAGCGGGCGATCACCAGGTCATCGAGGGGCAGTGAACGCCCGACCGCCCGGAGGACCACTCGGGGACGGTGCGCACCGGCTTGCGGCATCATTGGGGCATGAGCACGATGACGCTGCCTGACACCGACACTCGTCCGGAAACCACGGATCAGAACGACAGCGATCGCCCTGATCTCTTCCACTACGTGCGCAAGGACAAGATCGCCGAGAGCGCGGTCATGGGAACGCACGTGGTGGCCCTGTGCGGAGAGGTGTTCCCGGTGACGAAGTCGCCGAAGCCGAACTCTCCGGTTTGCCAGAAGTGCAAGGAGATCTACGAATCCCTCCCGCCCGGCGGCGACGACGAGTGAGCTAGGTCCTTTCCCGGTCAGCTCTTCGCCGATCGCCGACTGCCCACCGGGGCCTCGGCTTTCGCCGGAGCAGCGCTGGGCACGGGTTTGGTTCCGGGGCCCGGCCCAGTGCCGGGCTCGGGCGCCTGCTCGTTGCGCCACGCCCGGTACCCCTCTTCGGTGTGAATGCGCTGCGCGAGCCTCTTCATCTCCAGCCGCCGCCACTTCCGCCGCTCCCGGCGGGTCATCTTGGCCGGCCACATCTGCTGGATGGTGTTGTTGAAGTGCGCCCCGATGATGATCGCGAAGCCGAGGAAGAACGCGAACAGCAGGAACGCGATCGGGGTGGCCAGGGCGCCGTAGGTGTAGCCGGTGGTGGTGACCCAGGAGATGTACAGGCGCAGCCCCACGGTGGAGCACAGGAACACCACCATCGCCAGCAGGGCCCCGGGCAGTCCCCGGTGCCACGGCAGCTTCTTCGGCAGCGCCGCCTTGTACAGGGTGGCCAGGGCGAGGACCAGCAGCACCCCGGTGGCCGGGTAGTAGAACGCGTGGATCAGCCAGGCGATGTCGTCCTGGAGGTTCTCCGGGAACAGCGTGGGCAGCACGTTCGGCCCCAGCGCGATGACCGGCAGTCCGATCACCGCGAGGACCAGGCTGACCAGGTAGAGCAGCAGAGCGAAGACGCGCTGCCACACGGAATTGCGGATCATGTGCTGGTCGTAGGCCAGGGTTATCGAATCGACCAGCGAGGCGAGGGCGGAGGAACCGGCCCACAGGGAGAGCACGAAGCCGATCGAGACGATTTCCGATCGGCCCCTGGTCAGGATGTCCTCGACCGTCGGCTGGATGATCTGGTCCACCACGTTGCTGGTGAACACGGTCCGGCTGAAGGCCAGGATGTTGTCGTGCACGGCGTCCACCACGCCCCGGCCGAGCCACTCGCCGAGGAATCCGAGACTGCCGAGGAGCGCGAGCAGCAGCGGCGGCAGTGACAGCGTCTGCCAGAAAGCAGCTGCCGCGGACTCCGAGAAGATGTTGTTCCACCACGCCTTGCAGGCGGTGTTCCAGATCAGGCGCAGTGGGCCGCGCTGCACTGGTTCACCGCTGGGGGGCGTGTCCTTCTGCCCCCGCTGTGGACGTGGATTAGCTGGAACCATGACACCTTCAAGGATGCTTCATGCTCTTCGCCGGCGGGCGACAACCCGGAGAAGTCCTGGTGCGTGTCGTGCCGCTCCGGGCGAATTGTCCCGGTCGAAGACCTCGTGGCACGCCTCCGCAGCGGTGCCCGGGAACTGCCCGACCGGCCTTGCCGGTTTCGCCACAACTGCGGCATGGCCAACCCGATCTGCCCAGCCGGCAGCGGTAGGCTGCACGACGGCCCGTGCCTGGCCGTGCCCGGTGTTCCTGTCCGCGGCAGGTCGAGTCAGGCGCTGAATTGGCGTGTCAGCGGGAAACTCAGAAAGGAGCAGCGAGCCGGCGTGTCCGAAGCGCATCTGGACCACTCTGTTCGTTCTGTGCTCAGCGCCCCCGCGCAGGCTTCTTCCCGTCCACTGCGTACTTGGCAGCGCCGCGCTCTGACCAAATACCTGGCGACCAAGCCGCGGGACTTCTTGGCGGTCGCCACCCCCGGGGCGGGCAAGACGACCTTCGGTCTGCGGGTGGCCGCAGAGCTGCTGGCGGACCGCACGGTGGAAGCCGTGACGGTCGTGGCCCCGACCGAGCACCTCAAGCACCAGTGGGCGCTGGCCGCGGCGGGGACGGGAATCCCGCTCGATTCGAACTTCCGCAACAGCGACGGGACCACTTCCTCCGACTACCGGGGCGTGGTCGTCACCTACGCCCAGGTGGCGGCGCACCCGACGCTGCACCGGGTGCGCACCGAGCGGCGCAAGACGCTGGTGATCCTCGACGAGATCCACCACGCCGGAGACGCCAAGTCGTGGGGCGATGCCATCCGAGAGGCGTTCACCCCCGCGGTGCGGCGCTTGGCGTTGACGGGTACGCCGTTCCGCAGCGACGACTCCCCGATCCCGTTCGTGGAGTACGAACCCGACGGGGAAGGCGTGCTGCACAGCAAAGCGGACCACACCTACGGCTACGCCGATGCGCTGCAGGACGGCGTGGTGCGCCCGGTGGTGTTCCTCGCCTACTCCGGTGAAGCCCGCTGGCGGACCAGCGCCGGGGACGAGTACACCGCCCGGTTGGGCGAGCCGATGACCGCCGAGCAGACGGCCCGGGCTTGGCGCACCGCCCTGGACCCGGCCGGGGACTGGATCCCTTCGGTCCTCCAAGCCGCTGACGTCCGGCTCACGCAGCTGCGCAACGGTGGGATGCCCGATGCCGGCGGTCTGGTCATCGCCTCCGACCAGGCCAACGCCAAGGCCTACGCGAAGATCCTCCGGGAGATCACCGGCACGGCTCCGACGGTCGTGCTCTCCGACGACCCGAAGGCGTCCGGTCGGATCGCGGAATTCGCCGAATCGGAAGACCGCTGGATGGTCGCCGTCCGCATGGTCAGCGAAGGGGTGGACGTGCCCCGGTTGGCCGTCGGGGTGTACGCCACCAGCGCGTCCACTCCGCTGTTCTTCGCCCAGGCGATCGGCCGGTTCGTGCGCGCTCGTCGACCGGGGGAGACGGCGAGCATCTTCCTGCCCAGCGTGCCCGTGCTGCTGGAATTGGCGAGCCAGCTGGAAACCCAACGGGACCACGTGCTGGGCAAGCCGCACCGGGAGAAGGGCGGCTGGGACGATGAGCTGTTGGCCGAGGCCAATCGCCAGCGGGACGAACCGGGCGAGGAGGAGAGGGCTTTCACCGCTCTCGGCGCTGAAGCCGAACTGGACCAGGTCATCTACGACGGTTCCTCGTTCGGCACCTCGGCGTTCAGCACCAGCGAGGACGAACAGGAGTACATCGGACTGCCCGGTCTGCTGGAACCGGACCAGGTCCGCGCCCTGCTCCGGCAGCGGCAGCAGGAGCAGCTGCGCAAAGTCGCCGAACGGGAAGCGGCGGAGAAGAGCAAGCAGCAACAACAGCAACAACAGCAGCAGCAACGTCCGCAGAACGTGCAGGAGCGCCTGCGCAAGCTCCGCAAGGAGCTGAACACCCTGGTGGCCTTGCACCACCACCGCACGAAGAAGCCGCACGGGGTGATCTACAAGGAGCTGCAGCGGGTCTGCGGAGGACCGCCCACCGCGATGGCCTCCATCGAGCAGCTTGAGGAGCGCATCGCGACGCTCCGGTCGTGGTGAAACCGCGGTTCTTTTCGGCGCTGTCCTGACGGGACTTCCGCCGCACGAGCAGTTGATCTCTTAGGCTCGCCGCATGGCGTACGACGTGGAGAAAATCCGAGCGCAGTACCCGGCGTTGGCCGATGGCAGGTCGTGGCTGGACGGAGCGGGCGGTACCCAAGTCCCGCAAGCGGTGATCGACGCCGTTGCCGACGCGTATCGCGTGGGTATGTCGAACCTCGGTGGCCCGTACGTGTCCAGCCGTCGGGCTGGCGGGATCGTGCAGGAGGCCCGCTCCGCGGTGGCTGATCTCGTGGGCGCTCCTGATCCGTCCTGCGTGGTCTTCGGGTTCAGCATGACCGCGTTGACCTACCGGTTCGCCTCGGTGCTGTCGGCGGGCTGGGGGCCAGGTGACGAGATCGTGGTGACCCAGCTGGACCACGACGCCAACGTGCGCCCGTGGGTGCAGCACGCCCAGCGGTCGGGAGCCGCGGTCCGCGTGGCCGACGTCGACCCGGAGACCGGGGAATTGCCCGTCGATCACGTCGTCGAGCTCATCGGAGAGCACACCAAGCTGGTGGCCGTCACCGCTGCTTCGAATTTGATCGGCACGGTGCCGGAGTTGAAGCCGATCATCGAGAAGGCCCGGGAAGCGGGGGCGGTCTCCTACGTCGACGGTGTGCAGCACTGCCCGCACCACCAGGTGAACCTGGCCGAGCTGGGGGCGGATTTCTACGCCACCAGCGCGTACAAGTGGGCAGGTCCGCACCTGGCCGCGGTGGTGGCCGCCGATCCCTGGTCGCTGGAGAACCTCTACCCGGACAAGCTCGCCCCGTCTCCGAACTCGGTGCCGGAGAGGTTCGAGCTCGGCACCGTCCCGTTCGCTTCCTTGGCCGGGGTCGTCGCCGCGGTGGAGCACTTGGCCGGGCTGGATTCGGCGGCGACCGGGAGCAGGGCGGAACGGCTCGCCGCTTCCCGCCGCGCGATGCGCGAGCACGAAGCCCAGCTCGCGAAGCTGCTGTTCGACGGTTTGACGCGGATACCGGGCCTCACCCGGCACGGGAAGCCGCGCCGGACGACACCGACGGCGCTGTTCACTTTGGAGGGGATGACCCCGACGACCGTTGCGGAAAAGCTCGCAGAGCGCGGGGTCAACGTTTCCAGCGGCAACTGCTACGCCTGGGAGCTGGTGCACGCCCTCGGCCTGGGGGAGGCCGGTGGGGTGCGAGCCAGCCTGTCGCATTACACCAACGAGGCGGATGTGCGGCGGCTGTTGGAGGCGCTGGCCGACATCGCGAACTGACCCGGATGCGAAGAGGCCCCGGAGCCGCAGCTCCGGGGCGCTCGATCGTTCCCGAACTAGATCATCGCTCGTCCTGCAAGTCCGCGTTCATCTCGCGCAGCCGCGGCTCGAACTCTCGAGCGTGGTGGCCGCAGAAGAGCAGTTCGCCTCCGGACGGCAGCACGGCACGAAGTTTGGCGGCGGCCCCGCAGCGGTCGCAGCGGTCGGCGGCGGTCAGCTCGGGGCGAGTAAGCGTTCCCGGCATCGTAATCTCCCTCCGTCGCGGCGCCGGAAAGAATCCAGCGCTTCGATCTGCTGCGACTACCTCGCCGTTGCCGGTCCGGTGCGTCGCTGCTTCCACTCTTGCAGACGCACAGCCCAAAGTCAGTGTTCCAACCTGGCTTCGCGACTCGTGTCACGCTGAAATACCCAGTTGCCGCAATGAGCTTTGCGGAGCGTGACGAAAAGCCTGCAGGAAGCCTGTGACCAGCAAAAACGTTGGGCTTGTGATCAACTCTTCCGGGTGAAGGAAGATCAGATCAATCGGAACAAGGTGCACAAGCTCACATTCCGGTCAGATATTGCGAGGGGTTTTTCCGCTGCAAGCGAACAGCATTTCCCGCCGATCGGACAGCGAAATGAAAACGAGTGCTTCAGCAATGCAAGTGAATCCCCGCTGCTTTCACGTTCACCGTTTCGCGCGTCATTCGAGTTGAGGCTTTCCGCGGCGAGCCTCTGGAACGGTCGCCCGGAAGTTCTCGCCAGGAGAGCTCGAGCCGCTGATCGAAGCGCGGCGCGCCGGGAAGGGGCCGGTCTCGCGAGGCGTGCGCGTCCACTCCGCCGGGTGGGCGAAAAAAGGCGCCTGACCTGCTGAGTCGCAGGTCGGGCGCCGTAGCGGAGTTCGTTCAGTCCAGGTAGTCGCGCAACACCTGGGACCGGGACGGGTGCCGGAGCTTGGACATCGTCTTCGACTCGATCTGGCGGATCCGCTCCCGGGTCACGCCGTAGACCTGACCGATCTCGTCCAGAGTCCGTGGCTGCCCGTCGGTCAGACCGAACCGCAGGCGCACCACGCCGGCTTCGCGTTCGGACAGCGTGGCCAACACCGACTGCAGCTGGTCCTGCAGCAAGGTGAACGAGACCGCGTCGACGGCGACGATGGCTTCCGAGTCCTCGATGAAGTCGCCGAGCTGGCTGTCGCCCTCGTCGCCAATGGTCTGGTCCAGCGAGATGGGCTCCCGGGCGTACTGCTGGATCTCCAGCACCTTCTCCGGCGTGATGTCCATCTCCTTGGCCAGCTCCTCGGGGGTGGGTTCACGCCCCAGGTCCTGGAGGAGCTCGCGCTGGATGCGGCCGAGCTTGTTGATGACCTCGACCATGTGCACCGGGATGCGGATGGTGCGAGCCTGGTCGGCCATGGCGCGGGTGATCGCCTGCCGGATCCACCAGGTCGCGTAGGTGGAGAACTTGTAGCCCTTGGTGTAGTCGAACTTCTCCACCGCGCGGATCAGACCCAGGTTGCCCTCCTGGATCAGGTCCAAGAACGCCATTCCGCGCCCGGTGTAGCGCTTGGCCAAGCTGACCACGAGACGGAGGTTGGCTTCCAGCAGGTGGTTCTTGGCGCGTTCCCCGTCCCGGGCGATCCAGCGCAGGTCCCGGCGAAGCTGGGTCGGCAGGACCTCGCCCTTCTCCTCAGCCTGCCGCAGGCGCTCTGCTGCGTAGAGGCCGGCCTCGATGCGCTTGGCCAGCTCGACCTCTTCCTCGGCATTGAGCAGGGCGACCTTGCCGATCTGCTTCAGGTAGGCCCGCACTGAGTCGGCTGAAGCCGTCAGCTCGGCATCTTTGCGCGCCTGCCGAAGCGCTTCGGACTCCTCCTCGTCCCAGACGAAGTCGCCATCCTTGGTCTCCTCCTCGGAAAGCGATTCTTCGGGGATCTCCACGTCTTCGACGTCGGCCAGATCCCCGACGTCCGGTGAAGTCAGGTCGGTCTCGATCGGTTCGTCGATGCCCAGGCCCTCGCCGTTCTTGGCAGAAGTCTTGGTCGACTTCTTTCCGGAGCTCTTGGTGCCCTTCTTAGCCGCCGACTTGGTAGCGGTCTTCCGAGAAGTCGACTTGGTGCTGCTCGAGCTCTTGGTGGTGCGGCTCTTGCGAGCGGTGGTCGACTTCTTCGGCTTTTCGACGGCCTCGGCCGCTGCGGTCGCCTCCGTAACGGAAGTGGCTTGCGACTGGGCCGACTGGGCACCGCCGGACTTCGCAGCGGAGCTTGAGCGTCGGGTTGCGGTGTTTGCGGCTGCCACGTACGCCCTTTCGCGACGGTCGATCAGGGCTGGCCAGAGGGCGCGAAACCTCGGCCGCCAAAGGTCGGGAACATCCCGCTCGTCGAGTCCCCTGCGGAGGTTCGGGAGTCACTGCTTGATCTCCCCTGTCGAGGACTCCGAATCAAGCGGGCTGCGTTCCATTGTAACTGCGATAAACGCGCGCGGTTCCCCTGCAAGGTGTACTCCACGTCGCCCCTGGTGTGCTATCCGCGCGCGTTGTTACTCATTTGTGCTGTTCATGGCCGCTGTGGCAGCTCCGACTATGCCCGCGTCGTTCTTCAGGGCGGCGGCCACCACCGGGCTACGGGTCTCCAACAGGGGGATCCACTTGTGCCCCTTCTTGCTCACCCCGCCGCCAGCGATGATCAAATCCGGCCACAGGAAGCGCTCCAACGTCTGGATGTAGCGCGTGACGCGGGGAGCCCACTCCGGGTAGGAGAGGTCGAGGTTGTCCTTGACGGAGGCCGCGGCCATCTTCTCCGCGTCCTGGTTGTCCACCTCGATGTGGCCGAACTCGGTGTTGGGCACCAGCTTGCCGTCGATGAACATGGCGCTGCCGATGCCCGTGCCGAAGGTGAGCACCACGACCAGCCCGCGGTGGCCCATGCCGGCTCCGAACTGCATCTCCGCCATGCCGGCCGCGTCCGCGTCGTTCAACACGACGACCTCTTCGGGGGACCGGCAGAGGCGTTCTGCGAACAAGGTCCGGGCATCGGTCCCGATCCAGTTCTTGTCCACGTTCGCCGCTGTCAGCGCAACGCCGTCCTTCACCACGCACGGCAGTGTGATGCCGACCGGACCCTGCCAGCCGAACTTCTCCACAATCTCGGCCACCACGTTCGCCACTGCCTCGGGCGTCGCTGGCTGCGGGGTGGGGATCCGCAACCGCTCCTCAGTCAGCACGCCGCTGTCGATATCGACCGGGCATCCTTTGATGCCGGACCCTCCGACATCCACGCCGAAACCGCGGGCTGTGCCCATGGCTGATCCTTCCTATTCGATTCAGACCAAGGTGTGGAGACCTTAACCGGGTTGTGTTCCGATGTGTGCGTGGGATTGGCTATTGAGCGAGAAGCGACGGCTTTGCGTGAGGTCGCGATGCGGATCGCACGCGAAGCGGGTGACCTTGCGCGCACGGTCCGTGACGAAGCGGTGACCGATGGCGCGGTGGACACCAAGAGCACTGAAACAGATGTGGTAACCGCCGGCGATCGCGCCGTCGAACGGCTCATCAGGCAGCGGCTCGCGGAGCTCCGCCCAGGTGAGCCGGTCTTGGGGGAAGAAGAAGGCGGTGAAGGCAGCAAGCTCGAAGGTCTTCGCTGGGTCGTGGACCCGATCGACGGCACGGTCAACTACCTCTACGGCTACCCCTGGTACGCCGTCTCAATTGCAGCACAGCTGGACGGCCGCTCCATCGCGGGAGCGGTGGTGGAACCGGCGACCGGGCGGATCTGGAGCGCGGCGCTGGGGCACGGCGCCTTCCTCGGCGACAAGCAGCTGCGGGTCTCCGGAGCGGACCGGCTGGACCTGGCTCTGGTCGCCACCGGCTTCGGCTACGACCGGCAGCGCCGGATCGAGCAGGCGCGCGTGGTGAACCAGCTGATAGGTGAAGTTCGCGACATACGGCGCTTCGGAGTCGCCTCGCTGGACCTGTGCGCGGTCGCGGCGGGCTGGCTCGACGGCTACTACGAGGTCGGGCTGCACCGCTGGGACTGGGCGGCGGGCGCGCTGATCGCGGCCGAAGCGGGAGCTGAAGTCCGGGTTCCGGCGCAGGGCTCCGCGGACGGGCTCGGCGACGGGATGATCGTGTGCGCTTCGCCGGGGATCGCCAAGGAGCTCACCGAGGCCCTGATCCGCTGCAGGGCCGGCGAGGTGTGAATCACCTCACTGCTGAAGCGGGGTGGGAGCCACCCCGCTTCAGCAGTGCACGTCGCGTGCTTTGGCCAGCAGTTCCTCGTCGATCTTGGGCTTGCTGTCCTCGCCGGGCGACTGGGACTTCAGCTGCTGCATGACCTGCTTGGCCTCCGAAGTCGGCTTGATGTCGTTGAACTCGGTGCCGAGCGCGAAGTCGATGGTGTCGTCCGTGCGGCCGTCGTGGACCAGCTGAGCGCAAGGGGCGATCAGGCTCAGGGTGCGAGCCGCTCCGGCCCCGGCCGAGCCGAACCGGATCTGGCCGTGGCAGTTCAGGTCGTAGTTGACGTACACCGGGTCGTTGTCCGGCTCTCCGCCTTCGGCGAAGCCCAGGTCGGTCAGCACGCCGCTGACCAGCGAAGCCTGGTTGACCTCGCCGTTGCCGTTGAGCACCCGCACCTTCACCTGCTGCGGGGGCACCGGCGCGACGTTGTCCAGCGCGTTCCGCGGCAGCATCTTGCCCAGCGGTGGGGGAGCGGACTGGGAGGTCCCGTCGACCGGGGCCGCTGTCGGCGGAGCGGGCTGGTTGCACCGGGTCGCGGTTTCGATGTCCTCCACCGATTCGAAGACGCGGGTCCAGAGCAGGCCTGAAAGCAGCACCAGCGCGCCCAACAGCACCAAAGCCGGCAGCGGACGTCGCCGCCGGTACCGGGGTCCCTGACGCCTTAGACTTCCGGTTGACACGTGCTGCCCCTCCCTGCGATCTTCGCTCGGCGTGCGCCGGCACGGCTTCACTAGATCAGCCTAGGTGTTCGTGCGCTCTGACGCGGTCTCGAAAGGCAGCCCGTAGCGGAGTTGTTGTTTACCTTTGGCCAAGTGCGCACCGGAAATAGACATCCCGGTACACGCGTTCGGGCTAGGCGACGCGTTCCGCGCGTTGACGTTCCTCACCGGTGCCGTGCCTCCTTCGTGCAACCGACACCACACCTACGGGTGACCTTCTGCATGGGCTGCTTGGGTATGAGCTACCCTTCCGGCGCCTCAGGGAGTGCCGATGAGGCGAGTCGCTCACTAAGGGGGAACTTGGACACGTTGCAGGGCGAGGCCGGTATCACGGCACCGCCGGGCACAAAACCGGGTCCTGGGACGTTTACCACCGGCACACCTATTGCAGTCTCCACTTAACGCAGGGGTGAAAGACGATGGCGACCGACTACGACGCTCCGCGCCGCGAGTCCGACGACCTGGCAGAGGACTCGCTCGAGGAGCTGAAGGCGCGGCGCAACGATGCGCAATCCGGCGTCGTCGACGAGGACGAAGGGGCGATCGCGGAGAACTTCGAGCTCCCGGGCGCTGACCTGTCCGGTGAAGAAATGACCGTGAAGGTGCTGCCGAAGCAGGCTGACGAATTCACCTGCTCCAGCTGCTTCCTGGTGCACCACCGCAGCCGCTTGGCGGAGGAGCGCAACGGTCAGTTGTTCTGCCGCGACTGTGCCGCCTGAGCTGCGCTCGACCAGTCCGTTCCGCTCGACGACGACCGGCTGGCGGCTGGGCACACGCGATGACTGCGTGTGCCCAGTTTTTCATTTCCGCATGACCGCCTCGACGAGCTTCTCCGGGTGGCGGGTGCTGACCACCCAGTAGGGAGTGGGGTCGTCCTCGTCGTCCAGCCAGATCCGCACCGAAGTCCGGATCCAGGGCCGGTGCAGCAGGAAGGCGGCGGGGTCCAGGTCGGGTCCGAGGGCGCTGCGCTTCTCCTCGGGCGGGATCACCTCGGCGTCCTCGACGAACCGCAACGGCAGGTGGGCGTCTCCCGCCCACAGCTCGCCGTCCCGCACCTCGATCTTCGTGCGCCCCAACCACAGCAGGCCGGCGACCGCCAGTGGAATCAGCACCAGGTACGGGAGCCATGCTCGCACTCCCGGATACCCGAGGTGGATTTCGGCGGCCAACAGGCCGGCCGCCACGATGGGGAACGGCCAGATCCACCACGTGGCATACAGCCGTTCGCGGTACACCACTTCGTTCGCCTTTCCGGGGGCCTCCCCGTGTACGGCGGCCACTTCTGCACTCTCGGACACGTTTTCAGGGTAGTCTCGCCGCCCGTGTCGAACGTGAAGGTCCTGTTGACTCGACTTGATCCGGAAGTTCCCGTTCCGTCCTACGCGAAACCCGGCGATGCCGGGGCCGATCTGGTCACCACTCGGGACGTGGTGCTGCAACCGGGTGAGCGGGCCGTGGTCGGCACCGGTGTGGCGATCGCCCTCCCGGAGGGATACGCGGCATTCGTGCACCCCCGCTCCGGGCTGGCGGCCAAGACCGGGTTGAGCGTGGTGAACACCCCCGGGACCGTGGACGCGGGGTACCGGGGTGAGATCAAGGTGTGCCTGATCAATCATGATCCCGTCGAGCCGGTAACGCTCCGCCGCGGCGACCGGATTGCCCAGTTGGTCGTGCAGAAGGTCGAGCACGCGGTGTTCTTCGAGGTCGACGAGTTACCGGAGTCGCAGCGGGGAGCCGAGGGGTACGGGTCCACCGGGGGACACGAGTTACTGGCAGCTTCCGGCAACAGTGGGTTGACGCAGGACGGAGGTCTTGACTGATGTTTCGATGGGGCCGTCGCAAGAAGGCTGCCGAGCCGGTCGTGGAGCAGGGCTCCGAGGACGAGTCGGTCGTCGAAGAACTCCCTGAGCACGGGCCGTACGACGAAGCGGAAGCGCCCGAGGACGGGCTGGAGCGGCTCGACCTGGGGTCGGTGAAGTTCCCGGTTCCGGAAGGAGCCCAGCTGCAGGTCGAGGTGGATCCTTCCGGTCCGGTGCGCGCGGTGCACGTGGTCACCGAGCTGGGGCGGCTCACCGTGAGCGCGTTCGCCGCTCCCCGTTCCACCGGGGTGTGGGACGAAGTCCGCGCTGAACTGATCGGCCAGTTGCAGAAGGACGGCGCCCGGGTGCGCACCGAACCCGGCGACTGGGGCGAAGAGGTCGTGGCCGACACCAACAAGGCCGTGCTGCGCTTCGTCGGGGTGGACGGGCCGCGGTGGTTGGTCCGCGGTGTGGCCGCCAGCCCGGCCGAGCACGCCAGGGACTGCGCCAAGACCCTGTACAAGGTGCTGGACGACACCATCGTGGTCCGGGGGCAGGAGCCGATGCCGGTGCGCGCGCCGCTGCCCATCCAGTTGCCGGAGCAGATCATGCGCCGGATCCAGCAGGCCCAGGAGCAAGGACAGCCGCAGACCAACGGCCAGGTGGGTACCGGCGGCTGATCCAGTGCTGGGCCGGCTCGCTCGCGCTGCCCCGAAAGAGCGGTTGGTGCGGCGGTGCTGACAGGACGACCACTCGTGCTGGAAGAGCGGGCTACGCTGACGGGTACAGGCACAAACCGGCATGCGCACAGGAGCGCGAAATGACCAAGCCGCGGGGCGGCTACTTCCGCCGCCTCATCAGTCGGTTGACCGCCGACGTCGAAGAGCTGGACGCCGCCGAGCTATCGGAGTGGTCGGCAGCTGGTGGCGCGCAGCGTGCGTGCGACTGCCAGTGCGGGCAGGAAGCGGTCGTGCTCGGGCGGGTTCGCTGCGTCGGCATGTCGCCCAAGGCTTCCGCCCCGACCCTGGAAGCAGAACTGTTCGACGGCACGGACGAGGTCACCCTCGTGTGGCTCGGCCGGCGCAAGATCCCCGGGATCGAGCCTGGTCGAGTCCTCAAGGTGCGGGGGCGGATCGCCGTTCGGAACGGGCAGAAGGTGCTTTACAACCCCTACTACGAGTTGCAGACCACCGCATGAGCGAACGCAGTGCAGCAGAATGCCCCGGTTCCGGGCGGCAAACCGCCGAATCCGGTGAGAAGTCGGACCAGGCCCCCGAGCAGACCCTGCTCGAGCAGATGGGCGGGGTCAGCGGCCTGGCCTACTCCGCGATCCCGATCGTGCTCTTCGTCGTCGTCAACTCGCTGGCCGGGCTCACCACGGCGATCTGGGCGGCGATCGGGGTGGCCATCGGCATCGCCGTCTTCCGACTGGTGCGGAAGGAACCGGTGCAGCCGGCGATCTCCGGTGTGCTCGGGGTGGCGGTGTGCTCCTTCATCGCCTACCGCTCGGGAGATGCCAAGGGGTTCTTCCTGCTGGGCATTTGGACCAGCCTGCTCTACGGCGGGGTGTTCCTGCTGTCGGTGGTGGTCCGCTGGCCGCTGGTGGGAGTTGCCTGGTCGGCGCTCAACTCCCAGGGTTTCGGGTGGCGCCGGCAGCGGCGCGCGATGCTCGGCTACGACGTGGCCACGCTGGCCTGGACCGCGGTGTTCGCGGCGAAGTTCGTCGTCCAGCAGTGGCTGTACGCCGCGGACGAGACCGGGTGGCTGGCGGTGGCCCGGATCGCGATGGGGTATCCGCTCACCGGCCTGGCGCTGCTGGTCACCGTGTGGGCGATCCGGCGGGCCGGCCGAGAAGCCGAGCAGATCGCCGCGGCGAGCGCGGAGGGAGCGGTGCGGCCCGGGCCTGCCGCGGACTAGTCCGCCATTCCCGGCGCGGAGCCGTGCACCAGGTCCCGGATCTGCTGCTCGACGTCAGTGGTGGTGACGAAGAGGACCTCGTCGCCGACCTCCAGCGAGTCGTCGTCCTGCGGGACGATCACCCGCCCACCGCGCAGGATCGTGACCAGCGCGGCGTCAGCGGGCAGTTTCAGGTCCTGGATCCGACGTCCGGCCAGTGGCGTGCTCTCCGGCAGCGTCACTTCCACCAGGTTGGCCTGTCCCTGCCGCAGGGTCATCAGCCGCACCAGATCCCCGACGTTCACCGCCTCTTCCACCATCGCGGCGAGCATCCGCGGGGTGGACACCGCGACGTCGACGCCCCAGGCGTCGGTGAACAGCCACTCGTTCTCCGGGTCGTTGACCCTGGCCACCACGCGGCGGACCGCGAACTCGGTCTTGGCCAGCAGCGACACCACCAGGTTGACCTTGTCGTCACCGGTGGCGGCGATCACCACGTCGCAGGACTCCAGCCCGGCCTCCTCCAAGGAGGACAGCTCGCAGGCGTCGGCCAGCACCCACTCGGCTTCCGCGATGCTCTTCGGGTGGTAGTTCTCGATGCTGCGCTCGATGAGCATGACCTGGTGGCCGCCTTCGAGCAGCTCGAGCGCGATCGACCGTCCCACCGCGCCAGCACCCGCGATTGCGATGCGCATCATTCACTCTCCTGGGGACTCCGCCGGGAAATCGAAGCCACCTCGTTGACGGTTCCGGAGAAGGCGGCCACGTAGACCGAGTCGTCGGCTTGGATGATGGTGCCGGGGTCCGGCAGGACACCGTTGCCGAACCGCATGATGAACGCCACCCGGCTGCCGGTGGCGGCTTCCAGCTCGCTGACCCGGTGGCCGACCCAGTCCTCGTGGAGCGGCAGCTGCAGCACGGCCATCGTCCCGGACGGTTCCCGCCACGCGGTGGCCACTCCCTCGGGGAGGAGCATCCGCAGGAACCGGTCGGTGGTCCAGGAAACGGTGGCGACGGTGGGGATGCCGAGCCGCTGGTAGACCTCGGCCCGCTTCGGGTCGTAGATCCGGGCGACGACGCGCTCGACCCCGAACGTCTCCCGGGCCACCCGGGCCGACACGATGTTCGAGTTGTCGCCGTTGGACACCGCGGCGAACGCCGAGGCGCGCTCGATGCCGGCTTCGATGAGGATGTCCTTGTTGAAACCGTTGCCGGTGACCTGCAGTCCTCGGAAGTCCCGGCCCAGCCGGTGGAAGGCGTGCGGATCCCTGTCCACCACCGCCACGGTGTGGCCGAGGCGTTGCAGGGCGGCGGCCAGCGCGGCCCCGACGCGGCCGCAGCCCATGATCACCACGTGCACGACCAGTCTCCTTGCTGCGTTCGACGGCCAGCTGATCGCCTGTGGGAGTGACCGTACTCGGGTGCTGGCCCTGATGCGGGGGCGCACCCGGCGGCACCAGGCTGGTGCACCGTACCGGGTGAGCTGGGGCTTCGAGCAGGGGGCCGAGCGCGGTGTGACCCCGCTGGCCAATCGGTCCCCGGCCTCGGCTGTTCCGGCTCTGGTGCGCTTACGCTCTGAGCCGTGCACAAGCTCGCAACCGCGGCCAAGCGCTTGATCGTCGGGCAGCCGTTCCGCACCGATCGGCTGGAGCGGACCCTGCTGCCCAAGCGGATCGCGCTGCCGGTCTTCTCCTCCGACGCCGTGTCCAGCGTTGCTTACGCGCCGGAGGAGATCCTGCTGGTGCTGTCCGCGGCCGGGCTCACCGCTTACTCGGTGAGCCCGTGGATCGGGCTGTTGGTGGCGCTTGTGATGACCACGGTGGTCGCTTCCTACCGGCAGAACGTCCGGGCCTACCCCTCGGGCGGGGGCGACTACGAGGTGGCCAAGGTCAACCACGGTCGTCGTTGGGGACTCGTGGTGGCTTCGGCGCTGATGGTCGACTACGTGCTGACGGTAGCGGTGTCCATCTCCTCGGCCGCGGCGAACATCGGCTCGGTGATCCCGTTCGTGGCCTCGCACAAGGTCCTCTTCGCCGTGGGCGCCATCGTCGTGCTCACCGCGATCAACCTGCGCGGCGTCCACGAATCCGCAACGCTCTTCGCGATCCCCACCTACGCGTTCGTGGTCGGCATCCTCGGCATGCTCGGCTGGGGGGTCTTCCAAGAAGTGGTGCTGGGGGAGCAGTTGCGCGCGGAAAGCGCGGACTTCGAACTGGCGGCGGAGGAACCCCAGCTCGCCGGGGTGGCGTTCGCGTTCTTGGCGTTGCGGGCTTTCTCCTCGGGATGCGCTGCCCTCACCGGGGTGGAGGCGATCAGCAACGGGGTGCCGGCTTTCCGCAAGCCCAAGGCGCGCAACGCGGCCACCACGCTCGCGCTCATGGGCGTCTTCGCCGTGATCATGTTCCTCGGCTTGCTCTTCCTGGCGAGGACGGCGGGCGTGGTGATCGCCGAGCACCCGGAGAGCCAGCTCATCGGGGCCCCCGACGACTACCACCAGAAGACGCTGATCGTCCAGCTGGCGGATGCGGTGTTCCCCGACTTCCCGCTGGGGGTGTGGTACCTGACCGCGGTCACCGGGTTGATCCTGGTGCTCGCGGCGAACACCGCGTTCAACGGGTTCCCGGTGCTCGGCTCGATCTTGGCCCAGGAGCGGTTCCTGCCGCGGCAGCTGCACACCCGAGGCGACCGGTTGGCCTTCTCCAACGGCATCGTGTTCCTGGCGGTGGGGGCCACGGTGCTGGTGTGGGCTTTCGACGCCGAGGTCACCAGGCTCATCCAGCTCTACATCGTCGGGGTCTTCGTCTCCTTCGTGCTCAGCCAGGCGGGCATGATCCGGCACTGGAACCGGCAGCTGCGGCAAGAAGCGGAGCCGGAGTCCCGCCGGCGGATGCGCCGCGCGCAGCTGATCAACTTCTGCGGGCTGGTCATGACGGCCGTGGTGCTGGTCATCGTGCTGGTCACCAAGTTCACCCACGGCGCTTGGATCGCGATCGCGTCGATGGCCGCGGTCTACCTGCTCATGACCGCCATTCGCCGGCACTACGATCACGTCGTCGAAGAGTTGCAGCGGCACGAGGCGGACGCGGTGCTGCCGTCGCGCAACCACGCGCTGGTGCTGGTGTCGCAGCTGCACCTGCCGACGATGCGGGCGATCGCCTACGCCCGGGCCACCCGTCCGGACGTGCTGGAGGCGGTCACCGTCAACGTCGACGACCACGACACCCGGTCTTTGGTGGTCAAGTGGGAAGAAGAGAACATACCGGTGCCGCTGAAGGTGCTCGAGTCGCCCTACCGGGAGATCACCCGGCCGGTGTTGGATTACGTCAAGCGGATCCGCCGGGATTCGCCCCGTGACGTGGTGACCGTGTTCATCCCGGAGTACGTGGTCGGACACTGGTGGGAGCAGCTGCTGCACAACCAGAGCGCGCTGCGGCTGAAGAGCCGCCTGCTGTTCCAGCCCGGTGTGATGGTGACCAGCGTGCCGTGGCAGCTGGAATCCTCGGAGCGGTTGCTGGGGCGCAAACCATTCACGCGGCCCGGCGCCACCCGCCGGGGGCTGGGAACGAGCTCGAAGGGGAATGAGCACAGGTGACGGAGAAGCCGGACTGGACCGGACAGCGGCTGCGGCTCGAGGTCGGGTCCGTCGCGCACGGGGGGCATTGCGTTGCCCGGCACGAGGGGCGCGTGGTGTTCGTGCGGCACGCCTTGCCCGGCGAAGTGGTGGTGGCCGAGGTCACCGAGGACCCGGGCGGGGGGTTTTGCCGGGCGGACGCGGTGGAGGTCGTCACGCCCGCTCCCGGGCGGGTGCAGCCGCCTTGTCCGCTGGCCGACATCGCGCTCGGTCGCGACCGCTGCGGTGGTTGCGACTGGCAGCACGCGTCGGGGGAGACCCAGCGGGAGCTGAAGGCCTTCGTGGTGGCCGAGCAGCTGCAGCGCATCGCCAAGCTCGAGTGGCCGGTGGAGGTGCGGGAACTGCCCGGGGGACTGCTCCGGTGGCGCACCAGGGCCAGGCTCGCGGTGGACCAGCGGGGCCGGCCCGGGTTCCGCGCGCACCGCAGTCACCGGGTGATCGCCGCGGAGGACTGCCCGATCACGGTTGAGGAGGCGGTGCAGCCGGTCACCGAACGCCGGTGGCGGCCGGGGAGCGAGCTGACCGCGGTGCGCGATTCCACCGGCGAGGTCCACATCACCGCGGCGCCGAAGAAGGGGCGCCGGTCGGGTGCGCCGCGCCGGGTGCGCGGCAGCGGGGTGGCTCGGGAGAGCGCGGTCGGGCGCGAGTTCCAGGTGTCGGCCGGGGACTTCTGGCAGGTGCACCGGGCAGCTCCCGAGGTGTTCGCCGAAACCGTGGGCCGGATGGCGGCGGTGTCGCCCGGTGGGGTCGCGTGGGACCTCTACGGCGGTGTGGGCTTGTTCGCCGCGGTGCTCGCCGAACAAGCGGGGCCGGCCGGAACGGTGTTGTTGGTGGAGTCCGGTCACCGGGCGGTGGACAACGCGGTGCGGAACCTGCGGGATCTGCCGCAGGTGGTCTTCCGAGGTGGCCGGGTCGAGGACGTGCTCGTCGACAGCGAGTTGCCGGTGCCGGAAGTGGTCGTGCTGGATCCGCCGCGCAAGGGCGCTGGCCGGGCGGTGGTGGAACAGGTGGCCGCGCGGCGGCCGCGGCGGGTGGTTCACGTGGCCTGCGACCCGGCGGCGCTGGCGCGGGACATCGCGCTGTTCCGGGAACGCGGTTACCGGCTGGCGGAGTTGGAAGCCTTCGACGCCTTCCCCATGACGCACCACATCGAGTGCATAGCCCTGTTGGAACACGACGCGGAGGAATGACGGGGCTTGCGCCATTGCTCGACCGGATGAGGCCGGGGGCGTCGCCGATGACGCATGAGATCCATTCCGATGCGGAGAGTGACGTCCGGTTCTTCGCGCGCGAGGCCCGGAGCAGCCGGTGGACGACTGGAGCACACCGGTCGGTCGAGTTCTGCCGCCGTCCGGTTGCCGGTCGGATGAAGATGCGCTGTGCTCGCAATACGCCATGACTGGAGGCCGGGGTGTGCGCGGCGAGCCGCGTGCCGGGCCGAGGCCGACGGGATTGCTGGGGGAACGGATGGCCGAAATCAAGGCGATTACTCACGGTGACGAAGATCCAGAAAGTCGCCGTGATGAAGGAACCTTCCCGGGCGGCCGCAGTGCGTCTCCGTAGACTGGGACCGGCCGCATCACGAGACCGCCAGGCATGTAACCGCCGTCGGCGCTCGGCATGCGAAGCAGACCGACCAGCACGATAAGCGAGGTGGAGCGGTGACGCTGCTGGGATCCGTGCACAGTCCGGCCGATGTGAAACGCCTGGGTCCGGGCGAGCTGGTGCAGCTGGCCGCAGAAATCAGGCAATTCCTGGTCGAGAAGGTGTCACGGACTGGCGGGCACCTCGGCCCCAATCTCGGCGCGGTGGAGTTGACCCTGGCGGTCCACCGGGTCTTCGACTCGCCGAAGGACGCGGTGGTGTTCGACACCGGCCATCAGGCTTACGTCCACAAGATCATCACCGGCCGGCAGGACGGCTTCACCCGGCTGCGCAAGCGGGACGGCCTTTCGGGTTACCCGTCCCGCAAGGAGAGCGAGCACGACCTGGTGGAGAACAGCCACGCCTCCACGTCGCTCTCCTACGCGGACGGGCTGGCCCGCTCGTTCCAGCTGACCGGGTCGAAGCGGCACGTGTGCGCCATCGTCGGCGACGGCGCCCTCACCGGAGGGATGTGCTGGGAGGCGCTGAACAACATCGCCGCCGACCAGAGCCGGCCGATCGTGATCGTGGTCAACGACAACGGCCGGTCGTACGCGCCGACGATCGGTGGTCTCGCCGAGCACCTGGCGGCGCTGCGGCTCAACCCGAGCTACGAGAAGGCGTTGGAGAGCGGGCGGCGCACCTTGCGCAACCTCCCGGTGGTGGGGCGTTCGCTGTACACCGGTCTGCACGCGGCCAAGAGCGGTATCAAGGACGCGATCAGCCCGCAGGTCATGTTCTCGGACCTGGGCATCAAGTACCTCGGCCCGGTCGACGGGCACGACCTGCGCGCGCTGGAGCACGCGCTGTCGATGGCCAAGGCGTTCGGCGGGCCGGTGATCGTGCACGCCGTCACCCGGAAGGGCAACGGCTTCGCGCCGGCGGAGAACGACCAGGCCGAGCAGATGCACCAGGTCAAGGTGATCAACCCGGAGACCGGCAAAGCGGTGAAGCCGGCCCCGACCAGCTGGACCGACGTCTACTCCGACGAGCTGGTGCGGATCGGCGCGGAACGCCCGGACGTGGTGGCGATCACCGCCGCCATGCTCGGGCCGACCGGGTTGAGCAAGTTCGCGGCGGCGTACCCGGACCGGTGCATCGACGTCGGCATCGCCGAGCAGCACGCGATGACCTCGGCCGCCGGCCTGGCCATGGGCGGCATGCACCCGGTGTTCGCGGTGTACTCCACCTTCCTGAACCGGGCGTTCGACCAGCTCCTGATGGACGTGGCGCTGCACAAGCAGCCGGTCACCGTCACGCTCGACCGTTCCGGCATCACCGGTGATGACGGCGCCAGCCACAACGGCATGTGGGACCTGTCGATCCTCGGGATCATCCCCGGCATCCGAGTGGCGGCCCCGCGGGACGCGGCCACCCTGCGCGAAGAGCTCCGGGAAGCTGTCGGCGTGGACGACGGCCCCACGGTGGTCCGCTTCCCCAAGGGCGCGGTGATCGAGGAAGTCCCGGCGGTGGAACGAGTTTCCGGAGTGGACGTCCTGCGCCGGCCCGAAGGGGACGAAGGCCGGGACGTGCTGCTGGCCGCGGTCGGGGCCTTCGGGCAGCTGGCGCTCGGCGCCGCGGAGCGGTTGGCCGCCCAGGGCATCGGTGTCACCGTGGTCGACCCGCGCTGGGTCATCCCGGTCCCGGAGAAGATCGTGGAGATGGCCGCCGAGCACCGCTTGGTGGTCACCCTGGAGGACTGCGGGCGGCACGGGGGCTTCGGCTGGTCGCTGGCGGCCGCGCTGCGCGACGCCGAGCTGGACGTGCCGCTGCGGGATCTCGCGGTGCCCAACAAGTTCCTGGACCACGCGTCCCGGGACGAGGTGCTCTCCGAACTCGGGCTGACCGAGCAGGACATCGCCCGGCGCATCACCGAGTGGGTGGCGGACCGGATCGGCTCTGCCGAGACGGCTCTGGAGGTCGCCGTCGAAGCGGACGGTCCCGACGCAGCTGATTGATCCGGGACGTCTCCACTGGCTGTGGCAGGGTGAAGACGTGCGAATCCTGGTGGTCGAGGATGAGAAGCCACTGGCCGACGCGATTGTCCGGGGCTTGCGCCGGGAGGGCATGGCCGTCGACGTGGCCTACGACGGGGACGAGGGGCACGAGAAGGCCAGCATCACCCGCTACGACGTGATCGTGCTCGACCGGGACCTGCCGGGCATGTCGGGTGACGAGCTGTGCCGGCAAGTGGTCGCTTCCGGCCAGCTCACCCGCGTGATCATGCTCACTGCCAGTGGCACGGTCGAGGACCGGGTGGCCGGCCTCTCCTTGGGCGCCGACGACTACCTGCCCAAGCCGTTCGCGTTCCCGGAGTTGACCGCTCGGGTCCGCGCGCTCGGTCGCCGTTCCACGCCCGCGCAACCACCGCTGCTGGTGGCCGACCAGCTGGAGCTCGACTCGGCCCGCCGAACGGTGCGTCGTCCGTGGGGGGAGATCGAGCTGACCCGCAAGGAGTTCGGGGTGCTGGAGGTGCTGCTGGCCGCGGGTGGCGCGGTGGTCAGCTCCGAGGAGCTGCTGGAACGGGTGTGGGACGAGAACGCGGATCCGTTCACCACCACCGTTCGGGTCACGATGATGACTTTGCGCAAGAAGCTGGGGGAGCCCGGCATCATCGAGACCCTGGTGGGCTCCGGGTACCGGATCCCGTCCGCTGGCCGGGCGCAGGGCTGACGTGCCGGCCGGATTGCTCAGCCGGCGCGGTCCCGGCTTGCGGTTGCGGCTCACCTTGCTGGCCGCTGGTCTGGTCGCACTGGTCAGCGGGCTGCTGCTGTGGTTGGGGTGGGTGCTGGTCGGCAACGTGGCGGCTGCCGTTCCGCAACTGCCCAGCGGCACCCGGGTGCGGGTGCACGGGGTGGAGGTGCCCGGCGAGATGCTGGGCGAAGCTCTGCGCGAGTCGGCCCAGCGACAGGTGCTGGTGACCGGGGGCTTCGCTTTCGTCGCCGTGGTGGTGGCGGCTGGACTGCTGGCGTGGACGCTGACCGGGCGGCTGCTGCGCCCGGTCCACGAGGTCACCGCCACCGCGCGGCAGTTGTCGGTCGAGTCGATGGACGAGCGGATCCAGTTGAGCGGTCCGCGGGACGAGGTCGCCGAACTGGCCGACACCTTCAACGCCATGCTGGACCGCTTGCAAGCGGCTTTCGAGTCCCAGCGCCGCTTCGTCGCCAACGCCAGTCACGAACTGCGCACGCCGCTCGCGGTCATCCAAACCGAACTCGACGTGACCCTCTCCGATCCCGATGCCGATTCCGCGGAGCTGCGGCGAATGGCCGAGGTGGTGCGGGAAGCAGCTGCGAAGTCCGACCGGCTGGTGGAGTCGCTGCTGCTGCTGGCCAGAACCGAGGGGGCTCGGCTGGCGGTGGTCGAGCTGGTGGATCTGAAGAGCATCGTGGACAAGTCTTGGCGCGTGGTGTCGGAGGAGGCGCGCCAGCGCGGGCTCCGGGTGACGCGTCGGGAGCGGACGGCCGTGGTGTCCGGAGACCCGGACCTGCTGGAACGGATAGCTGGCAACCTGCTGGAGAACGCGGTGCGGCACAACGTGGACGGCGGGTGGATCGAAACCAGCGTCCAGTCCGATTCGGACTGGGTGGAGCTGCGGGTCGCCGCATCGGGCGCACCGGTCTCGCCCAGTGAGGTGGAGACGCTGTTCGAGCCGTTCCGCCGAGCCGGTGTGCAGCGCACCGCGCGCACCGGTTCCGGTCTCGGTCTGTCCATAGTGCGCGCGGCGGTGGAGGCCCACCACGGCCAGGTCGACGCCGAAGCCCTGCCCGACGGGGGCCTCGTGGTGACCGTGCGGCTCCCCGCCGCACCGTGATGGTCAGGGGGGAGCCGCGCTGGCTGGGTGCGCGAGCGGTACGGCAGCCGCCTTCGTCGCGAGGGACGCGGTCAGATCGGACAGCTGAGGTCGACCTGGACGAACCGCAGGACTGCGGAAGCCGACAGGACGGCGGGCAGCAGCAACCACCACCGCAGCCAGCCTCGCGATACCGGGGCCCGCCGAGCGGCGAGCGCACCGCCTGCGGAGGAGCTCACCTGGACCGCGGTGAGCACGTCGTCGTCCCACGGGCCGCGCGGGCTCATGAGGAAGGACGAGATGACCGCGTACGCGGCGACGACGTCGAGCACGACGCAGACCGACGCGCTGAACGCCACTGCCGTCAGGTGAGCTTCCGGCCGCTCATTCGGCGATGTGGAAGAACTCTCTCCGTGATAGGTCGTCACTGCAGTGCCTCCCTTGCCTCGGGGAGGTGCGTTGCGCCGGGGCTGCCCGCGCGCTCGGGCGTCGCCCCGACCGTCCCGCCCGGGTCCACCTCAGTTCTCGGCTCACCGCCTAGGGGTGCCGGGTTCCAGGAGGAGGTTGTCCGGAGGTAGCGGGTGGTGCAAGGGGCCTTTCGCGGTTCCGCACAAGACCGCCCGAAGCCAGAAAGACGGGGAATTCGAGCACCTGGCGGACAGGTGCCAGCAAGGCGGGCCAGTGAGGTGGAACCGCTCGAAGAGGGCTGTTCTCGCGCCATCGTCCCGGAAGGACGGAAGCGGGTGCCCTGCACCGCGAGGCCCGGCGGGGAACTCGCGCATGAAGAACGGGGCCGGAGCTGTTCGCTCCGACCCCGCTGCGCCCCTAGCGGAGGAGTGATCAGGCGGGCACGGAGGCCACACCCGGCTCCAGGAAGCGCTTGCCGTTGACCTGCTCGGAAACACCGGAGCGGTCCAGGTACGGGGTGATGCCACCCAGCCAGAACGGCCAGCCGGCGCCGAGCAGCATGCACAGGTCGATGTCCTGCGGCTCGGCGACCACGCCCTCGTCGAGCATGATCCGGATCTCTTCGGCCAGCGCCTTCAGCGCCCGCTCGCGGACCTGCTCCCGGGTGGACGGCTTGTCACCCTGCTTCCACAGGTCGACGACCTCGGGGTCGACGACCTGGTTGCCGGACTCGTCGGTGATCCAGACCGCGGTCTTGCCGGCCTCGACGAACCGCTTCATGTTCTCGCTGAGACCGAAGCGGTCCGGGTAGGCGGCGTGCATGGTCTCGTTGACGTGCTGGGCGATCGCCGGGCCGACGAGCTGCAGCAGCGTCAGCGGGCTCATCGGCAGCCCCAGCGGCTCGAGGGCGTTGTCGGCGTCCTCGAACGGGGTGCCTTCGTCCACCGCGGCGATGACTTCGCCCATGAAGCGGGTCAGCAGCCGGTTGACCACGAACGCCGGCGCGTCCTTGACCAGCACGCAGGACTTCTTGAGCTGCTTGCCGACCTTGAACGCGGTGGCCAGCGCGGCGTCGTCGGTCTTCTCCCCGCGCACGATCTCCAGCAGCGGCAGCACCGCGACCGGGTTGAAGAAGTGGAAGCCGACCACCCGCTCCGGGTGCTGCAGCTTCGAGGCCATTTCGGTGACCGACAGCGAGGAGGTGTTGGTCGCCAGGATCGCCTCCGGGGAGACGTGCTCCTCCAGCTCGGCGAACACCTGCTGCTTGACCGACATCTCCTCGAAGACGGCCTCGATGACGAAGTCGGCGTCGGCGTAGGCGGCCTTGTCCAGCGAGCCGGTCACCAGCGCCTTGAGGCGGTTGGTCTCGTCCGGCGAGATGCGGCCCTTGCCGGCGAGCTTGTCGATCTCGCCGTGGATGTAGCTGATGCCCTTGTCGACGCGCTCCTGGGAGACGTCGGTGATCACCACCGGCACCTTCAGGCGGCGCACGAACAGCAGGGCCAGCTGGCCGGCCATCAGACCGGCGCCCACCACACCGACCTTCTTGACGTCCCGGGCCAGCGACTTGTCCGGGGCGCCGGCCGGGCGCTTGGCCCGCTTCTGGGTGAGGTCGAAGGAGTACAGGCCGGCTCGCAGCTCGTCGGAGACCAGGGCGTCGGCCAGCGCCTCGGTTTCGGCGGCGTAGCCGGCGTCGAGGTCGTTGTTGCGAGCCAGCTCCAGCAGCTCGACGGCCTTGTTGACCGCCGGCGAAGCACCGTGGGTGCGGGCCTGCACGATCTGCTTGGCGCGGGCGATCGCGTCGTCCCAGGCCTTGCCCCGGTCGATCTCCGGGCGCTGCACGGTGTGCTCACCGTTGACCACCCGGACCGCCCAGCGGATCGACTCCTCCAGGAAGTCGGCGCTGTCCAGCAGCTCGTCGAAGATCCCGAGCTCGTGGGCCTTCACCGGGTTGAGCATCCGGTTCTGGCTCAGCGCGTTCTCGATGATGACGGTGACGGCCGCGTCGGCGCCGATGAGGTTCGGCAGCAGCTGGGTGCCGCCCCAGCCGGGGAACAGGCCCAGGAAGCACTCCGGGAAGGCGATCATCCCGGCGGACTTCGAAACCGTGCGGTAGTGGCAGGACAGGGCCAGCTCGAGGCCACCGCCGAGCGCGGCTCCGTTGACGAACGCGAAGGTCGGGATCTTGGAGTCGGTCAGCCGGCGGAAGACGTCGTGACCGGTCTTGGCGATCTGGTGCGCCTCGTCCCGGCTCTTGATGCGGCTCACGCCGGACAGGTCGGCGCCCGCGGCGAAGACGAACGGCTTGCCGGTGACCGCGATGGCGGCCGGCTCGGCGGCGAACGCCTCGTCGAGGGCGGAGTTCAGGCTGACCAGGCCCGCCGGCCCGAAGGTGGACGGCCGGGTGTGGTCGTGCCCGTTGTCGATGGTGATCAACGCCAGTTTGCCGGACAGACCGGGCACATCGATGAGGCGAGTGAACGCCTTGGTCACCACTTCGTCCGGGAACAGCGCCGCGAAGTCGGTCGTCACTGCGCGCCTCCTGCGTTGTAGTTCGGGTTTTCCCAGATGACCGTGCCGCCCATGCCGAACCCGATGCACATGGTGGTGATGCCGTAACGCACCTCGGGGTGCTCGGCGAAGTGCCGGGAGAGCTGGGTCATCAGGCGGACACCGGAGGACGCCAGCGGGTGACCGCAGGCGATGGCGCCGCCCCACGGGTTCACCCGCGGGTCGTCGTCGGCGATGCCGAAGTGCTCCAGGAACGCCAGCACCTGGACGGCGAAGGCCTCGTTGATCTCGAAGAGGCCGATGTCGTCGATGGTCAGCCCGGCGCGCTCCAGAGCCTTCTCGGTCGCCGGGACGGGGCCAACGCCCATGACTTCCGGCTCGACGCCGGCGAAGGCGTAGGTCACCATCCGCATGCCGACCGGCAGGCCGAGCTCGGCGGCGGTGTCGGAGTCGGCCAGCAGGCAGCCGGTGGCACCGTCGTTGAGGCCCGCGGCGTTGCCCGGCGTGACCCGGCCGTGGGGCCGGAACGGGGTCTTCAGGTCGGCCAGCGCCTCGACCGTGGTGCCCGGCCGCGGCGGCTCGTCAGCGGTGGCCAGGCCCCAGCCCTCTTCGGAGCGGGTGGCGACCGGAACCAGGTCGGGGGCGATCTTGCCGGCCCGGAACGCCTCGTCGTAGCGCTGCTGGCTCAGCGCCGCGTAGGCGTCCGTGCGCTCCTTGGTGATGCTGGGGTAGCGGTCGTGCAGGTTCTCCGCGGTCGAGCCCATCACCAGCGCGGACGGGTCGACGAGCTTGTCGGAGATGAACCGCGGGTTCGGGTCCACCCCTTCACCCATCGGGTGGTTGCCCATGTGCTCGACACCGCCGGCGATCGCCACGTCGTAGGCGCCGAAGGCAATGCCGCTGGAGACGGTGGTGACGGCCGTCATCGCGCCCGCGCACATCCGGTCGATGGCGAAACCGGGCACGGACTTGGGCAGGCCGGCCAGCAGTGCGGCACTGCGGCCGATGGTCAGGCCTTGGTCGCCGATCTGGGTGGTGGCGGCGATGGCCACCTCGTCGATGCGCTCTGGCGGGAGTTCGGGGTGTCGCCGCAGCAGTTCCCGGATGACTTTGACGACCAGGTCGTCGGCTCGGGTCTGGGCGTACATCTTGCCGGCCTTGCCGAACGGCGTGCGAACGCCGTCGACGAAGACCACGTCCCGAACCGCTGGGCGACTGCGGCTGTCGGCGGCTGCCGACGCAGGTGCGGCCACGGCGTGCTCCTCACTGGCTTGTTGGATTCTGCCCTTGCTTGGACTGTGTTCTGGTGGCCGTCGACGATGTGCGGACGATCGTCGCTACCGGCCGGTAACCGCACTCTAGCGCTTATTACCCGCCGGTAACCACATGGGCCGAGATGTGTCCTGAATCACCGACGCGGTGGAGTGGTGGGGACGCCTCCGCGGCGGCGGACCACCCCCGATCATCGCTGGTCAGCGGACGTGCGCTGCAAGGCGGAGCTCAACGGTGCCGCGGTGAGCCGGATCTGCCACTCGCGGGCGCCCTTCTCCCGCAGCACCTCGGCCACCGACTCGGCGCTCCGGTCCTCCGGAGGGGACCAGCAGAGGCGCTTGAGCAAGTCGGGCAGCAGGATGTTCTCCGCCGGCACGCGGTGCTGCTCGGAAAGCTCGTTGAGAGCGGCGCGGGCCGCGCTCAACCGGGCCGCGGCATCCGGATCCCGGTCCGCCCAGCGGTTCGGAGGTGGAGGGCCGTCCCCCGGGGACGGCGGGGCCGGCAGCTCCTCCGGCTTCAACCGCCGGGCAGCGCGCAACGCCTTCATCCAGATCCCTGCTCGACGGCGCTGCTGTCGTCCGCGGAAGACCGGCAACGCCACCAGTTCGGCTTCGGTCTTGGGGTTCTCCTGAGCGGCCTGCACGATCGCCGAATCCGGCAGGACTCGCCCCGGTGCGAGGTCCCGCTCCCGGGCGATGGCGTCCCGGGCCTCCCACAAGGCGCGCACCAGGGCGAGCTGGCGGGGGTGGCGCACCCGGTGGATGCCGGAGGTGCGCCGCCACGGCTCGGCCTTGGGCGGCGGCGGTTCGGCGGTGCGGACGGCCTCGAACTCCTCCAGCGCCCACTCGAGCTTGCCCTGCTGCTGCAGCTCCTGCTCCATGGCCGCGCGCAGCGGGATGAGCAGTTCGACGTCCAGTGCGGCGTAGACGAGCCAGTCCCGCGGCAGCGGGCGGCGCGACCAGTCGGCAGCGCTGTGCCCCTTCTCCAACTGGTAGCCGAGCATGCGCTCCACCAGAGCGCCGAGGGAGACCCGCTCGAAGCCGGCCAGTCGCCCGGCCAGCTCGGTGTCGAACAGGCGGGAAGGCCTCAGGTTGAGCTCGGCCAAGCACGGCAGGTCCTGCGAGGCGGCGTGCAGCACCCACTCGGTGTCGGCCAGGGCTTGCTCCAGCGGCTGGACCTGGCCGTCCAGCGCGACCGGGTCCACCAGCACCGTGCCGGCACCCGCTCGGCGCAATTGCACCAGATAGGCGCGCTGGGAATAGCGGTATCCCGAAGCCCGCTCGGTGTCCACCGCGACGGGGCCGGTGCCCGCGGCCAGCGCGGCAGCAGCGGCCTCCAAGGCTTCCGGGGTGTCGACGACCGGTGGTAGGCCGTCAGCGGGTTCGGTCAACAGCACTGGGTCCGGGCGGTCAGCCCCTACGGACCCGGGACTTACGGCATCCACGACTCCTAGACCTTACGTGTCTCGAGCCGAGTCGTGTCACCGCTTGTCCAGAGTTCGTCAGGTTGGCCGCCCGGCACCCTTCGCTGTGCTTACCGGATCACTCCGGCTCGCATGGCCAGTGCGACCATTTGCGCCCGGTCACCCGTGCCCAGCTTGCGCCCGATCCGCGACAGGTGGCTCTTCACCGTGAGCGCGGACAGGTTGAGGGCTTCGCCGATCTCCTTGTTGGATCGGCCGTCCGCCACCAGCTGGAGCACTTCCACTTCGCGTCCGGACAGTTCCCGCGGTGTGTTGTCCGTTCCCGGAACGCGGGTACCCGCGGCGAGAACGGGCGCCACACTCGGGTCGGCGTACACGCCGCCGTCCAGGACGCGGCGGACTCCGTCGGTGACCACCATCGGTGAGGCCGATTTCAGCAGGTACGCCTGGGCACCTGCTTGGAAAGCGGCTCGCACCGCGTAGGGGTCATCGGACGAGGCGAGGACCACAATTCGCGGCCAGCCCTGGCTCCGCAGTTCGGTTACCAGCTCGATCCCGGTTCCGTCCGGAAGTCCGAGATCGAGGATTGCGAGGTCGCACGGGCCGGTGGCCAGAGCTCGAGCTCTGGCTTCAGCCATGGATGCGGCCTCGTGCACCGTGCCGGCGCCCATTTGCAGCAAGCGGGCGGCGATCGCCTCCCGCAGCAGCGGATGGTCGTCGACCACGAGCACCGTGAACAGCTCTTCCCGCGGGTGCGGGACCATGTTCGCCGGCAGTGAGCCGGCAGGCGTGGTTCGAGCGGCCTGACCTAAGCCGACGGCAGCCACGTCACTACCTCCCTGGAGTCGGTCGTGCCCCCCGACCGGCACCGGGACTCTCGACCAATCAGCCGCGCCACTGATCGACCGAAAGTGGTGTCGTCGGAGGCAGCGTAACCGCCCGAGCGGGTCAGCGGGACGATCAATCGGGTATCGATTCCGATCGAGTTGTTACCTGTACATGATCACACCGCGCCTTCAGGTGATCTTGGGACGCCGTGCGCAACGAGAAAACCGTGGTTAAACGACGCAACCAAAACCGGTGCGTTCGAACACGCTGAGTTGCAGCGGCCCGCGGGCGCCTCTTCGCGAATGCAAAATCTTGTGCCGCATTACCCCCGAACGGGTGAGTTCAGGATGGATCAGTGGCACCCCGGACACCCGCTGGGCGGGTTAGCCGTGCCGCGGAGCGGCCCCCTCGCGGGGGTTCAGCACGGAAACCCCCTCCGGCGGCAGTCCGGTCGCACTGGCGAGCAGCTCGCAGAACGCGGCCGCGTGCGGCTCCAGGTGCTCGTCCGAGGGGGTCCAGGAGCTGCGCAGCTCCAGGTGGTGCGTCCGTGGTGGACCGGAGATCTCCCCGAACCGGGCGGAGGAGGTCAACGTGACGGTGCCCCCCAGGGCGGTGCAGGTGGTTCCGCAGCTCTCCAGGGCGTCGGTGAGCCAGGACCAGCCCACCGCCGGCAGCAGGGGATCGGCGGCCACCTCGGCGTCCAGGCTGGCGCGCAGGTAGACCACCAGCCGCAGCACGCCGTTCCACGCCTCGTAGCTGTCCGGGTCGTACAGCAGCACCAGACGAGCGGTGGCCAGTTCGCCAGCGGGACCGGTCGCCTCGGCCGCCAACGCGTACGCCCACGGCGCGATCCGCTTCGGCGCCTGCACCTCGTGCAGCTCGATTTCCGGACGTGGCCGGGAGGACGTCAGGCTGGCCACGGCCTGCTGGAAAAACGCTGGTGCCGCCGACATCTCCGTCACGGTGGCGACTGTAGGTGGCAGACCGCCTCCGTTGTCGGAGCCACGCCGAGCACCGCGGACCCGCAGGCGCTCTCGACTTTTGCCCGCATGCGAAGATTGCCCTGGAAGAGCATTGACAAGCCCAAGTTCGGCCGCTCGGTCAGAAGCCGGACGGCCGCCGGAACGATTCACGGACGCACGACTCGATGACCAACTCCGCCTCGGTCTCGGCTCGCCGGGACCTCCTCGACGCTCCTCTGCTGGTCGCTGCCCGCGGCGGTGCTCCGCGCCACACCCCGGTCTGGTTCATGCGCCAGGCGGGTCGTTCGCTGCCGGAATACCGGAGAGCGCGGGAAGGCGTTCCGATGCTGGAGGCGTGCCTGACGCCCGACCTGGTCTGCGAGATCACCGCCCAGCCGGTGCGGCGGCACAACGTCGACGCCGCGATCCTGTTCAGCGACATCGTCCTCCCGCTGTACGCCTCCGGCGTCGAGCTGGAGATCGTGGCCGGCACCGGCCCCGTCGTCGCCGAGCCGCTCCGCACCGCTGCGGACGTGGCAGCGCTGCCGGTCCTCGTTCCGGAACAAGTTCCGCAGGTCTCGGAAGCGATCGGCCTGCTGCTGCGGGAACTCGGCCAGACACCGCTGATCGGCTTCGCCGGAGCCCCCTTCCCCCTGGC
The DNA here is from genome assembly GCF_000497205.1 of Saccharopolyspora rectivirgula DSM 43747. Classification (GTDB taxonomy): domain Bacteria; phylum Actinomycetota; class Actinomycetes; order Mycobacteriales; family Pseudonocardiaceae; genus Saccharopolyspora; species Saccharopolyspora rectivirgula. The sequence goes on from NZ_AYJW01000026.1 coordinate 32,330, forward strand.
CTCCTACCTGGTGGAAGGCGGTCCGAGCCGCAACCACGAGCACACCAAGGCGCTCATGTACTCGGAGCCGAACACCTGGCACGCCCTGCTGGAGAAGCTCACCGACACCACGCTCAACTTCTTGCGGGCGCAGGTGACCGCCGGGGTGGACGCGGTCCAGCTGTTCGACTCCTGGGTGGGGGCGCTGTCGCTGCGGGACTACCAGGAGTTCGTCCTCCCGCACTCGAAGCGGATCTTCCAGGAGATCGCCGAGCTGGCCGACATCCCGAAGATCCACTTCGGGGTCGGCACCGGGGAACTGCTCGGGGCGATGCGGTCGGCCGGGGCCGATGTGGTCGGAGTGGACTGGCGCGTGCCGCTGGACGTCGCGGCGCAGCGCATGCGAGAAGCCGACCCGAGCGGCGGGTACCCGGTGGTGCAGGGCAACCTCGACCCGGCGGCGCTCTTCGCGGGCTGGCCGGTGGTCGAACGGGAAGTGAAGCGGATCCTCGCGGAGGGCAAGCAAGCCGGAGGTCACATCTTCAACCTCGGGCACGGTGTGCTGCCGGCCACCGACCCGGATGTGCTCACCCGAATCGTCGAACTCGTCCACAACTCATGACAGCACCCAAGATCGCCGTGGTTGGCGGTGGGATCTCGGGACTGGCCGCTGCGCACCGGTTGCGTCGAGAGCTCGGCCGGTCCGCGCAGATCGTGCTCGTCGAGCAGAGCGACCGGCTCGGCGGCAAGCTGCGCACCGTCGAACTGGCCGGGCGCCCCTACGACGTCGGCGCCGAAGCCTTCCTGGCCCGCCGCCAAGACATGCAGGAGTTCATCGCAGAGCTCGGCCTCGCCGGAGAAGTGGTGCACCCCAGCTCCGCGGGAGCCAGCATCCGCGCTGGAGGCGCCAGCCACCCCGTGCCGAAACGCACCCTGATGGGGGTGCCCGAGTCAGCGCAATCGGTGGGGGACGTCTTGTCCCCCGAGGGTGCGGCGGCCGTCGCCGCGGAGGAGCAGCTCCCGCCGCTCCACCTGAGCGGTGAGGACATTTCCGTGGGAGAACTGCTCCGGTCCCGGGTCGGGGACGAGGTCGTGGACCGGCTCGTCGAGCCCTTGCTCGGCGGGGTCTACGCCGGGGACGCCGACCACCTGGGGATGCGCGCGACGATGCCCGCGTTGGCAGCGGCGTTCGACCGGGGAGCGACCTCGGTGACCGGAGCTGCAGCGGCTGCGCTGCCGCCGGCGGCCGATCCGGGCAAGCCCGCACCGCCCGTCTTCGGGGCTTTCCGCGGCGGCTACCAGCAGCTGATCGACCGGCTGCGGGAGCTGGCGCAAGCGGAGATCCGGCTCGGCCAGACGGTTTCCGGACTGGCCCGCAACGGTTCCGGGTGGCGCCTTTCCATCGGTCCAGCTCCGGCTCCTGAGCTGCTCGATGTGGACGCGGTCGTGCTGGCCGTGCCGGCCCCGGCGGCTCGACGACTGCTGGCGGACGTGGTTCCCGTCGCGGCGGAGAAGCTCGCCGCGGTGCAGTTGGCCTCCATGGCGGTCATCGGTTTCGCGCTGCCCGCGGACACCCGGCTGCCGGAGTCCACCGGAGTGCTGATCGCTCGAGGCGAGCGGCGTTCGGACGGAAACCCGTTCACCGCGAAGGCGTTCACTTTCTCCAGCATCAAGTGGCCGCACCTGCGCGGGAACAACGGGGAAATCCTGGTCCGCGGCTCGGTGGGCAGGTTCGGGGAAGCAGCGCAGTTGCAAGTGGACGATTCCGAGCTGGTGCGCCGAGTGCGCCAGGACTTGGCCGAAGTGACCGGCGCTCGGATCGAGCCGGTCGACAGCGTGGTGATCCGCTGGGGCGGCGGGCTGCCGCAGTACGGTGTCGGTCACCTCGACCTGGTCGCCGAGGTGGAGAGCGCGGTGGCCGAAGTCCCCGGCCTGGCCTTGGCGGGAGCTGCGCTGCACGGCGTCGGCGTGCCGGCTTGCGTCACGACCGGTGTGGATGCGGCGACCACAATCACAGCAGGCCGCTGGCCTGCTGAGAAGCGTTAAGTGGGACCATGAGGTCATGGCGGCGCAAAGTGCTGAAGAGCTGAACAACACCATTCGATACACCATGTGGTCGGTCTTCTCGGTCGAACAGGGCGCACTGCCCGAAGACCGGGCGAAGGTCGCCGAGCAGACCGAGGAGTACCTGGGGGCGCTGGCCGACTCCGGTGTCGTGGTGCGCGGCACCTACGACGTCTCCGGCATGCGGGCCGACGCCGACTTCATGATCTGGTGGCACGCCGAGGCCTTCGAGTCGTTGCAGCGTGCCTACAACGGTTTCCGCCGGGAGACCCCGCTGGGTCAGGTTTCCGATCCGGTGTGGAGCAGCGTCGGCGTGCACCGCCCGGCGGAGTTCAACAAGGCGCACATCCCCGCCTTCCTGGCAGGTGAAGAGCCGCGGAAGTACCTGTGCGTCTACCCGTTCGTCCGCTCCTACGAGTGGTACCTGCTGCCCGACGACGAGCGTCGCGAGATGCTGCGGGACCACGGCGAGAAGGCGCGCAACTACCCGGACGTCCGGGCCAACACGGTGGCCGCTTTCGCGCTCGGCGACTACGAGTGGCTGCTGGGGTTCGAGGCCGACGAGCTGACGCGCCTCGTCGACCTGATGCGGCACCTGCGGGCCACCGAAGCCCGGCTGCACGTCCGGGAAGAGGTCCCGTTCTTCACCGGGCCGCGGGTCGAGGTCGGCGATCTCGTCCAGCGACTGCCCTGAAGCCGCCACGTGTTGCGCATGGACGTCCGCGAACCGCTCGCGGACGCCCATGCGGCGCGCGTCTCACCGGGTGATCACTCGGTGGGGACCAGCCGCAGCGCGATCGAGTTGATGCAGTACCGCTGATCGGTGGGGGTGGGGAACCCCTCGCCTTCGAACACGTGCCCGAGGTGCGAGTGGCAGGACGCGCACAGCACCTCGGTGCGCACCATGCCGTGGGAGCGGTCTTCGCGCAGGATCACCGCGTCGGAGCAGGCCGGGTCGTAGAACGACGGCCAGCCGCAGTGCGACTCGAACTTCGTTTCGCTGCGGAACAGTTCGGCTCCGCAGGCCCGGCATTCGTAAACGCCCACCTTCTTGGTGTCGACGTATTCCCCGGACCACGGTGGTTCGGTGGCCGCTTGGCGCAGGACGGCGTACTCGGCCGGGCTGAGCTGTTCCCGCCACTCCTGCTCGGACTTGGTGATTTTGGGGGTAGTACCGGCTACTGGATCCATAACTCCACGCTAATAGGCAGTGCGCGGTGGGGGGACGTCGCAGGCGGGCGGTTCCCGCGCACCGGGATCAGCCGAAGAACACGCCGAGCATGAAGAGCACGGCGTTCCACACCGTGTAGATCACCCCGAACAGGATCAGGGCGACCACGAAGACCGCCACCGTCCTCCGGTGCCCGGTGGTCCGGTTGATGCTCTGCGCGAAGTCGTCCACGCCGCGCAGCGTCCCTTCCACCGTGGCGTCGGCGTTCGGGTGCTGCATCCGGTCCAGGTGTTCGGCGAACGCCTGGACCTCCGGGTCGCTGGGGTCCAGGCCCTCCAACACGGGGTCGAACCGCCCGTCGTCCGGGCCATCGCTCCTGCGCTCCATCTGCTCACCGTAGCGCTTGTTCCCGGGAAGTCAGGGCGCGGAGAAGCGCGGTGCCGGCGGTCGTGCCCGCTCGTCGTGACCGCCCATCACCCGCTCCGGTGCCCGAGGCCTTCGAGCGGGCGGGTGCGGGAGGAGCTGCCGGTGTTCGGGCGCCTCCGGCGCGCACATCTCGGCCTTCGCGAAACAGCAGGTCAGAGCGCACAGCACCGAACTTTGTGATCATTGCGATAGTGGCTTCGCTCATGTGGCGGTACTTCCGGTGTGCCAAGAGGAGCACTATCTCAAGCGCCAACATTCAGTCTCGAATCGGGAGGCGATGATGTTCGGAACGCAGGCTCCTCAGGCCAAGGGTGGCTGCAGCTGCTGCGGTAGCTGCACCGGGCCTGCCTGTGGCTGCTGCTCCTCCTGCAGCTGAGCGGCGAGCAGCTGAGCGATAAGCACTGACAGTCTGCCCAGGGTGTTGTGGGATCATCCTGGGCAGACCATGTTCTCCGTGGGCACCGCCGCCGAGACCAGGAAGCGGCTCACCGCAGCGGTGATGCAGGAGGACCTCCCGACGGCTCCGTGCCCGGCGCCTTCCCAGCGCAGCAGAACGCCGGTGGGGAGTTGCGCGGCCAGGTGGTCGCTCCCCAGCGCGGGGATGAGCGGATCGTTGGCGGTGGTGATCACCGGAATCGGTGGCACGCCGTTCTGGCGCAACTCCGGCAACGGCTGCTGCGGCACCGGCCACAGCGAGCACCAGGTCAGCCGCTGCACGGCCAACCCCCCGAAAACGGGGAATCGGTTGACCCAGTCCCCAGCGATCTCGGTCAGCCGCTGCGGCGGAACCCGCAGCGTCGTGTCGTTGCAGCTGGTCACCAGATCACCGTCGAACAGCGGCGGGTTCACTCCGCGCTGGTTCACCTCGGGCGCGATCAACTCGGCCACGCCGGTGCCGTCGCCGTGCCGCGCAGCGCTGAGGGCCTCGGTCAGCGCCGGCCAGCTGTTCCGATCCCGCAGACCGGCCAGCACGGCCCGCACGACGTGCCCGGCCTGCACCTGGGTCCCCGCGGCCGGCAGTGGGGCGCTCCGGACGCGCTCGATCAGATCGCTCACCGCCCCTCGCGGATCCGGACCCAGCGGGCAATTCCTCCGAACGCAGTCCTCGGCGTAGACGTCGAAGGCCTGTTCGGCGCTCTGCGCCTGCATCTCCGCGTGCCCGAGGGCGTCCCGGGTGGGGTCGAGGCCGCCGTCGAGCACCATCCGCCCCACCTTGTCCGGGAAGCGCTCCGCGTAGGTGGTCAACACCCGGGAAGCTTCTCCGCGGGCCAGCGCGTGCAACCGGGGAACCCCCAGCTCCATGCGGAGCTCTTCGAGATCGGTGGCGGTGCGCCAGGTGTCGTAGGCGGTGAGCCGCTCGTCGAGGGTGAGCAGGCATTCCTGGCTGGCCTTGCGCACCGAGCCGAGGAGCTGGTCCAGCGCTGCTCGCTCGGTGGCCCGTGGATCGAACCCCGTGATCGTCTCCCGCTCCAGCTGGGGAACGCAGTTGACCGGATCGGACTCGCCGGTGCCCCGCCGGTCCATCCCGATGATCATGAACGTGTCCAGGACCTCTGGCGGGAGCTGGGTCGCCATCCTGGCCGCGAACGTCGTTCCCGGTTCACCGGTGATGTCGCCCAGCACCACCAGCGGGACCTCTCCGTTGCCGGTCTTGATCAACGCGTTGCTGACCGTTCCCTGGAGGGGGTCTTCAGGGGTGTCGAGACTGCTCAGCAGCTGCGCGCAGGAGAACGTCATGCCGGCCGGCAGATCACCCAGCTCCCGGCGGGTCTGCTCGGTGCAGTCCTCCCAGCCCAGCAGGTCCTCCGCGGGGGGTCCCAGATCGGGGACCGGCTCCGGTTCGGACTGCGGTGCCGGGGGGTTCTGCCGCCCGGAATCGTGGTAGGCGACGGGCGGACGCTGGGACGGGCCAGCGGAACAGGCCGCTGCCCCGAGCAGCACCAGGGACAGCAGAGCGGCCCCGACGCGATGGGCGATTCGCGGCACGGCTACTCCTCGGCGTGGCTGGCGTGGTCATCACTGCGTGGTCGTCAGCATCCCATGATCGGTGTTAGACCCCGGTGAGGGGCTGCGCGGCACGAACCCCGCTGGGCCGCGCGGTAGCGTTCCAGCGGCACCGCAGACGTGGAACAGGAGTGGGAGTGCTGGTAGAGCAGGCTGGTGGAGGATCGACAGCAGGGCATTCCGCTTGGCCGGTTTTCCGGCGGAACACAGCTCGAGTCGCCGGGGCCGTGCCACCGCCGGTGCTGGTCCTGCTGGGGTCGATCAGCCTGCAGGTGGGGGCGGCTTTCGCCAAGGAGATGTTCAGCATCGCCGGCCCAGCGGGCGTGGTGACCCTGCGGCTGGTGTTCGCGGCCCTGATCCTGCTGGTGGTGTGGCGGCCGTCGGTGCGCCTCGGGCGCCGGGCGTGGGTGACGGTGGTCTGCTACGGGATCGTGCTCGCGGGCATGAACATGTGCATCTACCGGGCTTTCGAGCACATCCCGCTGGGTGTTGCGGTGACCATCGAATTCCTCGGGCCGCTCGCCGTGGCGTTGTTCGGTTCCCGGCGCAAGCTCGACGTGCTGTGGGCGCTGCTCGCCGGGGCCGGGGTGTTCCTGCTGTCCCGAGCCGAGGGCGGCTTGAACTGGACCGGAGTCGCGTTCGCGCTGACCGCCGCGCTGCTGTGGGCCGGCTACATCCTGCTCGGGGCCCGGCTCGGCAGCCAGACCAGCGGTGGAAGCGGGCTGGCGCTGGCGATGGCGGTGGGCACGGCGGTGGCGGCCCCGTTCGGTGTCGTCGAGGCGGGACCTGCGCTGCTCGACCCGAAAGTGCTCGCGGCCGGGCTGGTGGTGGCCCTGATGTCCTCGGTGATCCCGTACTCGCTGGAGCTGGAGGCGCTCCGGCGGATACCCCCGCGTGTCTTCGGGGTGCTGATGAGCCTCGAACCCGCGATCGCAGCACTGGCCGGACTGGTGGTGCTGGGGGAGATGTTGGGGCTCGCGCAGTGGCTGGCCGTCGGCTGCGTCGTCGTGGCCTCGGTCGGTTCGACCCGGACTTCCACCGGGGGGTGAACCCGGTCGAGCGGGTCGAACCGCCGAACGCGCGGTGCGCGCTCAGACCCGGGGCAGCCGCATCGGCCGCAGCGCGCGCATCAGCGCCAGCAAGGTCTCGTTGTGCGGGACCGGGATGCCGTGCTCGCGGGCTGCCCGGACCAGCGGGCCGGTGATGTGCTCGTGCTCGGTGGGCAAACCGGCCAATCGGTCGTAGAGCATCGACGTGCCGTTGTCGGTGGGGAACATCCGCGAGTAGTTGTCGATGAGCCGGTCCGCGTCGGCCTGGGTGAGCTGGGCACCTTCGGCCTGGGCCACGGCGATCGCTTCGGCGAGCACCTTCTTGGACAGTTCCAAGATGTCCGGCTCCCGGAGCACGTCCAGCCGGCGCAGGGTGAGCGCGGTGATCGGGTTGGCCGCCAGGTTGACCAGCATCTTCCGCCACGCTTCGGTGCGGAAGTCCGTGGTCAGCGAGATGTTGGCGGAGGTGGTGCCGAGCAGGGCCCGGAACCGGGCGCCCAACTCGTTGTCCTCGGTCACCAGCTTCGAACGGGAGCGGCAGACGATCCGTCCGGGCGCCACGCGCTCCGCGGCGACGTAGATCAGCGCGGGGAGCACCGGTGCGGGAAGGCCCATCGCGGCGACCGATTCGCGGTGCTCGACACCGTTCTGGACGACGACCAGGGGAGTGCTCTCGGTGGCCAGCTTCTCCAGCCACGGCGCGGTGCTGGGAACGTCCTGCACCTTGGTGGTCAGCAGGATCCAGTCGACCTCGCCCAGCACACCGGGTTCGGTGGCCAGGGTGACCGGGACTTCCCGGGATTCTCCGTCGTTCTCCAGCAGCAGCCGTTCGAACGGCGTCCGCACGCACAGCGTCACGTCGTGTCCGGCGTCAGCTGCAGCCGCAGCGAGCACCCCGCCGATCGCTCCCGAGCCGATTATCGCGATTCGTCGTGCTTCCACGCGCTCCGAGGCTACCGGGAGAATCCCGGTGCTGGTTCGGTTCGAGAAGATCGATTTCGTTCGACGCTTGCAGTGAGGAGTGAGCCGGTGCCGCGATCCGCGAACGGTCCGGAATTGGTGCGGGAACTGCAGGAGAGAGCTGCCCGGGGGATGCCCGCTCGCCAGGTCGAGGAGGTGGGCGGCTGGTGGCTCAGGTACGCGCCCGGATGTTCCTGGTGGGTGAGCACGGTGCTGCCGCACGGCGATGCCCGGCCGGACGAGCTGGAGCGCAGGATCGCCGCGGCGGAGGAGTTCTACGCCGCGCGCGGTGCGGTCACCCGGTTCCAGATCACTCCGCCGGTGTGCCCGCAGCAGCTCGATGCGCGACTGGCGGAACGCGGATACCTCCGGTGCGGTTCGCTGTCCTTGCAGGTGGCCGAGGCTGAGCAGGTCAGCGCGCGGGCTCCGGCCCGTTCCCCGCGCGTGCACCTGCGCGACCGGCCGGATCGGGCTTGGCTGCAGGCCTGGGGTGCTGTGCAGGGGCAGCACGGCGATGTCCGCGCCGAGGAAGAACTGCTCGACCGGATAGCGCTGCCGTGCACCTACGCCAGCGCGGTCCTCGAGGAGGAGGTCGTGGCGGTGGGGCGCGCGGTCGTCGACGCCGGGTGGGCGGGAATTTTCGGCATGGCGACGCTTCCCCGGGCCCGTGGCAGGGGAGCCGCCCGCGCTGTGCTGGCCGCCCTGGCCGACTGGGCGGTGGCGCACGCGGCGGACCAGCTGTACCTGCAGGTGGAACGGGACAACGCCGCCGCGGTCCGGCTCTACGAGCGGATGGGGTTCAGCGAGGTGTGCGAGTACCACTACCGCGTCTCGAACGGACCCGCCGCTCCGCGGAGCGGTAGCGCGGCAGTCGCTGGAGATGCCCGCCCAGTTCGCCCGGACGGGAGCTAGCGGGCTCGTTGCCGGGGCGCCCGGTCCAGCCGCAGCCGGATGGCCGTCGGCAGCGTTTCCACCCCCAGCGCGTGGCGGGCTCGGGAGAGCACTCGGGTGTCGAGCTCGTCCCACACCTGCCGCACGTCGGTCCCTTCCCGCAAGGACAGCGCCAGCCGGAGGGCGGGCTTTCGCGCGCTGCCCGACATCCGCGCCCGGGCTCGGACGACCCCGGTGACTTTCTCGGCGTCCTCGCGCACCACATCGGCAAGAGCTCTCCCGCTGACGGTCAGGTGGCGGCCGCGTTCCCGCTCCAGCCTGATGTCCGGTCGAGGCTCGGGGCGCAGCATGACCGCGAGCGCCCACAACCCGAGCCCCACCAGCGCCACGCCGAGCACGATCCCCACCGGCGTGGCGATCTGCGAGTACTGCCCGAACCACTGCACCACGAGCGGGTCCACGACGGGGCGTTGCGCTCGGAATTCTCCGAGCCAGCCGTAACCGACCACGAAAGCGCCCGCGCCGAGGAGGAGGGCGAGCAGCCCCAGCAGCACCACCGCGCTGCGCTCCAACCCGATGCTGCGGGCCGCCGGCGTGGAACTGGGGCGGATCTCAGCGGTTGACTGGCTCACCGTCGCCCCCTGCTCTGCACCGAAACGGAAACCCGCGGGGCGGTGCGCAGCGGCAGGTGCTGCACCGCCTGCCTGGCCGCCTGGACGACGCGGTTCCGCAGTTCTTCGGTGACGTTGAACTGGGCGGCCGCCTTCACCTGCACTCGCCTCCCCTTGGCGCGGACCCGGGCACCGGTCACGCCGTCCTGGTCCTGGACGTGGTGCTCCACCAACCGGGCCAAGGACTGCGAATCGGTCACCACGGTGACCTCGGGGGCCGGGTCGTGCAGCCGGACGTCCCTGCTCCGGGCGGTGAGCGCCAGTGCGAGCAGCAGCAGGCCCACGATCGCGACGCCCAGGGAAACCGAGCGCACCGCGGGATCCTGCCAAGTCACCGAGTTCAGGGTGTTCTGGATCCCCCGCCAGGGGACCAGCAGACCGTCGGTCGCGGTCTGGACCAGGGCCCAGAAGGCCTCCACCGCTAGCAGGGCGCCCAGCGCTGCTAGCGCCAGGGCGAACAGGACCGCGATGAGCCTCGTCGCTAGCTGCATGTCTCACCTCGCCCGTGGTGGACTGGGGGCGGAAACCAACCTGGAAACGGTGATTTCGATGTTCTCGGCGCGGTAGCCGGTGATCCGCAGGAGTTCCGAGCGCACCCGGGAGCGGATGTGCTCAGCGGCTTCGGCGATGTCGACGGGATAGCGCAGGGCGACGTCCAACCGCACCGAGAGAGCGCGCTCCGGGCCGGAGATGCGGGCCCGCGCACCGTGGTCGCCCGCGCCCAGGCCGGCCACGCTGCGGCGCACCCGGACGCAGGACGGTTCCTGGTCCGCCGCGTGTTCGACGATCTTGCGCAGCACCGATTGGTCGATGTGCAGTCGTCCGCGGTCCTCGTGGGCCTCGTCCGCTGCGGCACGTTGGTCGGGAACCGCGTACTGCCCGGTGGCCGTCATCGTCCGCGGCTCCTCCCCACCAGGTCACCCCATTCCAGTTGCCCGTCCAGCACCCGGCCGACCAGTAAACCGATCAGGCCGACGACCAGCGCGATGAGGAAGCCGGTGAAGCCGGCCACCGCCGCGACAGCACCGAGGATCAGGCCTGTCAGCAGGCCGGTCTGCGTTGCGTTCATCAGTGTTCCTCCTCCGGATAGTCGCGTACCGGCGGCGAAGGAGATCGCCGTCTTGGTCGAGGGTTCTGCGGCGGTGGACCGCCAGCGAGTCCGCAGCGGCCGGTCCGGTTGCCGGGTGCTGCGTCCGCAGCTCAGCGGGATCGGGAGCGGATGCCTCCGCGAGGTGCCGGTCCGGGTGAGCTCCTCGTGCCGCCGGACCGGAACGTCCCGCTACGCGCTGCTGGTCGGTTCTTCGTGCTCGGCCACATCGGCCACCGTGATGTCCACCGGGCCTCCGGTGCGCGCTGCGATCGTCGAGCGCAGTTCTGAGACCACGGTGGACAGAGGTCGATCGAGCCGGAGCACGACGGAGATCTCCGTTCTGCCGTCATCGGAGATCCGCACCCCGGTGATGCGCCGGCCAGGCAGGTAAGTCGCGATCTCACCGAACTCCCCACCGTGCAGTTTCACCACTGACGGGTGGTCCTGGACGAGTTGGCTCACCTGCTCCGCCAGCTCCGCGACGGAGGGGGTGCTTGGTGTGGTGTCCACGGTCCCTCCGGGGATGAGCCTGCCTCACTCCACTCGGGAGCTGGTCTCCTCCGATTCGGTGTCGTCAGAAGGCAAGTGGATGTCGTTGACCGAGATGTTGACCTCGGTGACTTCCAAACCCGTCATCTGTTCCACCGAGTTGATCACGTTGCGCCGGACTGCTCGGGCCAAGTCCACGATGGAAGCTCCGTATTCGGTGACCAGGTCCAAGTCCACTGCGGCCTGTCGTTCACCGCCCTCCACCTGCACACCGGCGGTGGACGAAGTTCCACTGGTGCTTCCCGGGATCCGCTCCCGGATCGCCCCGAACGCCCGGGAGGCCCCTCCGCCGAGGGTGTGCACGCCGGAGATCTCCCGTGCTGCGACTCCCGCGATCTTCTGCACCACCGAAGAGGCGATCGTGGTCTTGCCCTGGTTGGTCTCATCGGCGAGCCGTTCCGGGCCGGTCGCGCTGCGGCTTTCCGGGATCCGGGCGGACTCGGTCGACTGGCTGGCTTGCTTCCCACTGCTCTGCGTCATCGACAGCTCCTCTCCAAATCAGCCCGGGGCAGCTCGTCCAGCTGGCAGTACGGACTGATGGCGCGTGAGCGGCACCACTTAATTATGTGGGCGGGCGGCCTTTTCCGCCCGTTGGCGAACGTCGACAGCAGGACGGGAGTGCCGCTGTCGGGTGCCGGAGAGGAGGTGGGTGCTACCGGACCGGGTCAGCGCTGCCGCTCGTACCGCAGCAGCAGCATGGAGTCCGCGTGCAGCGCGGCGCGCAGCTGCATCCGCAACTGCAGCTCGGCCCCGCTCCCGGAGGCGATTCGGCTGGCGTCCCCGTTGGTCAGCAGGGGGGAGAGCGTCAAGCAGAGCTCGTCGACGAGGTCTTCCTCGATGAGGCTGCCGAACAGCTTCGGCCCGCCTTCGCAACCGATCCGGCGCAGCCCCCGCTCGTGCAGGGCGGCCAGCCCAGCCCGGAGGTCCACCTGCTCCTCACCGGCGACGACCACGTCGGCACCGGCTTCGCGCAGCGCGTCGACCCGCTCCGGGGCCGCTGCTGCGCAGGTGAGCACGATCGGCGGGACGACGGTGTCGGTCAGCAGCGGGGAATCAGCCGGTATCGAGGCCTTGGCGGTCACCACCGCGATCGGTGGCACTTCCGCGAGCCCCAGTCGCTGCCGCCGGTTCGCGCGGACTTCGGTGCGCTTCACGCCGTGGTAGCCCTCCGCCAGGGCCGTTCCAGCCCCCACCAGCACCACGTCGGAGAGGTCCCGGATCAGGGCGAGGACCTTCTGGTCCTCGGGGGACGACAAGCCCCGGGACGTGCCGTGCAGGGTGACCGCCCCGTCCAGGCTCGACACGAAGTTGACCCGCACCCACGGGCGGTCGAGCTCGGCGGGGTAGGCGTAGAACTCCTCCAGTTCGCTTTCCACCGCGGTGGGGTGCTGCTGGGGCCACAACTTGTCCACGCCCGTATCCCACCACGAGTGAGGTGGACAACACCAACGGGTCGCCGCTCGGGTGAGAAGAAGCACGTCCGCACCCGGCCGTCACCAGCGGGTGACAGTTATAGAGTTCTGCTATGAGCTTGCCACGCCTGGTTGATCGTCGTCCTGAGATCACGCCGGACGAGCTTGTCCAGGCGATGACACCACCCCCGCGCTTCGACTCGGTCCGGTTCGACACCTACATCCCCAACCCGGAGGAGCCGAGCCAGGCGGAAGCGGTGCAGGCCTGCCGGGAGTTCACCGCGCGGATCGGGGCGAACGGCGGCGGCTCGTGGCTGCGCAGCCTGTTCGGCCGCAAGAAGACGGCCGATGACCACGCGGGGCTCTACCTCGACGGTGGTTTCGGCGTGGGCAAGACGCACCTGTTGGCCTCGATGTGGCACGCCGCCCCCGGGCCCAAGTCCTACGGCACCTTCGTGGAGCTGACCAACCTGGTGGGCGCGCTCGGGTTCGCCGAAACGGTTCGCCGGCTGTCCGAGCACCGGTTGCTGGCGATCGACGAATTCGAACTGGACGATCCGGGCGACACCATGTTGGTCACCCAGCTGATCGCCAAGCTCACCGACGCGGGCGTGCGGATCGCGGCGACGTCGAACACGCTGCCCGACAAGCTCGGCGAGGGCCGGTTCGCCGCGGTCGACTTCCTCCGGGAGATCCACGCCATGGCCTCCCGGTTCCAAGTCGTTCGGGTGGACGGCCCGGACTACCGCCACCGCGGACTCCCCGAAGCGCCTCCGCCGATGAGCGACGACGAGCTGCTGCAGGAGGCGGAGTCGGCGGAGGGGGCCACGCTCGACGACTTCGGGGAGCTCTGCGACTACCTGGCCACTGTGCACCCGTCCCGGTACGGGCGGTTGATCGAAGGGGTCAGCGCCGTGTACTTGCGCGGTGTGCACGCCGCGCCCGACCAGGACGTGGCGCTGCGGCTGGTGGCGCTGGCCGACCGGCTCTACGACCGGGCGATCCCGGTCCGGGTGTCGGGCCAGCCGCTGTCCGAGCTGTTCACCGAAGAGATGCTGCATGGCGGTTACCGCAAGAAGTACCTGCGGGCCGTCAGCAGGTTGACCGCGCTCTCCCGGGACCTGGTCAATTCCTGAACCGGCGGGACCGGGGTCAAGCGGTCAGGGTCTCGGTGATCGCGTCCAGTCCGGTGTCGAGGTCCTGCTCGCTGATCACCAGAGGCGGGGCGATCCGGAGCGTGGACTCGTGCGTCTCCTTGCACAGCACGCCCTTGGCCAGCAGTGCTTCGCAGGCCTCCCGCCCGGTCGGCCCGCCCGGGGAGATCTCCACACCTGCCCACAGGCCTCGACCGCGGACCTCGGAAACCCCGCGCCCGACCAGCTCCCGCAGGCGCCGGTGCATGTGTTCGCCCAGTTCCCGGGAGCGCTGCTGGAACTCGCCGGTGCGCAGCAGGCGGATGACGGCGCGGCCGACCGCGCAGGCCAGCGGGTTGCCGCCGAACGTGGAGCCGTGCTCACCGGGGCGCAGCACACCGATGACGTCGTCGCGGCCCACCACGGCTGACACGGGCAGGATGCCCCCGCCGAGGGCCTTGCCGAGGGTGTACAGGTCGGCTCGGACGTCCGCGTGCTGGCAGGCCAGCAGTTCTCCGGTGCGGGCCAGGCCGGACTGGATCTCGTCGGCGATCAGCAGGACGTCGTGCTCGTCGCAGAGCTGGCGCAGCCGCGGCAGGTAGTCGGCTGGCGGGACGATCACCCCGGCTTCCCCCTGGATGGGCTCGACCAGGACGGCCGCGGTGTCCGGGCCGATGGCGGCCTCGACCGCCGAGGCGTCCCCGTAGGGGGTCGTGACGAAACCCGGGGTGAACGGGCCGAACTCCGCGCGGGCGACCGGGTCGGTGGAGAACGACACGATGGTCGTGGTGCGGCCGTGGAAGTTCGAGCCGGCCACGATGATCTCGGCCCGGTCCTCGGGAACGCCCTTCACCTGGTAGGCCCATTTCCGGGCGATCTTGATCGCCGACTCGACGGCTTCCGCGCCGGAGTTCATCGGGAGCACCCGGTCGGTGCCGGTGAGTTCGGCGAGTTCTTGGCAGAACGGGCCGAACTGGTCGTGGTGGAACGCCCGACTGGTCAGAGTGACCCGGTTCAGCTGCTCGATGGCGGCGTTGACCAGGGCGGGGTGGCGGTGCCCGAAGTTCAGTGCCGAGTAGCCGGCGAGGAAGTCCAGGTAGCGGCGCCCGTCCACATCGGTCACCCAGGCACCGTCGGCTTCGGCCACCACCACTGGCAGCGGGTGGTAGTTGTGCGCGCTGCGCTGTTCGGCGAGTTCCAACAGCTGCGCGGTGTTCGGGGAACCAGCGAAGTGGACCGGAGCTACTGCCATGGGCTCAGCCTAAGGTGCATGACGCGCACTTTCATCCGCAAGTTGTTGCTTGCAGCAATGGTTTGTTGCGCAGTTCCCGGGATGAACGAAATGAACCAACAACCCGAGGTGGTCAGTCGGTCGTGATCGCGCACGCAGGCCACTTCGGCCGGGAGGCTGCTACAGCAATCGATCGTCGTAGCGCCCCGGGGCGTACTGGACGAAGGCTTCGCGCACCTGTTTGCCCTGCTGCCGGCGAGCCCACCAACCGCCGGCGGCGCCGACGGGGTAGATCTTGAACCCGCCGTGGTAGGAGCCGACGCGGTGCCAGATGCGGGAGCGCGGCTGCGGCGCGCCCTCGGCGAGCCAGATCGCGAGGTGCTGCTTCTTGCCGCGGCCGACGATGCTCGCCCGCTGGATCTGGTTCCAGGGGATTTGCCGGTTCAACCCGAGCCGCCTGATCTGCAGGCCGGAGCTGCTCACCTTCAACCGCAGGGGCGGCAGCAGCGCTTTGCCGATCGACCACAGGACGCTGATGGTCAGCAGGAGGACGCCGATCTGGTAGATCGCCTCGAGGCGGGACGAGAGGCCGAAGCGCTCGCTCACCACGTAGGCGGCGAAGATGAACAGGCTGCAGACGATAGCGGAGAACAGGGCCGCCGCTCGGCCACCGGTGCGGAAGACCGGCCCCGGCTCGTTCGGGTTGAAAGCAGTTCCCCGGGAGGTCGGTTTGGGGCGCGCCGGGACGATCTCCTCCCGCAGGGGCGCTGCGGGGGCCGGCTGCGCCTGGGTGTAGGAGCGGGTGGCCGGAGGAGGTGGAGCAGCCGGCACCGGCTCCGGAGCGGGGACCGGCTCGGCCATGGCCGCGGTGCGCTGCAGTTCGGTGGCCGCTTCGTCGATGGCTTTGGTGATGGCCGGGGGAAGCCATTGGTCGCTCTGCGGCCCGACTTCTCCCAGCTGGTCCAAGATCTGCTCGGGAGTCGGCCGAACGCTCGGGTCCTTGGCCAGGCAGGCCGCGATCAGCGGCTGGAGCCCGGCGGGCACCTGGCTGAGGTCCGGCTCGGTGTGGGCCACCCGGTAGAGCAGGTTGGCGGTGCTCTCCTCGCCGAACGGGCCGCTCCCGGTGGCGGCGAAGGCCAGCACCGCCCCCAGGGAGAAGACGTCGCTGGGCGGTCCGACCTCGTCCCCGAGCGTTTGCTCCGGGGAGAAGTAGCCGGGCGTGCCCAAGAACATTCCCGTGGCGGTGAGCGAGGTCGAAGTGGTCGCGCGGGCGATGCCGAAGTCGATCACCCGCGGGCCGTCGGGGCCCAGCAGCACGTTGGCCGGTTTCAGGTCCCGGTGCACCAGACCAGCGCGGTGGATCGCGCTGAGCGCCTCGGCCAGCCCGGCTCCCAGCGTGCGCACCGCCTGTTCCGGAAGCGGGCCGTGCTCGGCCACCGCTTGGTGGAGGGTTGGTCCGGGCACGTACTCGGTGGCCAGCCAGGGCTGCTCGGCTTCGGTGTCGGCGTCCACGACGGCCGCGGTCCACAGGCCGCCGACCGAGCGGGCCATCGCCACTTCGCGGCGGAACCGTTCCCGGAACTCGGGGTCTTCGGCGAGATCGGCCCGGATCACTTTGACCGCTACGATGCGCCCGCCGCGGGAGCGCCCCAGGAACACGCTGCCCATGGCCCCGCTTCCCAGCCGGCCCAGCATTTGGTAGTCGCCAACGTGGTTCGGGTCGCTGGTCAGCAGCGGCTGCACGATCCTGTCCCCTCCGAGCATCCGTTTCTCCGGTTCCCCACCCGAGCTTACGGAGTCCGGGTTCGGGGCTTCGCAAGTCCGTGGAGATCGCTTCTCCGGAGGCGCTTCCCGGAGCAGTGGAGTAATCGAATACTTGGCTTCATTCCAACCTTTTCTTCGGCGACCCGTTGTGGGTATGATCCGGCGCACTGCGAGCCAGAGGGCCGATCGGGGTGGATCGAGGGGA
Organism: Saccharopolyspora rectivirgula DSM 43747; assembly: GCF_000497205.1. GTDB lineage: Bacteria > Actinomycetota > Actinomycetes > Mycobacteriales > Pseudonocardiaceae > Saccharopolyspora > Saccharopolyspora rectivirgula. Next base: position 48,929 of record NZ_AYJW01000026.1, read on the forward strand.
GGAACGCCGTGGCACTGAAGGCGCAGTCCTCACCAGGTCAGCCTGCTGTGGCGTTGAACAAGGTGAGTAAGCGTTTCCCCGGAGTGCTGGCGGTCTCCGAGGTGACGCTGCAGATCTTCCCCGGTGAGGTGCACGTGTTCGCCGGGGAGAACGGTGCTGGCAAGTCGACGTTGATGAAGATGATCTCCCAGGCCGAGGCGCCGAGTTCCGGTCGCATCGAGTTCGCCGGCAAGCCGGTTTCCTTCCAGGGGCCCGGGGCCGCGCGTCGCCTCGGGGTGGCGATGGTGCACCAGGAATTCGCGTTGGCCCCGGACTTGTCGGTGGCTGAGAACCTGTTCATCGGCCACGAACCTGGGCGGGGAGGGTGGATTTCCCGCTCGAGCGAGCGCCGTCGAGCACGCGAGCTGCTGGCCCGGGCGGGTCTGCAGGTGGATCCGGACCGTCGAGTGGGCACCTTGTCCACTGCGGAGCAGCAGCGGGTGGAGATCGCCAAGGCGCTGGCCGTGGACGCGAAGGTGCTCATCCTGGACGAGCCGACGGCCAGTCTCACCGAGCAGGAGACCCAGGAGCTGTTCGGGATCATCCGCGAACTGACCGCCCAGGGGATCGCGGTGCTCTACATCTCGCACCGGTTGGACGAGATATTCGAGATCGGCGACCGGGTGACGGTCATGCGGGACGGGGCGGTCGTGGCGACCAAACCGGTCTCGGAACTGGACGAGGCGAAACTGGTCCGGCTGATGGTCGGGCGCAACGTGGAGAACCTCTACCCGCGCAGCGAGAGGTCGCCGGGGGAAGTGCGCCTGCAAGTGCGCGGACTGACCCGCGGAACCGCGGTTCGCGATGTCTCCCTCGACGTGCGGGCGGGGGAGATCCTCGGCCTGGCCGGCTTGGTGGGGGCCGGGCGCACCGAACTGGCTCGAGCCGTGTTCGGCGCTGAGCTCCCGGACTCGGGAACCATCACTTTGGACGGTGTTCCGCTGCGGATCCGCGGACCGGCGGACGCCATCGCCGCCGGGATCGGCTATCTCACCGAAAGCCGCAAGGTGGACGGCCTGGCCATGCAATTGGGCGTGGACAAGAACATCACCCTGGCCAAGCTGCCGATGCGCGCCGGGCTGATCGACCTCACCGCGGAACGCCGCACTGCCGAAGCGCACCGCGACGCGCTTCGCATCCGGGTTCCCTGGGTGGGGCGTCCGGCGCGGATGCTCTCCGGCGGCAACCAGCAGAAGGTGATCCTCGCGCGCTGGTTGGAGACCGGAGCGGAGGTGCTCTTCTTCGACGAGCCGGGTCGGGGAATGGACGTCGGCGCGAAGTCGGAGATGTTCCAGCACATGGATCAGCTTGCGCAGCAAGGAAAAGCGATCGTCTTCATCTCCAGCTATCTGCCCGAGCTGTTGAACATGTGCGATCGGATCGTCGTCATGCGAGAAGGCCGGATTGCTGGTGAAGTCTCGCGCAGCGAGTTCTCCGAAGAGAGAGTAGTGGCGCTTGCGACCGGAGCGGGGAGAAGCTGATGAGCAAGCAGGCCGAACAAGCATCTGCGCAGGAGCAGGCCGCGCAGGCCCCAGGAGTTCTGGCGAATTTGCGAGACCGGCTTTCCGGCGCGGTCTCCCAGGTGGCGGCGGCAGGTGCGCTGATCGTCATCTTCGTCGCGCTGTCGTTGGTCGCCCCGTCGTTCCTGACCGCGGACAACTTGTTCAACCTGGGTTCGCAGACGTCGGTGAACGCGGTCATGGCGGTCGGCGTGACCATAGTGATCATCACCGGTGGCATCGATCTGTCCGTCGGTTCGGTCGCTGCCCTGGCAGGTGTGCTGGGCGTGATCCTGATGGCGGACTTCGGGTTCAATCCGCTGGTCGGCATCCTCGGCGGGATCGCGGTCGGTGCGATCGCGGGGTTGGTCAACGGGTTGCTGGTGTCGGTCGTCGGGCTGCCGCCGTTCATCGCCACGCTGGGCATGCTCAGCGTGGGCCGCGGACTGGTGCTGATCGTCACCGGAGCGGTGGCCGTGTTCGGCGCCCCGGACTCGTTCCGGTTGCTGGGCCAAGGGGTCATCGGCGCGCTGCCGATACCGGTGCTGATCATCGCGGTGGTGGCGGTCGCGGGGCACATCGTGCTGACCCGGACCAGGCTCGGCAGGTACGCGTACGTGATGGGGTCGAACATGGAAGCGGCCCGGCTGTCCGGTGTGCCGGTTCGCCGCTACACCACGGCGGTGTACGTGCTCTCCGGGGCGCTGGCCGGTTTGGGCGGCATGATCGCGGCCTCTCGGATCAACTCGGGACAGCCGAACTTCGGCGAGGGGCTCGAGCTGGACGTGATCGCGGCCGTGGTCATCGGCGGCGCGAGCTTGTTCGGCGGACGCGGAACCGTCTGGGGATCGCTGATCGGTGCTTTCCTGGTCGCGGTCATCCGCAACGGCGCCGTCCAGCTCAACATCGGCACCTTCTACCAGAACGTGCTGATCGGCGTGATCATCTGGCTGGCCGTCTGGTGGGACCGCTACCAGCGCCGGAAGATCAGCGGAGATAGCGCGTGAGGCGTATTGAGATGCGTGTTCGGACGAGCGAGAGTGCTTTTCGAAGGGTTCGTGGTCCGGCCGGTCAAGTGTCCTCGACGAGCAAGGGAGCTCGGTCATGCGGAAGGTCTTGACTGCTGCGCTGATGGCGCTTTCAGTGCTTGCTGCTGGGTGCAGCGTCCACGTTCGTGAGCCGTCGGGTGCGGCGGGGCAGGGCGGCGGACCGGTCAAAATCGCTGTGGTGCCGAAGGCCATCGGATTCGACTTCTGGGAGAAGGTCAGGCTGGGCGCCGAGTGCGCCGCCTCCAAGCACCCCGACGTGGAAGTCCACTGGGACGGCGTCAGTTCTGAGAGCGATGTCAGTGGTCAGCAGAGCCTTCTTCAGGACTTGATGTCGCAGTCCAACATCAGTGGTTTGGTGTACGCCGCCACTGACGCCAAGGCGCTGGCTGAGTTGACCAAAACCGCTCAACAGCAAGGGAAAGTCGTGGTGAACATGGACTCCGGGACGGATCCGCAACCGGAGGACGTCCCGGTCTTCGCCACCGACAACGTCTCTGCTGCTGAACAGGCCACCGATTTGCTCGCCGAACAGCTCGGCGGACAGGGGAAGGTGGCGCTCATCGAATTCCAGCCGGGCACCAGCACGAACGAGACCCGTGCCGAGGGGTTCCGGAAGGGAATGGCGAAGCACCCCGGGCTGCAGCTGGTGGCGCAGCAGTCCAGTGACAGCGACTTCAACAAAGCGCTGCAGGTCACCCAGGACATCCTGACCGCCAATCCGGATCTCAACGGCATATACGCGGGCAACGAGCCGAGCGTGCTCGGTGCCGCCGAGGCGGTGCGCCAGGCCGGCAAAGCAGGACAGATCAAGATCATCGGTTGGGACACCTCGGAGGGCGAGGTCCAAGCGTTGCGCGAAGGTGTGATCACCGGACTCATCGCGCAGAACCCCTTCAAAATGGGGTACGAAGCGGTCAACGCGGCGGTCGGCAAGATCCGCGGGTCCGCCAACGGTCCGGATGCCAACACCGACACCGGTGCAGCACTGATCACGAAGGAGAACCTGGACAGTCCGGAAATCCAGAAGCTGTTGAACCCCAGCTGCGCCAATCCGCCGGTCTGATGAGCACAGCTGTCCAGCG
>NZ_AYJW01000027.1 GCF_000497205.1 Saccharopolyspora rectivirgula DSM 43747
AAGCAGCAATGGTTGCCGAAGATGGCTGCGGGCGAGGCGATCGGCTGCTTCGGGTTGACCGAGCCCGATCACGGCTCCGACCCCGCCTCGATGCGGACGGTGGCCCGCAAGGACGGGTCCGACTGGGTCCTCAACGGCCGCAAGATGTGGATCACCAACGGGACCATCGCTGATGTCGCGGTGGTCTGGGCGCGCACCGAAGAAGGGGTGCGCGGATTCGTCGTGCCCACCGACACCCCGGGCTTCTCCGCGCCGGAGATCAAGCACAAGCTCTCCCTGCGCGCTTCGGTGACCAGCGAACTGGTGCTGGACGACGTGCGACTGCCCGCCGATGCGGTACTGCCCGAGGTGACCGGGTTGCGCGGTCCGCTGAGCTGCCTGAACGAAGCCCGGTACGGCATCGTCTGGGGAGCGGTGGGGGCCGCCCGCAGCTGCCTGGAAGCAGCCGTGGAGTACGCCCGGACGCGGGAGCAGTTCGGCAAGCCGATCGGCGGTTTCCAGCTCACCCAGGAGAAGATCGCGAACATGGCGGTCCGGGTCAACAACGGTCGGTTGCTGGCCCTGCACCTCGGCAAGCGCAAGGACGCCGGGAAGCTGCTGCCGCAGCAGATCAGCTTCGGCAAGCTCGACAACGTCCGCGGAGCGCTGGAGGTGGCGCGCACCGCGCGCACCGTGCTCGGCGCCAACGGGATTTCGCTCGAATACCCGGTGATCCGGCACATGACCAATCTCGAGTCCGTGCTGACCTACGAAGGCACCAGCGAGATGCACACGCTGACCATCGGTCAGGCGATGACCGGCATCCCCGCTTTCCGGAGCTGACCGCTCGCGGGGAGCGGGACGCCGGCCGCGTTCCGCTCCCCGCTGCTGCGGGGCAGGTGAGCGGTGGCCAAGACCCGCTTCCACCCCGGGGTGGTGTCGGGCTCGGCCGCTCGCTCCTCTCCGACGAGCCGGTGGGGCCGTTCCGGAGGGGTCGGGAAGCGATTCTTCGGGGGAGGGTCACTCATGCCCAGAGCGACTCCGGCGGCCCCGGTTCCGGTGCGGGTGCTGGTGGCGGTGGCCAGCGTGGTCACGGCCGGCTCCTTCCCGGTCTTCCTGGTCGGCGGTCTCGGGGTGCAGCTGCGCGAAGACCTCGGCTTCGGGCCGGCCTTGCTCGGGGCGGCAGCCGCGGGGTTCTTCGGGGTGGCCGCCCTGGCGTCCCGAGCGATGGGTTGGGTGGCCGAACGGCTCGGCGCCACCCGGGGCATGCGCCTGGCCGCGCTGGTCAGCTCCCTCTGCCTGGTGCTGCTCGCGTTCTCCACCGGTCCGGTGTGGTTGCTGGCCGTGGTGTGCCTGGCGGGTGTGCCCAACGCGCTCGGGCAACCGTCGTCGAACCTGCTGATCACCCAGAGCGTGCCGCCGCGGCGGCGGGGCTTCGGGTTCGGGGTGAAGCACTCGGCGATCCCCGCGGCCACGATGCTGGCCGGGGCGGCAGTGCCAGGGGTGGCGCTGACCATCGGCTGGCGCTGGGTGTTCGTCATGGCCGGAGGGATCGCGCTGCTGGCAGCTGCCAGCGTTCCTCGAGGTGAGCACCGCAGGTGGCCTGAACGGGGACCGGAGCGGTCCGAGGCGGTGCGCAACGAGAAGACCACGCTGCTGCTGCTCGCCGTGGCCGGAGCGCTGGGGTCTGCTGCCGCGAACGCCCTCGGCGCGTACGTGACCACCACGGCCGTGGCGGTGGGGTTCTCCCCGGCAGCTGCGGGATTGGTGCTGTCGGCGGGCTCGCTGGCCGGGTTGCTCATGCGGTTGGCCTCCGGGTTGGTGGCCGATCGGTGGAACCCGGACCTGATGCGCGTCATCACCGTGATGCTGCTGCTGGGGGCCGTTGGATACGGGTTGTTGGCGGTGGATTCCCCGATTGCGGTGCTCACCGGAGTGCTGGTGGCCTTCGGGGGCGGTTGGGCCTGGTCGGGGCTGCTGAACTTCGCGGTGGCCAAGCTGATGCCGCACCGGGTGGCCAGCGCCACCTCGTCCAGTCAAACCGGGATCTTCGTGGGCGGCAGCCTCGGCCCGCTGCTGTTCGGGCTGCTCGCGGAGCACGTCGGCCTGCCAGGGGCCTGGACAGCTGCCGGAGGTGCGGCGGTGCTGGCGGGGGTGTTGATGGCGTTGGTGCGGCGCCAGAACCAGCGGAGCGGGTAGCCGCTGGGCGGGTCAGGGCTTGCGGGCGACGCCTCCGTGCAGCAAGTGGTACTTCTGCTGGCAGGACCGCTGCCCGGGTTCTGGGCGCCAGTCCGGCAGCCGCCCGGTGCCCGGTGCCAGGATTTCGAAATCCCCGAAGAACCCGTCGATGTGCGCGGTGCTCCGCACGTGCACCGGGTCGGCGGTGTTCGCGTACCGGTCCGCGAGGACCCGCGCTGGTTCCGGGTCGTAGTGGTCCGTCAGGTGCGAGATCACCAGGTAGCTTCCAGCGGGGATGTGGTCGCGGTAGTGCGCCATCAGACCGGCCGGGTCGTCGTGGTCGGCGATGAAGTGCAGCACCGAGGAGAAGACGAAGGCGATCGGCTGGGTGAGGTCGATGAGCTCAGCCGCTTGCGGGGAGTCGAGGACCGCTTCGGGGCGGCGGCAGTCGGCTTCGACGATCTCCGCCGTGGGCTGCCTGGCCAGCAGGTCTCGGCTGAAGGCGACGGTGAGCGGTTCGTTGTCCGAGTAGAGCACCCGGAAGTCCCGCGTGTACCGGACGGCGATTTCGTGGATGTGGCCGATCGTCGGGGTTCCGGAGCCGAAGTCGACGAACTGCCGAACACCCAGGGTGATCAGGTGCTCCACCGTCCTGTGCAAGAACGCCCGGCTTTCCCGGTACGTCTCGGTGATGCCCGGGAGCTCGTTCTCCAATTGCTCGGCGAAGGTGCGGTCGATGCCGAAGTTGTGGCTGCCGCCGAGGAAAGCGTTGTGGATCCGGGCAGCGCATGGACGGTCGATGTCGATCGCGCGGGCTTGCGGAGCTGAAGTCGGCACCATGATCCCCCTCCCGTCGCCAAATCGTACAGTAGTTGATCGATGACTGTCCGTGGCCCCCGAGGTCGATCAGGTGCGGCGGGTGCGAGCAGCGGCGCGTTGCCGCGGTGCCCGTCGTGCGCCTGCGCAGAGGTGGTCGACCGGGCCGGCCGCGATGTTTCGGGGCACTGGCTGCAGCTGCGGAGCTCGCTTGCTGCTGTGCCGCCACTGGTCCGGTCATCGGCTCGGGCGGGGACGCGCGGAGGGGGAGGGTGCCTGGGGGCCGGGGACGCGCAGGTGCGGTTCTTCGGCGGCGAGCCGTCGGGTGCGGGCTGCGGTGGTGGGAACCGGTCTCGGTCTTGCGGCGGCTGCCTGGACCGCAGTGCGGTCGATCGAGCGCTCGGGTTCGGGACTGGACGACTGGCTCGATGTCATGCTGTTCCCCTGGGGGCCGTTGCGGAACCTGCACTTGCCACATGCATACTTCGGCAGATTTGCATATGTTGCGTTCGCGCACCAAGGCGAGCTGGTGCCGGAGCTGGTGCACGGCGCACCGGGTGATCGAGCCAGGAGGGCGGACGCGTCCGCCGTCTCGCGGACTCGGCGCGGCAGTGGCACGTTGAGCAGGTGGACGAGCGGGAGCTGCAGCGAACCCTGCGGGAGCTCTACAGCGGAGATCCCGCGGAGTTCACCGCCGCACGCGACGCGCTCAGCACCCAGGCCCGCGAACGCGGGGACAAGCACCTCGCCGCGCGCCTGAAGAAATTCCGCAAACCCACCACGGCGGCCTGGGCCATCAACCGGATGGTCGCCACCGAGCCAGACCTGGTCGAGGACCTGCTCCACCTGGGTGAGCAGTTGCGCGCCGCGCAGCACGACCTGCGCGCCGACCAGCTCCGGGCACTGGCGGACAGGCGCTCAACGCTGCTGCGCAGGCTCGCCGCGAGAGCCGTCGAACTCGCCGAAGGAGCCGGTCACCCGCTCAGCGAACAGGCCCGCCAGCAAGTGGAGCAGACCCTCACCGCGGCGTTGTCCGATCCGCAGGCCGGAGAGGAAGTGCGGCAGGGCACGCTCAGCAGACCATTGGAGTTCAGCGGTTTCGCCCTGGGCTCCTTCTCCGCCGAGGCGATTCGTCGCGTCAAGCAGAACAAGACCACCGAGCAGGGGAAACCCGGCGCGCCGCCCAAGCACCACTCCCTCGACCAGCCGCTGACGCCCCCGCCGGAACCGCTCACCGGGGCAGTGGAGGGCGAATCGGAAGCGCAGCGCCACCGTCGAGAGCTGCGACAACGGCGGGACCACGCGCGTCGGCAGCTCCGCATCGCCGAAGACAAGTTGAACAAGGTCCAGGACGCGAGGCTGGACGTCGAAGAACACCGGGACGACCTGCGCGCCGAACTGCGCCAGCTGGACAACCGGTTGGCGAACCTCGCAACGGCCGAGGAGGAAGCGAGACAGCGCATCGCCCAGGCGCAGCAGGAGTTCGAAGCCGCCGAGCAGCAACTGCGCCGGGAGGAAGACCCCCGGCGCTGAGAAGACGGCCTTCCCGAAAACCGGGTCGGCGGGCTGCCCCGGGCACGAGCGGGGAGCGCTGCGCTCCGGCAGCGGAGGGCCACCAGCGGCGGTGCTATCCGGTCGTGTCAGAACGGTGACCATTTCGGCACTTGACGCTGCAACCATGGGAGGCCGATGAGGGAATGGGTGCAAGGCGGGGACGCACCGGCGGGGGCGGTGGCCGCCAGCTAGCCGCCCCCTGCCGGGCTTGTCGCGTCCGCGCGATCAGCGGAGAAGCCCCCGGCCGCTCGGACCGGAGGCTCCTGCTGCGACCGGGATCGATCGCTCCACGTGCCAGCGCAGAGCCCGGCCGGTAGTCGTGGAATACCCGTCATCCGCTGCTTCCCCACCCGCCACCGCCGGGAGTTTCGATGCGCACCCGCTCCCCAGCGGCCAACTGGCGGGTCGACTTGCTCGGCAGCACTTCCTCGCTGCCATCCCGGCGGATCAGCAGGTTCCGGCCAGCTGCTCCAGAACACCCGCCGTGCGCACCCCACGGGGCGGTGGTCCGGCGTTCCGACTGGATGGTCAACGTGCAGTCGGCGAGCGCCTCGACCTCCCGGACCAACCCCTCGCCGCCGCGATACCGACCCCCACCGCCGCTGTTCCGGCGAAGCTCGTAGCGCCAGATCCGCAGCGGGTAGTCGAGTTCCATGGCCTCCGCCGGGGTGTTCTGCGTGTTGGTCATCCCCGTGTGCACACCGGACATCCCGTCGCGCAGGGGAGTGGCGCCTTCACCTCCGCCCAGCGTTTCGTAGTAGTTGAACGGGGGGTTGGCGCTGCCGATCAACAAGTTGTTCATGGTCCCCTGGCTGGCAGCCGGCACCTTCTCCGGCATCGCCTGGGCGAACGCCGCCAGCAGCACGTCCACGATGCGCTGGCTGGTCTCGACGTTCCCGGCCGCGGTCGGCGCCGGGAAGACCGGGTTGACCACGGTTCCCTCCGGGGCGCTCACCCGCAGCGCCCGGTAGCAGCCGGCGTTGGGCGGGGCGTGCGGATCGGTGAGCATGCGGAAGACGAACATGGTCGCCGAAAGCGTCACGGCGAACACCGCGTTGCAGTTCACCGGGATCTGCTCGGCGGTGCCGGTGAAGTCGACGGCGATCTCGTCCCCGTTGACCTCCACCATGGCCCGGATGGGGACACCGTCGCCTATCTCGAGGACGTCTTCGCTGGAATAGCGCCCGTCGGGAATCTCGCGGACCGCGGCCCGCACCCTCCGGTCCGAGTAGTCGCACACCGCCGCCATCGCGTCGTTCACCAGCTGGGACCCCATCCGGTTGGTGAGTTCCCGCAGCCTGCGCGCGCCCACGTAGTTGGCGGCGAACTGGGCTCGCAGATCGCCCATCCGTTCCTCGGGGGTTCGGGAGTTGGCGGCGATCAACTGCACGACATCGGTGTACTCGCGGTGGGCGTCGGCGACCCGGACCGGCGGGATCCGCACCCCCTCCATGGCGATCTCGGTCGCGGAAGCCGGCATCGAACCGGGAGCAGCCCCGCCCACGTCGGCGTGGTGCGCTCGGTTGGCGACGTAGCCGAGCAGCCGGTCGCCGTACCCGACCGCGGACACGATGGTCAAATCCGGCAGGTGCGTACCGCCGAGGTAGGGGTCGTTGACGCAGACCTGGTCACCGGGCTTGAGCGGACCGAAGACGGACAGCACGGAGCGGACGCTTTCCGGCATCGCCCCCAAGTGCACCGGAATGTGCTCGGCTTGGGCCACCATCTGCCCGTCCGGGGCGAAAACAGCGGCCGAGCAGTCGGCGCGTTCTTTGATGTTCGGGGAGTAGGCGGCGCGCCGCAGCGCGATTCCCATCTCGTCGGCCACCCCGGCCAGCGCGTGCCGCACCACTTCCAATTCCACAGCGGACAGTTCAGCCATGACAGCGCACCACCAGATTGCCGAATTCGTCCACAACGGCCTTGTCACCGGGGGCGAGCAGCGTCGTGGTGTCGGACTGCTCGATCAGAGCAGGACCGGTGATTTCGTCGCCGTGCCGCAGCGCGGCTCGGGAGATCACCTGGGCTCGCACCAGTTGTCCGTCGACACCGATTTCCCGGTCCGGCTTGTCTTCGACCGGCCCCTGGTCCCAATCCTTCGGCGGCAGGTGCAGCACCGGGTCGCCCTGCGCGACGACGCGCATGGTTACGACCCTGACCGGTTCCTCGGGCATCGCGTAGCCGTACGCCTTCCGGTGCGCTTCGTGCAGCAGCGAGGCCAGGTCCTCGTCCTCGGGAACGCTGATCCGCAGCTCGTGCGATTGCCGAGCGTACCGGGCGTCCACCACCCGGGACAGCACGAGCGGCCCGTCCACCCCCTGCTTCTGCAATTCCTGGCGGGCCTCGGTGCGCAGCTCGACCCACTGCGCCGACAGGTCCTCCCGCGCGTCCACCATCACCGTCCGGGACGCCTCGTAGCGAGGTGGGGCCAACAGCAAACCCACGGCGCTGAGCACCCCGGGCGCTGGTGGAACCACCACCACGGAGCAGCCGAGTTCGCGGGCCAGCGCCGTCGCGTGCAGCGGCCCAGCCCCGCCGTAGGCGATGAGGGCCAATCCGGACGGGGACACCCCGCGTTCGGTGCTCACCCGGCGCAACGCCCGCGCCATGGTGGCGCGGACGACCGAAAGCACCCCGTGCGCGCCCCCGGCCGATCCCGGCAACGACTCCAGCGCCCGGTGCGCCCGGGACACGTCCAGGTGCAGCTCGCCGCCCAACGCTCGTTCCGGGGCGAGGTGCCCGAGCGCGCAGTGCGCGTCGGTGACCGTCGGTCTGGTCCCACCGCGCCCGTAGCAAGCCGGGCCCGGCACCGCCCCCGCGGACTGCGGGCCCACGCGCAGCGCCCCGCCCGCATCGATCCACGCGATGGAACCCCCACCAGCGCCCACCGTGTGGATGCCCACCGCCGGTGTCTTGAACGGCAGGCCGGCTATCTGCGAAGACGTGGACACTTCCGGGACGCCGTCGCGGATCAGGCAGACGTCGGTGGACGTGCCGCCCATGTCGAAGGCGATCGCGTCGGGATGACCGGCGGCTTCCCCGGTGGCGCCAGCGGCCACGACCCCGGCGGCCGGGCCGGACAGCAGCGTGTGCACCGGCGCGGTCGAGGCGTACTCGATGCTGGTGGTGCCACCGCTGGAGGTCATGATGCTGATGGAGGGGCCGGGGATCCGGTTGGCGAGCTCGCGCAGGTACTTCTCCATGACCGGTGCCACCGCCGCGTTCAACACGCAGGTGGACGCCCGCTCGTACTCCCGGAACTCCGGCAGCAGCGCGCTGGAGCGGGTGATGGGCACCCCCAGCCGTTCCAGCGCCGCGCAGAGCCGCCGCTCGTGGTCCTCGCGGGCGTAGGAGAACAGCAGGCTCACCGCGATCGATTCCGGTTCCAGGGCGCGGACTTCGGCGACCACCCGTTCGACTTCGGCATCGTCCAGCGGGACGATCTCCTCGCCGCGGGCGTCCACCCGCTCCCGCACGGTCACCACGGCGTCGTCGGCAACCAGGTGTTCCGGGCGGGTCGCCGTCAGGTCGTAGAGCGCCGGCCGGTCCTGCCGGGCGATTCGCAAGACGTCGCGGAAACCGGCGGTGGTGACCAGCACCGTCCGGGCGATGTTCCGTTCGAGAACGGCGTTCGTCGCGGTGGTGCTGCCGTGGGACAGGACCCGGAGGTCGCTTTCCGGTGCGGCTGCGAGGATGCCGTTGCGCACCCCGTCCGCCGGGTTCTCCGGGGTGGTCGGCACCTTCACCGCCCGTGGCCGTCCCAGCCCGTGCACGACGACGTCGGTGAAGGTGCCGCCGACGTCCACCCCCGCGCACGCGTTGTCCGGCATAGCCATCACCCCACCGGCATCATTGCGCAGCCGGCAGGACTCGGCAGGTCAACGGAAGGCCGTTGACCTGGTGTTCTACTCCGAAGCCGGACTCCTCTCGACAGCTGTCGAGCGGCAGCCGCGACCGATCAGCCGCGCAACGAGCCCCGGGACACCGGGAAGTCGAAGTAGGTGTCCGGGAACGGCTCGTCGACCAAGGTGAAGTGCCACCACTCGTAGGGGTAGTTCTCCATGCCCACCGACTCCAGAACGCTCTTCAACAGCTGCCGGTTGCGCCTGGCCGGTTCCTCGACCCGCGGGTCGTCGGTGTGGGCGAGCTCGTCGAAGCAGTCGTACCCGGTGCCCATGTCGATGCTGTTGTCCGGGAAGCGCTCGTGGTGCGGCGCGTAGCAGGCGGTGAGCGGTTCACCGGGGAGGAACGGGCGCTGCGGCCGCACCGGGAGCTCGACCAGGGTCAGGTCGACGGTGCTGCCCCGGCTGTGGCCGGACTGCTCGGCGATGTAGCCCTCGGGGAAGAGCCTTTCCTTGTCGATGCGCGGATAGAACTCCTCCTTCATCCGCTGGTCGCTCGGGTCTTCGGACCAGCGCACGAAGAAGTCGACCGAGCGCTGCGGTCGGAAGCAGTCGTAGACCTTGAGCGAATAGCCCATCGGCAGCAGTTTTCGCTGGGCGTCCCGCAGCGCCTCGGCAGCGGGGCGGGTCAGCAAGCACTCCGGTTCTCGATAGCCCGGGATCGGGTGCCCCACGAAGTTGTGGGAGCCGTGGTAGCGGATCTCCTGGATGACGGTGGGCGCGACATCGCGCAGCGCCACGAACTCCTCCGGCGCCTCGCCCGCAGCAGGCGCGGCCTGCGCTTGCGGGGCCAGCAGGGCTGCGGCCGCGACCACCGCGGCCACCAGCCGCAGCAGTTTCCCAGAACGACGCGTCATGCCGACTTGTCTTAGCAGCGATGCGCTGGCGAGGGAAGTGCGGTGCGGTGTCGAGACCGGTGCAGCACGTGACCAGGGCGGCCAGTTCCCCGCGGAGATGGGGCGCTTGTTCCGCGGTGCTGCGGGGCGCCAGCGGCCGGAACCGCCCTCGGTGTTGATGACCTGCCCGGTGATCCACCTGGCTTCGTCGGTCACCAGCCAGCTGATCAGCCGAGCCGGATCGTCCGGGTCCCCGTAGCGGCCGAAGGGGGGCATCGGGGCGGCCGCACGCCACATCTCCAGGGCCAGGTATCCGGTGTCCACCGGTCCGGGGTTGACGGTGTTGAGCCGGATTCCCCGGTCGACGAGCTGGTCGGCCAGCGTCGTCGTGATCCCGGCGAGCGCGGCTTCGGCCGCGGCGTAGGCGACTTCGCCCGGCAGCGGCTCGAGGTGCTGTCCGGAGGTCAGGAACACCACGTTCCCGCCGGGGCGTCCGTCGTGCTGGGCGGCGAAGGCCTGCGCGAGCAGGATGTTGGAGCGAGCGTCGACCGCCCAGTGCTGGTCCAGCTCTGCTGCGGAGAGCTCGCCCAGGGGCCCGTCCACCCCGGTCAGCGCGTGATTGCAGACCAGGATGTCCACGTGGCCGAACGCCGCTCGGCGGCGTCGATGCTTGGTGCGGGGCTCGGGGTTCGACGAGATCGGCGTGCAGGTCTTCGACCCGGGCGCCTTCGGTGCGCAGCTGTGCCCGCACCCCGGCCAGCACTGCGTCCAGGCCGTCAGCCTCCCGTTCCTGGGCGCGATCGTGGGGTTGGAAGTGGTGGAGGAACGGACTCGCGCCGCACGCGGCCAGCCGGAGAGCGGTGGCGTAGCCGATGCCGTTGCGCCGGCTGACCCCGGTGACCACAGCCACCCGGCCCCGCAGCGGCAGGGGATCGCGGGAGAGCTCGACTTCCTGCGTCTCGTTCACGTCGCGGAACATCGTGCACCGGGCGGAGCGGCGCCAAGGCGTTTCCGCCCGTCCGGCAAATGGGTGGCCGGGGCATTGCCGCGCTGGATATGCTCGCCCGACGTTCTCGGCAGCTGCGCAGCAGGAGTCGTGGGAGTGGGAGATGGCGGTTCTGCGGGTGGCGACCTGTCAATTCCCGGTGAGCGCGGATGTGGCCCGCAACGCGGAGCACGTGGCGCGGCAGCTGCGCATCGCGAAGGACGAGCACGCCGAGGTCGCCCACTTCCCGGAGGGAGCGCTTTCCGGGTACGCGGGTGTGGACTTCGGCGATTTCAGCGGTTACGACTGGGAAACCCTGCGGGGTGCCACGCAACAGATCTTGGAGTTGGCGCGGGAGCTGCGGATGTGGGTCGTCCTCGGGTCGGCGCACCGCCTCAGCCGCGGGAACAAACCGCACAACAGCGTCTACGTCATCAACAGCAGCGGTCAGGTCGTCGACCGCTACGACAAGCGCTTCTGCTCCGGCGACCGCACCGGGACGACCGGGGACTTGGCGCACTACACGCCGGGGAACCACTTCAGCACGTGGGAGATCAACGGTGTTCGCTGCGGAGCGCTGATCTGCTACGACTACCGGTATCCCGAGCTGTACCGGGAGTACAAGCGACGTGGCGTCCAGTTGATGTTCCACTCCTTCCACACCGGCAACGCGTCGGACGAGCGGTTGCGCACCATCGCCGAGAACATCGGGCCGGAGCTGGGGGAGTTCAACAACGCGCCGACGCTCACCTACCCGGGGATCACGATGCCGGCGGCCATGACCACCGCCGCGGCGTGCAACCACGTGTGGATCAGCTGCTCGAACTCGTCCGCTCCGCAGAGCATGTGGCCGGCGTTCTTCGTCCGCGCGGACGGGGTGACCACCGGCAGGCTGCAGCGCAACGAGCCAGGAGTTCTTGTTTCCACAGTGGATACGGAAGCGGAGTTGTACGACTCGACCGGACCGTGGCGGGACCGTGCGTTGTCCGGAGTGCTCCACAGTGGAGAACTGGTGGAGGATCCACGCTCGGAGGACCGGACTTCGTTGTAGGGCTGCTTCGAGAAGATCACGGTCTTACCCGGAGAGTTCCCCATCCTCGCTGCTCGCCGCAGAACAGCTGGAGAGCGCGAAGGCACGGGTTTGCTGTGCGGACATCGGTGGCCGAGCTTCCTGAGCACGAACCAGGAGCTCGGCCCCCTGCCCCGTGGGCGACTCGCTATCGGATGCTCAACGTCGCCTTTTTGGTCGCCGTCGAGCTGTTCCCCGCGTAGATGTCCACCTTCCCAGGTTCGACGACGAACTCACCGCGAGGATCATTGGTCCAGAACCCGAAATCCTCGGCCGTCAAATCGAACTGGACCTCCTGGGTCTCCCCGGGCTTGAGGGCCACCCGCTGGAAACCGCGGAGTTTTCGAACCGGTTGCACGATGCTGGCAGCGCGGTCGTGCAAGTAGATCTGCACGACCTCATCCCCTTCTCGAGGTCCGGTGTTGGTGACCTCCACTGAAACCCGCACCGAGTCACCGGATTTGAGCTGCTGCACCGAAATCCGGTCCTTGTCCAACTTGGGCGATCCGGTGGTGAAAGTCGTGTAGCTCAGCCCGTGCCCGAACGGGAACTGCGGGCCGTGCGGCAAGTCCAAGTAGTACGAGGTGTACTCGTCATCCGGATCGTACGGCCGCCCGGTGTTCTCGTGGTTGTAGTACACCGGTATCTGCCCGTTCGACCGGGGGAAGGACACCGGCAGTTTCCCGCCCGGGTTGACCGAGCCGAGCAGCACGTCGGCCACGGCGTTACCGCCCTCGATGCCCGGGTGCCAGACCACCAGGACCGCAGGGGCCTGCTCGAGCCAATCGCTGAGCACCAATGGCCGGCCGCTGACCAGCACGACGGCGAAGGGCTTGCCGGTGGCGGCGATCGCTTTGATCAGTTCCGCCTGAGCACCGGGCAGGCTGATGTCGCTCCTGCAGTTGGCTTCCCCGCTGAGCTCCGAAGGTTCTCCGACCACCACGACCGTCACCTCGGAATTCTCCGCGGACGCGACCGCATCGGCGATGCCGCTGGTGTCCTCCCCGAGCGGGTCGACCCCCTGGACGTGGGTGATGCGGGTGGTGGGAAGAGCCTTGCGCAGCCCCTCCAGCACGGTCACCGCTGGCAGTTCCTTGCCCGGCCCGGACCAGCAGCCGTGCAGGTCCCGGGAATCGGCGAACGGGCCGACCAGCGCCACCGAACGCGCTGACCGGGCCAAGGGGAGCACGCCACCGTCGTTCTTCAACAGCACCGCGCACCGGGCGGCGGCGTTGCGCGCGGCCGCCCGGGCTTCCGCGGTGGGTTCGGTGATCGCCGCGTTCTCGTCGACGTACGGCTGT
Source organism: Saccharopolyspora rectivirgula DSM 43747 (assembly GCF_000497205.1). Classification (GTDB taxonomy): domain Bacteria; phylum Actinomycetota; class Actinomycetes; order Mycobacteriales; family Pseudonocardiaceae; genus Saccharopolyspora; species Saccharopolyspora rectivirgula. The sequence continues at coordinate 12,621 of NZ_AYJW01000027.1, forward strand.
TCGAAGAGGCCGAGTTCGAACTTCAGGCGGAGGATGCGGGCCACCGCGTCGTCCAGCCGCCGCATGCTGATCTGACCGCTGGCCAGCAGTTCCGGTCCGTGGTCGTTGATGGTGGTGCTGACCATTTCCATGTCCACCCCGGCCTGGAGCGCCAGCCGGGCCGCGTCTGCCTTGTCCTCGGCGAAGTGGTGCGGCACCATCTCCTGCACGCCGTTGTAGTCGCTGACGACGAAGCCGGTGAACCCCCACTGCTGCTTGAGGATCTCGGTCATGGTGTGGTGGTTGCCGTGCGCCGGAACGCCGCTGATGGTGTTGAACGACGCCATCACGGTGGCCACGCCGGCTTCCACCGCGGCTTTGAACGGCGGCAGGTAGAGGTTGCGCAGCCTGGCCTCGGAAACGTCCACCGTGTTGTAGTCCCGGCCGCCTTCCGCTCCGCCGTACGCGACGAAGTGCTTGGCGCAAGCCGCCACGCGATCGGGCGCGCTGAGGTCGTTGCCCTGGTGGGCCGCGGTCTTGGCGGCGGCGAAACGCGCTGTCAGGTACGGGTCCTCGCTCCCGCTCTCCGCTATCCGGCCCCACCGCGGATCGTGCGTGACGTCCATCATCGGGGCGAACGTCCAGTGGACGCCGTTGGAGCGGCCTTCCGCAGAGGATATTTCGGCGTCGCGGGCGGCCACCGACGGGTCGAAACTGGCGCTCTGCGCGATGGGAATGGGGAAGGTCGTCCAAAAACCGTGGATGATGTCGAACCCGAACAGCAGCGGGATGCCCAGTCGCGATTCCTCGACGGCGATCCGCTGCAAGTCGTTGGAGCTCTTGGCGCCGTAGACGTTCAGCACCGAGCCCAGCCGTCCGGCGCGGGTGCGGTCGACGATCTCCTTCATCTGGCCGTCCCCGGGGCCGGTGTCGCCGTTGCCGCTCAGCTGTTGCAGCTGGCCGAACTTCTCCTCGATCGTCATCTGCTTCAGCAACCGCTGTATTCGGGCTTCGATCGCGGGGTCAGCTGGTTTCTGGCTGGCCAGCGCTTTGCTGGTCATGGCGATCGCGGCGATGGTGCCACCCATGCCGGCGAGCACGGCCCGGCGAGTGATTCCACTGGTACCCATATCGACCTGCCCTCACTGCGCACTGGTTGCTGCACCGGCACCGTATTGCGTTGCGCCGCGGTTGACATCGCCCGGATGGTGTTCAGCGCAGTAGTCCTTTTGTCCTCACCGCTGGCTGGAGCGGCTGGCCAAAAGAGGCCCCCTGGTGTGGTTTCCCCACTGGACCAGCGGGAAACCGCACCAGGACGGCGGGCGTTGCTCGATGCAGCGCTGTTGCGGTGGTCCAGTGGTCATTCGCCGTCGCGCTGCAGGGCCACATCCGGTATCCAGTCGTGGAAGACCACGGCGAGCTCTTCCCGGGTGGTGCTCAGCAAGCGCTTCTTCAACGGCTCCAGGCAGTGGACGACCACGGCGCGGTGCTGCTCCGGGGACTTGCAGATCAGGAGGGTCAGGATCCGCAGCACATCGGGCACATCGCTGAAGTTGCCGAGGAGCGCGCTGGTGACGAGACGCTGGAGCTGACCCCACAGCGCTGTCACCGCTGTTCTCGTGAGTCCGTTGTCCAGCAGGGATGCCGTCTTCGACACCTCGGCTCGGGAACCGGTGATCTCGCGTTCCAGCGCCTTCACTGGAGCTCTGCCCATCAGCTTCTCGGCCGGGCTGAGCACGCGCGCCAGGTGCGCGAGCACATCGCACCAGAAGTGGTTGGCCAGTTCCTTCCCGATCGCCTGCGTGAGCTGACCGCCGCAGGACTTGGTGATTTCGGTCAGCACTTGCTCGGGCAACAGCTGACCGACTTCTCGCACCTGGTCGACCAGGGGGGCCCCGATTTCCGAGGAGCGGGATCGACCGTTCTGGATGGTCCCGTTGTCGTCAGCCATCCACTTCAGCAAGTCGATCCGGGCCAGGTCCACGCAGGCGCCTTTGTAGGCCAACCGGGGTTTGCGTCGGGATGTCTTCTTGTAGTGCTGCTTTTCAGCGATCCACCGCTGTCGTGCTATCTCGGCTTGCTGACCAAGGAGGTCCGTATTCGTGCTGACCTGCAGCCATCCGCTCCAGCCATGCCGTGCTCCGCAGCATCCGGTGCAGACGCAAGTTCGTTTGGCGGCTTCCTCGCAATTCGTGTTGTGGTTCCCCAGGCGCTGCATTCCACCCCCAAGATCGCGCAGAACCTGAGGGAAATGGTCGATCTCGGGTGATCGCTCGGGGCACCGCTGAACCGGGGATTCCCTACTGCGCAACGGAATTCACCCGGATGCCCGGGAGTCGGAGTGGTTCGACTCTTGCGGAAGCGGGGGCAACCGCCGGGACGGTGGGAAGCAGGTGCTCCGACACCGTCCGGCGGGTGTTTCAACCCCGTGCCAGTCGCAGCACCTGCTCGGCGAACTCCAGGGCTTGATCCACGTCTTTGGCCAAGTTCATGAGTTCGACGAAGACGTGGTCGATCTCGGTTTCCGCTTGCGCGCGCTTGATGGTCTCGACCGTCTCGTCGAGGTTTTCCGGGGACACCGGGTTGATGCGCAGAACCGCGCCGAGCTCCGCCGGATCCCGGCCGGCTTCTGCCGCGTGCCGCCGGATTTCCGCCATCGTCCCGTTCAGGGCAGCCGGATCGAACCCGCTCGCCCCGGGAACGTGGACGGGCAGCCAGCCGTCGGCCCGGCGGGCCACCCGGCGCAGGGCAGCGGGAGAAAAGGCCGCCAGGTGCACCGGTGGGCGGGGGCGCTGGACGGATTTGACGTTGACGCGCGACGCGGGTACGGACCAGTGTTCGCCGTGGTGCTCCACCGGGTTCTCCGACCACCAGGAGAAGAGCACGTCGAGGCACTCGTCCAGGCGCGCGCCGCGCTGCGGCATCGGCACCCCAGCGGCCTGGTACTCCTCCGGAGACCACCCGGTGCCGAAGCCTGCGATCAGCCGGCCACCGCTGATCTGGTCGATCGTCGTCAACGAGCGGGCCAGCAGGGCCGGCGGGTACCAGGGTGCGTTGAGCACGTTGGAGCCGATCCGAACCCGCTCGGTGACCGCTGCGGCAGCTGACATCAGCGCGAACGGGTCCAGCACGCTGTGGAAGACCTCCGGGATCCCATCGCCGCCCATGTAGCCGACGGACGGGTTCACCGGGGCGAGCATCCGGTCGCCCACCCAGAGGCTGTCCGCTCCCAGGCGTTCCGCTTCTGCGGCGAACCGGGCCGCTCGCGCCGCTTCGTTCGCCAGCGCTCCCATCTGCGGCAGGGTGAAGCCGATCTGCATTGGAATTGACATCCTTCACCGAGGTTCCAGTTCAACAGGTGTTCTGATCATCTCGGTCGGCGATGCCGACAGCAAGATCAAATGGTTCAGCGGTGGGGGATTGAAACCTCTCGGTGGGAGGGCGGTGCGATCCCGCCTCCCCACCGGGAGTTCAACGGCCTGCTCGCTCCGGCGGTCACCGGGAGCGCGTGGACCCCGTAGACCGATCCGTCGTGCTCGAACGGGATGGGCTCCAGATCCGTGGCCAGCCGCGGGATGGGGATGCGGCGGTGGAGGGTGCTGTGGACGACCTGCAGCTCCATCCGGGCCGGCGCGTGCCCCAAGCAGTGGTGCACGCCGGAGCCGAACACCGGGTGGTTGCGCGGTGCCCGCGTGCGGTCCGGCCGGTTCGGCTCCGGGAAGACCTCCGGATCCCGGTTTCCGATGTCGTTGGGCACGAGCACGCCTTCGCCGGCACGGATGGTGTGCGCGGCGACCTCGATGTCCTCCCCGCACCGCTCGCCGCCGGCCGTTGTGGGCGGTGGTCAGGTAGCGCAGCAACTCGTCGACCGCGGACGCGACCGGTTCAGGGGCTTCGGTGTCGTGCAGCAGCGCCAATTGATCCGGGTGCTGGAGCAGGGCCGGCGTGCCGAGCGCGCTCGTGTTCGCGGTGGTCTCGTGGCCGGCGATGAGCAGCAGCACGCCTGTCCCAGATACTTCCTCAGTGGACAGTTCGCCGTTTTCGATGCGTTCGGTCAGCTGGGGCAGCAGGTCATCACCGGGGGCAGTTTTTCCTCCACCAGGGGAGTCAAGCAGTCGCCCAGTTCTCCGGGAGCGGCCGACCGCTGCTCCGGGGTGGAATTGCGGTTGATGACGACCTAGCTGTTGTTCTGGAAGGGGTCGTGGTCGCGGTAGGGGGCTCCGAGCGGTCCGCAGAGCACCAGCGAGGGGACCGGCAGCGCGAACTCCTCGACCAGGTCGGCCGGTTTGGGGCCGGCGAACGTGCTGTCGATCTGGTCGTCGACGGTCTTCTGCACGGCCGGCTGCAGCGCCTTGATCCGCTTGACGGTGAACGGGGCGGCGACCGTGCGCCGCAGCCGGGCGTGCTCCCGGGCCGTCCATCAGGATGAAGGCCGGGGAGGAACGCGGTCTGTTGGCCGCTCCTGGCGCGGGATGGCCCGGTGTGGTCGGGTCGGAGCTGAGCCGCGGATCCGCCAGCAGGTCCCGCTGATCGGAGTAGCGGGTGACCAGCCACGGTGTGCTGCCGTCGGACAACCGCACCAGAGCGACTTCTCCTGAGATGCGGTGAGGTGTTCACCGGGAGGAAAGCCAGGTGGGTCAGCGCTGGGCGGAGTTCGGGAGCCAGTGGATCTCCTGGCGCAACAGCCGTGCCTGCTTGGGCATGTTCCAACCGAGCACCCCGGTCACCCGGCCTTTCCGGCGGTACAGCGCGACGAAGCGCCGGTCGGCGGGATCTCCTTCGACGACCGCCACGTCGGCGTCGGCCGCCAGCGTGCCGTGGACTTGGATCTTGGTGGTGAACTGGTCGGTCCAGAAGTAGGGCACCGGGGTGTAGGACCGGTCGGCGCCGAGGAGGTTGTCGGCGACCGCATTGGCCTGTTCGGTGGCGTTGGTGCGGTTCTCCAGCCGTACCAGCACGCCCAGCTGCTCGTGGTGCCAGCGCGCCACGTCTCCGGCGGCGAAGACGCCGTCGGCGGCTCGGCAGCGGGAATCGCACACCACTCCGTCGTCCACCTGCAGGCCGCTGTCGGCGAGCCAGTCGGTCGCCGGCTCGGCACCGACCGCCACCACGACCACATCAGCGGAGAGCTCCTCCCCGTCGGCCAGCCGCACCCCGGTGACCTCGCCGTCCCGGCCCACCAGTTCTTCGACCCCGGTGCCCAGGCGCAGCTGCACGCCGTTCTCGACGTGCAGCTCGGCGAGGAAGCCGGCGATCTGCGGACCGAGTTGGCCGGCCATGGGCGCCTGCTGCGGTCCGACCATGGTGACCTCCGGGCCCAGTCCCCGCGCGGTGGCTGCGATCTCCGCGCCCAGCACGCCGTCGCCGACGACCACGAGCCGGCTGGCGCCCAGCAGCTCGTCGCGCAGGGCGATCGCGTCGTCGAGCGTGCGCAGGACGTGCACCCCGGCCAGCTGGTCCTGGCCGGGGAGGGCGCGAGGACGCACCCCGGTGGCCACGACGACGGCCTCAGCGGCCAGTTCCCGCCCGGAAGCGGTGCGCACGGTGCGCTCTCCGACGTCCAGCCCGGCAGCTGGATCACCGAGGACGAACTCGATGTCCAAAGAGGTCAGTTGCGCTTCCGGGCGGAGTTGGGTGCGCTCCGGTTCCCACTTCCCGGAGAGGACCTGTTTGGACAGCGGGGGACGGTCGTAGGGCAGGTGCTTCTCCGCCCCGAGCACCGTCAGCTTCCCCCGGTACCCCTTCCGGCGCAGGGCCTCTGCGGTGGTGAGCCCGGCAGCTGACGAACCCACCACCAGGACGCTGGCGGGTGCGGTCATTCGTCTTCGCTCAGCGCGATCGCCGCGGCCGGGCAGACGCTGGCGGCTTCCCGGACCTGGTCGTGCAGGCCCGCGTCGGGCTGGGCGTCCAGCAGGACCACGACGCCGTCTTCATCGCGCTGGTCGAACACCTCGGGTGCGATCATGACGCACTGGCCGGCGCCGCAGCACTTCTCCTCGTCGACGGACACCTTCATGGGGATCTCCTTTCGGATTGCGGGGATGGGGCAGCGGTCCGGGAGCGACCGCTGCCCTGCCTCAGGGTTGCTCTGTGACCGGCCCCAGCCACAGGCCGACGATCGCGTCGATCAGCGCGGTGCCGGTCTCGTGCCAGGAGGACCAGGGGGTTCGGATGCCCGTGGCGAGCGCGTACTCCCGTTCGGCGCACGTGTACACCATCAGCTGGCGAGCCATCTCGCTGCGCCCGACGAGCACTTCGTCCGGCAGGTCGCCGATGCAGCGCCGCATGCCCTGCAGCACTTGGTGGAGCGCTGGGGAGCTGAACGACTCCTCCAGCATGACCTCCCGGAGGGTGGGATCGGCCATCACCTGCGCGCCGAAGCGGGCGAACCACGTCCGCTCGCCCAGGCTGGCGAGGTGCTCGGTGCTCGGGCGCACCAAGCAGCTCACCCAGTCCCGCAGCTCCGGGGCGGCGCCGAGCTCGGCCACCATTCGGGTCCGCAACTGCTCGATGTGGTCGGCGTGCTTGCGCACGATCGCGCGCACCAACTCCACCTTGGAGCCGAAGTGGTAGCTGACCGCGGTGTTGTTGCCCTGACCGGCCGCCTGGCTGATCCGCCGGTTGGACACGGCGAACACCCCGTTCTCGGCGAACAACTGCTCAGCAGCGCGGAGAATCGCTTCTCGCGTCATGCCGACCTGTTCGGCCCGAGCGGTCCTACCCGTCATGATCACCATCTCACTGGAACTTCTCGGAAGCCGCCGACGAGGAGCCCCTCGATGCGCGGCAGCTCTTCCACCGGCACGGCGAGGTCCAGCGCCGGAAGTCGGCGCAGCAGCACTTCCAGGACGGTCTGCAGCTCGGTGCGGGCCAGTGCCTGACCGAGGCAGGAGTGCGCGCCGGAGCCGAAGGCCAGGTGCGGGTTCGGGCTGCGGCGCAGGTCCATCTCACCGGCGTCGTCGAAAACGCTCTCGTCCCGGTTGGCCGCCGCCATGCTGCAGACCACGGTGGTGCCCCGCGGCACCGCAGTTCCGCTGATCTCGGTGTCCTCGTGCAGGTAGCGCACCATGCCGAAGCCGGCGTTGGGGTCGAAGCGCAGCGACTCCTCCACCGCGGTGCGCACCAGCGACCGGTCGGCCAGCAGCTGCTCCCAGCGGGTGCGGTCGGCCAGCAGCATCGCGACCATCTTGCCGATCATGTTGGCCGTGGTTTCGTGCCCGGCGACGAGCAGTCCCTGCCCGGTGGCCACCAGGGTGGCGTCGGACATGGCGGTCCCGTTCTCGCCCTCCCGGATGAGCTCGCTGAGCAGGTCCTCGCCCGGCTCTGCTCGCTTGGCCTCGACGTGGGCGTGCATGTACTCGTCGAACTCGGCCTGGGCGGCGTCGATCTCGTCCTGCTCGTACTTGTCCAAGTTGAGCCGGGTGTCCGACCAGTGCGAGAACTTGTCCCGGTCGGCGTCGGGGACGCCGAGGATGTCGCAGATCACCCACACCGGCAGCGGGAAACCCAGACTCGCCTTGAGGTCGGCGGGCTGGCCCTGCTCCAGCATCCGGTCGATCAGCTGCTCGGCCATCGCCTCGATCCGCGGGCGCAAGGACGCCATGCGCTTGGCGGTGAACCACTTGCTGAGCTTCCGGCGCCAGGCCTGGTGCTCCTTGCCGCTGTCGGGGATGAGCTTGGCCGATTTGCCGTTGAACGGGCCACCGGACTTGTTCTTCGAAACCCGGGCCCCCTTTCCGTCGGGGGCTTTGCGGGTCCAGCGCGGGTCGGACAGCACGCTCTTGACGTCGTGGTACCGCGTCACCAGCACGGCCTCGTCACCGCTGGGGAGCTTCACCGGTGCGACCGGGCACTGCTGCCGCAGCTCGGCCCACTCCGCTGGTGGTTCCAGGACTTCCTCGCTGGTGAATGGAAAGTTCAGCGTCTGCTTCGTGTTGTCTTGACCCATCGGTACCTCATCTGCTGGTCAGTGGTGATCCCAGTCAACCCGCCCCGCTCAACTTGAGTCAATCGATTGATTTAAATTTCACCCCCGCAGCACAGCCATCCCCGGAGGTCCGTTCGACGCCCTTCGCCCGCGCTGCGCTCGCCAGGGCTGCTGCTCCATCCGCCTCCCCGGTCGTGGTGGGGATCGTCTTCGCCGGGATCGTGGTCTCGCCGCAGCACGCCCTGATCATTCCGCTGGTTCCGCCGCTGCCCGGCTTGCCGGACTCCTCCGCGGCCAATGCACCTGGGCGGTCACCGCCATCCTGCTCGCCAGCTCGGGGGCAACGCCGGTGGCCGGTCGGTCGGGGAGACGTGCACGGCAAGAGGAGGGTCCTGCTGATCGGCCTGGCCCGGTCCGTGGCGGGCTCCCCCGTCTGCGGGGTCGGTGCAACGCCGGCGCAGGTGGTCCTCGGTCGCGCACTGCAGGGGTTGGCGCCCGGAGTCATCCCGCTGGGGATCGGCATCGTGCGGGATGCACTGCCGGCCGAACGGCTCGCCTCGGCCACCGCCCTGATGAGAGCTTCGCTCGTCGTGGGCGGGGCGTTCGGTCCGCCCGGGGAGCCCTGCTGGGCCAGAGCACCGATTGGCACGTGCTCTTCTGGGCGGTGCTTGCGCCGTGGCGGTCGTGGGCGCCGCGATCGCCGCTGCGGTGTTCGTCTTCACTTGCCGCGCCATCGGCGTGTGCGGCGGCGAAGAGGGCCTCTGGCGCCGGGAGCAGCGGTGGCGTCCCCATTCCGGTGAACAGGTGATCGGGCAGCGCGATCAGCCGTCGGGGGAGGTCTTGCCGTGCGGCGGCCGGAGACCGCTTGAGCAGGTCTCCGGCCGCTGGTCACCCGTGCGTCAGCTGATGCTGGTGAGCATGGCTTGGCAGGCGTCGGCGCACCGCTGGCATTCTTCGGCGCAGGCCTGGCAGTGGCTCATGTGGGTGTGGCGGGCGCACTCGTCCCGGCAGCTGTTGCACGCTTGCACGCACGCCTGCAGCATCGCGCGCGTGATGTTGGCGTCGTACTCGGTGTGGCGGGACAGCACGCGCTCGGTGACATCGCAGATGTCAGCGCAGTCCAGGTTCGTGCGAATGCACTTGCGCATTTCGGCGACGTCGTTCTCGCTCAGACACGCATCGGCGCAGGCCGTGCACGCCTGGGCGCACGTCATCGCGGCTTGGGAGGCTTCGGCCAGCAGGACCCGGTCGAGTCTGATTTCCGCGGGGTAGGTGTCGATCATGGTTTGCACGGGCATGGCTCCTCCTCCAGCGTCATCGATCGCTGCGCCCCGGGCTTACCCGTTCGCTCCGCACTGGTAATCGCTGTTGGAGGCGCGGATGTCCGGTGTTCCTCGCGCGGCTCGTCCGGAAGCGGTGGTTTCCGCCGTCCTGGCCAGATCTGTCTTGAATTTCCAATTCGGTGCATTGCTCCGGAAAGCCCGTTGTCGCGCACGGTGCACCTGCGTGCACTGGAACGAGCGCTGATCCGTTGAACGGCGCGGCAGTGGCGAGTGTTTGAAGCTTCACTCGATGATTCGCCCCACAGGAGGTCGCTGTCCGAGTTGAGGGCGGCTCGTCGCGTTGCCGTTGATTTTCCCCGGCGCTACCTGGCAAATCGTGGTGCCAGTTCGATCGAGGACGAATAGGACGAACAAATTTCCGATCCGGACAGTGCTGTTCCCAGCGGTGGCGCCTCCTGGAGAAGCTGTTAGAAAGGTGAGAGGAAGCAGTGCAGTTCCAGTCCGGTCACCCCGTGCGCGCGGGTATTTCGTCCGCGGTGCCGTCGTGGTCGATCGCAGGTCGTCCTGCGCGGCGGAATTCGGTGCGTGAACTTCCAGGTGCGAACGCACGGGTGCGAATTGTGGACTGCGGCGCCGGCACGTCCGGGTGCGGCGCGGAGCGAGACGGAGAACCGGAAGGGACTCATGCGGGCAACCGTGATCTATGGTGCCGGGGACGTTCGGGTGGAGAACGTGCCCGACCCGGCCCTGAAAGAACCGACCGATGCCGTGGTGCGCGTGCTGCGCTCCTGCATTTGCGGCAGTGATCTGTGGCCCTACAAGTCGAAACCAGCTTCGGACGCGGGTGAGCGCATCGGCCACGAGTTCCTCGGCGTCGTCGAGGAAGTCGGCTCGGAGGTGTCGGGGCTCAAGTCCGGTGACGTGGTGGTCGCGCCATTCGTGTGGGCTGACAACACCTGCGACTTCTGCTCCGAGGGCCTGCACACCTCGTGCCGGCACGGCGGCTTCTGGGGGCAGGAGGGCGTGGACGGTGCCCAGGGCGAAGCGGTGCGGGTGCCGCAAGCCCAGGGCACGCTGGTGAAGCTGCCCGTCGGGGAGGACTCCGAGCTGCTCCCGTCGCTGTTGACGCTCGCCGACGTGTTCCCCACCGGCCACCACTGCGCGGTCACCGCTGGGGTCAACCCGCGCACCACGGTCACGGTGATCGGGGACGGTGCTGTCGGGCTCTCGGCGGTGCTGGCCGCCCGCCGGCTCGGCGCGGAGCGGATCGTGCTGATGGGCCGGCACACCGAGCGCACCGAGCTGGGGCGCGAGTTCGGGGCCACCGACGTGGTGGCCGAACGCGGTGAGGAGGGCATCGCGAAGGTGCGCGACCTCACCGGTGGCGACGGCACCCACACCGTCCTGGAGTGCGTGGGCACCAAGCAGGCGTTGGAGATGGCCCTCGGGGTGGCCCGCGACGGCGGTGTGGTCAGCCGGGTCGGCGTGCCCCAGTACGAGGAGGGGCCGGTCGGGCCGGACATGTTCCTGCGCAACATCACGCTCACCGGTGGGGTGGCCCCGGCCCGGGCCTACATCGAAGAACTGCTGCCGGACGTGCTGGACGGCAAGATCGAGCCCGGCCGGGTCTTCGACCGCACCATCAGCTTGGACGAGGTTCCGGACGGCTATCGGGCGATGGCCGACCGGGAAGCGCTGAAGGTCCTGATCAAACCGTGACGGTGCGGTAGGCAGCGCGGGCCGGCCCCGGTACCCCTCCCGGGCCGGGGCCGGCCCGCTGTCGATCGGTTTCAGCTTTGCTGGTGGCGAGCGCGGAGCTCGCGCCGCAGCAGTTTCCCGGTCACCGTTTTGGGCAGCTCGTCGAGGACCTCCACTTCGCGCGGGTACTTGTAGGCGGCCATGCGCTGCTTGCAGAAGGTGATCAGCTCCTCGGGCTGGGCGGTCTTGCCCGGGCGCAGGCTGACGAACGCCTTCACCGTTTCGCCCCGGTAGGGGTCGGGAACTCCGACGACCGCGGCTTCCCGGACCGCCTCGTGCTCGTAGAGGACGTCTTCGACCTCCCGCGGCCAGACCTTGTAGCCGCTGGCGTTGATCTGGTCCTTCTTGCGGTCCACCAAGTAGAACCAGCCCTCGGAGTCCATGTAGCCCACGTCGCCGGTGCGGAACCAGCCGTTGGAGATCGCTTCGGCCGTTTCCTCGGGCTTGTTCCAGTAGCCGGCGACGATCTGGGGGCCGGAGGTGACCAGCTCGCCGATCTCCCCGGGTGGCAGGTCCTGCCCGTCGTCGTCGACGACCCGGACCACCGTGTTGAACACGGGAACACCGACCGAGAGGGCGCCCGACGCGGGGTCCACCGGGGCGTCCGCTCCCAGCGGCACCGCGTGGGTGGGCGAAGTCGTCTCGGTGAGCCCGTAGATGTTGTGGATGTAGTGGCCGAAGGCCTCCTGGAACGCCCGCACCGTGCTCGGCGGGATGGGAGCCCCGCCCGAGTAGATCTTGGTCAGGCTCGTCAGCGCTTCTTTGCTGGCGTTGGGGGCGTTCATCAGCGCGATGAACACCGTGATCGCCCCGACGGTGAAGGTGGCTTGCTCGGCCTGGATCGTCTCGATGGTGACGCTCGGGTGGAGCCGGTACATCAGCACCAGCGGCGCCCCGGTCAGCATGGCCAGGGCGGCGTGGCCGATGAGCCCGGTGATGTGGAACAGGGGAGCCACCCCGAGGATCACGTCGTCACCGCTCAGCCCGATCCAGTCCCGGTAGGTCTGGGCGTTGAACACGATGTTGCGGTGGGTGGTCATCGCCCCTTTGGGCGGCCCCGTGGTGCCCGAGGTGTAGGTCAGGAGGGCCACGTCGTCCGGGGCGAGCGACACCGGTGGTGCTGCGCGGCCCCGGTGCTCGCGCAGCATTTCGCCCATGTCGACGGTGCCGTCGCAGGGGATGCGCTCGACGCCGGCGAACAGGCGTTCGTCGTTGCGCGTCTGGTACTCCAGCTCCGAGGTCGTGATCACGGTGCGCACCTGGGTGCGGGGCAGGACCTCGCGGGCGACGTCGCGGTGGAGGCTTTCCAAGCACACCAGCACGCTCGCACCGGAGTCCTGCAGGATCAGCTCCAGCTCCCGCTGCCGGTTCATCGGGTTCACCGACACGGCGATGCCGCCGGCTTTCCAGGTGCCGATCTGGGCGATGAGGAACTGCGGGACGTTCTGCGCGTAGATGGCAACCCGCTCACCGGGGGAGAAACCGGCGTCGGTGATGCCGGCGGCGAAGGCGTCGGTGAGCTCGTCGAGTTCGCGGAGGGTGATGCGCCCGTCGAAGTACCGGATGATGTCCCCGTCGGGATTGCGCCGCACCGAGGCGGTGAACATCTCCAGCGCGTTGGCGAATTCCGGCGTGATCTCGGCCGGCTGGCCCGGGGCGTAGCGGGCCAGCCACGGCTTGCTGCTGTAGGCGCTCATGCCCAGCTCCTCAGCGGATGACGATCGGGTTCACCGGGGCACCGGTCCCTTCGACGACCTTCAGCGGCGCCGCCGCGTACAGGAAGCTCCACCGGTTGTCCCGCGCGCAGGCTTCGGCCAGGTCGTCCAGCCAGATCACCTCGCTGAGCGCCACCCCGAGGTTGCGCATCAGGGCGCAGTGCAGGGGCAGCATCACCCCGGTCTCCGGGTCCTTCGTCACCTCGTTGGCGATGGTGTCGGTGACGAGGTTGGGGATTTCGGTCTGTTGGAACCACTCGACCAGTTCCCGGGAGTAGGTCAGGCCGGGCTCGTTGAAGTCGTCGTAGAACTCCTCGGGCGTGGTCTTGTACCAGTAGCCGAGGAAACCGGTTCGGATGAGCAGGATGTCGTGGCGTTCGATGGTCACGCCCTGCTTCTCCGCGGCCGCCAGCAGGTCGTTGTGGTCGAAGGTCTCGCCCTTGTCCAGGTGTTCCTTGCCGCGGTGCCGGGCCATGTCGATGAGCACCCCGCGGCCGACCACGCCCTTCTCGGCGATCGGCAGGATCGAAGCCTTGGACAGGCCGCCGATGGTGGTCTTGGCGTCGTAGCCGTTCCAGATCTTGCCGTCGTACCAGACGTGCCCGAGCGCGTCGTACTGCGACGAGCCCTGCAGGAAGATCTTCGCCACGTCGTCGGCGTAGTGCACGCCGCCGGGGAATTGCGGTGCGTCGTCCTTGCCCGGTCCCCAGCTGGATTCGTCGAGGACGTTCTCCCGCTCCATGCTCTTGCGGCCGGGGAAGACGGGGTCCCCTTTGGGGTGGCCCATCTGCGTTTGCAGGGTGAAGACCTCGCCGGTCTTGACTTCTCCGATGCCGCGCAGCACTTCGCTGGAGTCCAGGTAGTTCAGGCAGCCCAGCTCGTCGTCCGGTCCCCACTTGCCCCAGTTGTTGGGGGCGTCCTCACCCAGCACTTCGCGCATCGACGGGGCTTCGGTCATGATCGGCAGCTCCTTCGCCACTGGCACCGAATGGTCGTCCGAACGATCGTTTGGAATTTGTTCAGTGATGATCTGCATCACACAACGATGTGTCAACACTTCCTTGCGATCAGGGGGAGTTTCTTGGCGGTGAAAGGCGCCGCGCTATCTTTCTGTTTAGGTTTTCTAAACAAGATCAGGATTGGGGGACCGCATGACCGCCTCCAGCGCTACCGGGCCGCCCGGCGCGCAAATACGAGCAGCCCGCCTGCGGCGCAACCTGACCGTGCGCACCCTCGCCTCCGCCGTGGGCGTCAGCCCGGCGACGATCAGCCAGATCGAGAACGGGCGCACGAAGGTGAGCGTTTCCCGGCTGGGGCGGATAGCCGACGCCCTGGACATGACCGTGGCGGAAATCCTCGACATCGATCCGCGCGGTGAAACCGCGCACCGGGGCAGAGCTGCCAAGCCGTCCGGAGCAGCGGCGGCAACGCCGCACGTCCCACCGATTCCGCACTGGCGCGACTACGAACCGCTGGACTTCGACCCCGTTCTCGCCGCTGCGCTCAGCGAGTTCGTCGAAATCGGCTACCACGGAGCGACCGTGCGCAGCATCGCCGCGCGCTGCGGCTTCTCGGTTTCGGGCATCTACCACTACTACACCAGCAAGCAGCAGATGCTGGTCACCATTCTCGAACGCACCATGACGGAGCTGCTGGCACGAGCCGAAGCAGCCCGGGGCGAGGGGAACGACCCCGTCGAGAGGTTCAGCTTCCTCATCGAGCACCTCGCCCTCTTCCACACCCACCGCCGAGAACTCGGCTTCGTGGGCGCGAGCGAGATGCGCAGCTTGGCCGGCTCCGCCCGACGGCGGATCGCCGCGATGCGCGTCGCCCAGCAGCGCATGGTCGATGCGGAAGCCGAGCAAGCAGCTCGTCAAGGGGACTTCTGCACGAGCCACCCGCGAGAAGCGGCCAGGGCGGTGGTCACGATGTGCACCGCGCTGTCGGGCTGGTGGCGCCCGGACGGTCCGCTTGCTCCCGAGCAGATCGCTGAGCAGTACGTCGATTTCGCGCTCGACCTGATGCGCCACCGGAAGACGCGCCAACGGTGACCCCGCCGGTCCGACCGCGATGGACTTGTCCTCAATGGAGTCCGGAGGATCGGGCGCGCGATGATCGGCGGATGCGAGATCTTCCTTTGCTGACGGGATGTTCTCGCCTTGTGCTGGTGCGGGGCGCCGGTGTTCAGCTGCCCAGCGAGGTGAACCCCCCGACGATGGTTCCGTAGACGACGTGGGACAAGAGGTTGACCACCGGCGTCCCCGGGCCGTAGTTGCGCATCAGGAATCCGGGAGATTCGAGCAGCGCCACCTCGGGAGCACTGGTCAACGCGCTGCCCATGCGAGGATGCACCAGTGGCAGCAGGACGTTGACCAGCACGGTGCTGGCGAACAGCCCGTGCACCAAGCCGAAGAGCGCCCCCAGGCCCCACCCCGCCTGGCCGATGGCGATGAAGACCGCGTAGTACATGAACGCGAAGACCTGCCCGTTCACGAAGTGGAGCAGGTACCCCGCGGCTTTGGCGCGCGTGCGGTTGACGGTGACCGCGGTGCCGAGCAGGAACGGCAGGTCCGCGCGGGTGAGCTTCAGTTCGCTGGCCGCCCGCAGCGCGGTGGTCAGCACCAGCGTGCCGATGAAAGCACCCGCCACAGTTCCCCAGGGGTTCACCGGGACGCCTCCTCGCTCGCGTTGCTGATGGCGCAGGCCGCGCTGATCAGCGCCAGATGGCTGAGGCCTTGCGGCAGGTTTCCCAAGAACTCCCCGGTCCCCGGGGCGACCTCTTCGCTGTAGAGGCCGACGTCGTTGGCCAGGTCGAGCAGCTCCTCCATCAGCTCCACGGCCTCGGGGAGGAAGCCGGTGCGGGCCAGGGCCTCGGCCAACCAGAAGGAACAGGCCAGAAAAGCCCCCTCGGTGCCGCTGAGCCCGTCCTCTCCGGTGTACCTGGCGACGTAGGGCCCGTGGCGGAGTTCTCGGGCGAGCGTGCTGACCGTGGCCCGCGTGCGCTGCTCGCTGCCGTCGTACCCGTAGAGGAAGCCCAGCAGGACGGCGGCGTCCAGCTCTTCGCTGTCGGCGGAACGCACGTAGCTGTTGCGGTTCCGGGAGAAGCAGCGGGTTTCGATGAACTCGGCCACCTCGTCGCGGGTGGTTCGCCAGCGGTTGCTGTTGCGGTTCGGGATCAGCCCGCGCTCGGCGAGGTCGGCGGCGCGGTCCAGCGCCACCCAGCACATCATCTTCGACTGGGTGAAGTGGCGGGGCGCGCTGCGGACTTCCCAGATGCCCGAGTCGGGTTGCCGCCAGAGCCGGCACACCAGGTCGGCGAGTTCGGCGAGGCGGCGCGCGAAGTCGGTGTCCAGCGCCTGGCCGGCCAGCGCGTACAGCCACGCGGTCTGCAACAACTCCCCGTAGGTGTCCAGCTGGAGCTGTTCGGTGGCGGCGTTTCCAACGCGCACGGGAGCAGAACCCCGGTAGCCCTCCCAGCTGAGGGTCCGTTCCGGTGCGCGCTGGCCACCGTCCAGTCGGTACAGCACGTGCAGGCTCGGGTGGGAGAGCTGGGAGGCGTGCATCAGCCACCAGAAGTAGGCGTGGGCTTCCCCGGGGCAGCCGAGCTGCAGGAAGGCCACCAGGGTGAAAACGGAGTCGCGGATCCAGGACAGGCGGTAGTCCCAGTTGCGCTCGCCGCCGACGCTCTCCGGCAGCGAGGTCGTCGCCGCGGCCGCCACGGCACCGGAAGGGGCGTAGATCAGCAGTTTCAGCGCCAGCAGGCTGCGCATCACCTCCTGCTGCCAGCGGCCGCGGTAGGTGCGGCGCGCTGTCCAGTGCTGCCAGGCCGCGCACGTGCGCTCCAGGCGTTCTTCGCACTCGGCGCGGACCGGCAGGACGAGGGGTTCCTGGTGCGCGAACGGCATGGCGAGCACGGCGCGCTGGCCCTGGCCCAGCTCGAACCGGTCGCCGGCGGTCGTCCCGTCCCACTTCGGGGAGCCGGCACCCCAGGAGCAGATGGCGAGCGCGTCCCCACCAGTGGCCGCCACCGGAACACCGGAGCGCGAGGAGAACTGAGCGCGGGCGGCGCCGTAGTCGAACCGGGGTTGCACGCTCCACCGCAGCGGCACGGACCCGGACACGCCTTCGAGCCGCCGCACCAGCTCGCGCGCCGGGCTGAGCGCCTCGTCGTCGCGCAGGGTCAGCGCATCGGTGACCCGCACGGTGCCCCGGTCGGTGAGGAAGGTGGTCTCCAGCACGTTGGTTCCGGGCAGGTAGCGGCGCTGCGTGCGGTAGGGGACCTCCGGTTCGAGAGCGCACCGGCCGCCCTGGTCGGCGTCCAGCACGGCGCCGAACACCGCGGGGGAGTCCAGGTCGGGCACACCCAGCCAGTCCACCGAGCCGCGCCGGGAGACCAGGGCTGCGGTCCGGCCGTCACCGATCACCGCGTAGTCGCGCAGCGGGACGTAACCACCGGGCTGCGAGCTCGGTGATCGGGGCTGCCGATCGGTTCCTGAGGAGCCACGGGCGGCTCTCATGCCACCACCTTCCCACCGGATCCGGTGGGTTGCTCGCCGCTGGAGCGCGCCGAGCTGGGCGGCGTACCTGCAAGGCAGCAGCGCGGAGCCGCCCCCTCCAGCCGCGCGGGTTGCGCACCGGTGGCCGGGGATCGGAATGAGATCGCTGGGCAACTGGTGATCTCATGTGGAGGGTGCGCTGAACGGCATTGGCGGACTGCAAGATCGGACGGCGGTGTTGTTGTAGTTGACGCAAGGCTCCGCGGAACTCCGTCGTTCCGGATTCTTTGTGGACAGTGAAGACCCGTGCGTTCGGCAGGAACCTCGGTGCCGGTTCTGGAGGATGGTCGAGCCCCGGTGGAAGTGGGTCCATCGCAAAACCCGATCGCCAGCGGCCACGGCGGAACCGCGCGGAACACGACCGTTCCGGTAGCGCGCCCCGGGGGAGACGTCGTGCGGAGAACGCGGATCTGCAGCATGCTCTACGGCATGTCCGCAGAGCAACGGATAGCCGAACACCTCGCCGTCTCCGAACGCGGCGAGGTCAGGGTGGGCGAGAACGGCATGCGGTGGCGGGTCACCACGCCGGACAGCGTCCACTCCGATGCTGCGGATCCCGAGATGCTCTACGCGGCCGCGCTCGCCTCCTGCCTGCACCAGAGCGTGGTGCTGGAAGCCAGCAAGGAAGGCGTGCCCACGGAGAGCAGTCGAGTCCGGGCCACGGTCACCTTGAAGCTCGTGCAGGAGAAGTTCACCATGCAGGCCGCTGTCGCGGTCGAACTCCCCGGGACCGACGACAACACCGCTCGGTCGATCCAGCAGCGCGCCTGGCAGTCCTGCCCGATGACCAGGAACATCGACATCACGTTCGAAGAACAGCCCAGCGGGGCCTGACTGCTCGCCGCCCGGGCACCCCGCGGGGGAAATTCCGGAGCGAGGAGGTGTGCGTTGTCCGAACGCAGCACGGTGATGCGAGCGCTGCACGAACTCGGCCTGGGGGCGTGGTTCGGCGGCTCCCTGATGGGGGCGGTGGGTCTGAACGGGGCCGCCAACTCCATGGGGGACCGCGGGCAGACCCGGCGGATATCCAGCGCCGGATGGGCCAAGTGGGCCCCGGTCAACGCCGCAGCCCTCGGCGCCTACGTCGTCGGCGGGGTGGGTCTGCTCAAAGCCAACCGCGCGCGGATCAAATACCAGCAAGGCGTGGCGGCGTCCTCCTTCTGGAAGAGCGCGGTCACCGGTGCGGCGCTCGCGGCGACGGCCTACTCGGCGGTCCTCGGCAAGCGGGTGGCGCAGGCGACGTCGGAGCAGACCGACGAATCCCACCAGCCGCACCCCGGGCAGGCCCCCGACGTGGCCGCCATCGAGCGGCGGTTGCGGGTCACCCAGTGGGCGGTGCCGGCGTTGACCGGTGCCCTGGTCGTCCTCAACGCCCTGCAGGGTGAACAGCAACGCGGGGACCAGGAGATCCGTGGTTACCTGGCGCAGAACCTGTGGCCGTTGGGATAGTTCAGGTGAGCACAGGTTCGCGGAGAACAGAGCAACGAGGAGAACGTCGTGGCGAAACCACCACTGCCCGATGAGGTGAGCCAGCTGCTGGCGAAGCCCAACCCGTGTGTCATCACCACGCTGCGCCCGGACGGCCAACCGGTCTCCGTGGCGACCTGGTACTCGTGGGAGAACGGTCGCGTGCTGGTCAACATGGACGAAGGCCGCAAACGGCTCGAGTACATGCGGGCGGATCCGCGGGTCTCCCTGACCATCTTGGACGAGAAGAGCTGGTACACGCACGTCAGCCTGCAGGGGAGGGTGGTTGCCCTGGAGGACGACGTGGACCTGCGGACCATCGACCGGTTGGCCAAGCACTACACCGGAGAGCAGTACCCGGTGCGCGACCGCAAACGGGTCAACGCGTGGATCGAGATCGACCGCTGGCACGGCTGGGGTGCGGCGGAGAACAAGGACGTCGAGCACCACTAGCCGTGGCACCCGTGCGGGCGGCCCTGGTGACACCGCTGTCCGGCCCGATGGGCGGATTCGGTCGAGCCGGGGCCGCCGCGCTCGCCCTCTGGGCCGACCGGTTCAGCGGTCCCGATCAGGTGCGCTTGACGGTGGTGGACGCCCACCCCGATGCCCGGGGCGCACTGCACCGCGCGGAGGGCACCCGCCCGGACCTGCTCTTCGGGCCCTACGGCAGCGGGCCCGCCGCCAGAGCGGCCGCCGCAGCTTCCCGGCTGGTGTGGAACCACGGAGGAGCGCAGGTGCCGCCGCGGCGCAATGTCATCAACGTGCTGGCTCCGGCCCGCACCTACTTCACGGGAGCTGTGCAACTCCTGCACCACCACCTCGCCGGGGGCTTCAGCGCCGGTGTTCTGCACTCGGACACCGGGTTCGGCCGCGGGGTGGGCGGTGGGGCGCTCGCCGAAGCGCAGCGGCTGGGGATCGAAACCCGCCGAGCCGTGCTGCCGGAGTCCACCCCGGAGGCCGACGTGCTGCTGGTGGTCGCCAGTCCCGCTCAGGAAGTGCGGATCGCTGAAACCTTGGACTTCCGGGGCAGGAAGGCGGTGGGCTTCGTCGCTGCCGGGGTCCGGGAAGTGCTCTCCGGTCTCGGCGAGCGGCGGGAAGGCCTGTTGGGACCGGCGCAGTGGTTGGCGGAAGCCGCCCCGATCCCCGACGAAGGCCCCAGCGCGGAGGAATTCTTGGCTGCTTTCCGGGAGCGCACCGGTCAAGAACCCGCTTATCCCGCGGTGCAGGCGTTCGCCGCGGGATTGCTCGCCCTGCGCTGCCTGCGCGCAGCGGGTGCTTCCCGCGACGCGGCGGTGCTGGAGGCCGCCCGCCGGCTGGACTGCACGACGCTGTTCGGCCGGTTCCGCATCGACACCCGAGGCCAGCAGGTGGGCCACCGGGTGTTGACGGTGCAGTGGCGAGGTGGCCGGCGCGTGGTCGTGTGGCCGCCGGAGTCCGCCGGCGCTCGCTGGCAACCGCTGCCCGTCGCGTAGTGCTCCGCTTCAGAGCGGCTCGGCTTGGCGGTGCGGCCGGCCGACCCTGCTGCCCACATAGGCCAGTTCCCGCACCTTGGCCAGCCACTGCGGGTAGAGCTGCAGCTCCTGCGGGCGGTGGAGCATCGGGTCGTAACCGAGGCGCTCCTCGTCCTGGCGCTGGGTGTGCAGTTCCAGCTGGGCGAACGGCTGCCACTTGCCCCGCACGCCACCGCGCCAGTGGAGGGTGGCGCGCAGCGGCCCGGTGCGCAGTCCGCGCTCCACCGCCTCCAGCGAGGCGCCCGGTAGCTCGTCGATCGTGGCCGAGAGCCACACCAGCTTCTTGTGGAGCCGGTACGGGGCCAGGGTGCTGTAGCGGGCGCGGTCCCACGACCGGGCGGGGAAGGGGATCACCTGGGCCGGGCCCCACCCGCAGCTGGCAAGGGCGAAGTCCCAGTGGCGGGACGGTCCGCCCGCGTCGAGCAGGCGAATGCTCAGCCCCAGGACGTCCGGGACGTCGCCGGGCAGGCCGATCCCCCGGGACATGCGGGCGAGCACGGGATTGCGGGTTCCCGCCTCCCACGGCAGCGGGCCCCTCGCCAAGACGGTGAGCTCCCCGTCGAGGACCAGTCCGTGGGGGTGGAAGACCCGGGCGTTGCGCAGCTGGGCGAGGGCGCGGAACACCGAGGGGAACACGCCGCTGGAGTCCGGGATGGCGCTGGGGGTGGTGGGGGCTGACCGCGGTCGGGGGATGCGCGGAAGCGTCTTGCCGCGCGTCAGTTTCCGGGTCAGTCGGCTCATGGTCAGTGCGGTGGTCACCGGTGTTCGGGTCACTGCTGGTCCCCCTCGTCCGAATGTGCCGGAATGGGCGGCGACGTGCCTTCCGGGGTCGTTCCGTGCTGCCGGTTCTGCGCCTTCACGTCCTGAGCACCGGGGAGCCGGTGCGGTGGACCGGCTTTCCCGGTGCAGGTGGACGAGCCCCGAGTACCCGGTTCGCCGCTGCCACCAATCCTGTTGTGGAAGTGGCGCGGTGCGGCGGATGAGGGGGATCGGGGTCCCCTGCGGCTGCTTTCGGGCTCAGTCGAGCGCGGCGATGAAGCTGTCGAACGCGGCTTCGGCTGCTCCGAGCAGGCGACCGTGCGGGCCGAGCTGGGCGGGGTGGAGCTCCGGGGTCGAGCCGGGGCGGGCGCTGAACTCGGCCAAGCGGGCGCGCAGTTCCTCTTCGGCGTGCTGGACCAGCGGTTCCAGCAGGCCCCCCAGGACGACCCGTTCCGGGTCGAAGATGCTGCACAGGTTGGTCAGTCCGAAGGCGACGGGGGTGCACAGGGAGCGGAAAGCCGCCACGGCGCTGGGATTCCCGCGTTCCGCGTTGGACAGCAGTTCGTTCAGCGCGGCGCGGCGCTCTTGCGAGGCGGGCACCCCGGCGTGGCGCAGGAGGGCGTCGGCGCCGATCTCGGTTTCCCAGCACCCCCTGCGTCCGCAGCGGCACCGCCGGCCGCCGGGGCGCGTGATCATGTGGCCGATCTCGCCGCCGATGCCGCTGTGCCCGGTTAGCACGCGGTTCCCGGTGATGATTCCGCCGCCGACGCCGACTTCGGCCGAGATGTAGACGAGATTGCTGCAGCCCCGGCCCGCGCCGCGCCGGTTCTCGGCGATGGCGGCGAGCCTGGCTTCGTTGCCGATCAACACCGGACCGGGCAGTCCGGTGGTGCGGCGCAGTTCCTCGCCGAGCGCCAGGTCGGTCCAGCCCAGGTTGGGGGCGTGCAGCACGAGTTCGTCGGAGGAGCGCACCAGGCCCGGCACGGCCACCCCCAGGGCGCGGGGCGGTTCGTCGCAGGTGCGGAGCAGGCCGTCGAGCATGCGACTGAGCTGCTCGATGCTGCTGCTGGGGTCGCCCGGGATGTACTCGTGCGGTTCCTCGGCCTCGTCCAGGACGGTGCCGCCGATGCCGACGCGGCTGACGCGCAGCGTTTCCACTTCGATCGCCGCGGCCAGCACGTAGGCGTTCTCGCTGCGCGGGGAGACGGTCACCGGGGGGCGTCCGCGACTGCCACGGTTCCGGTCGGGGCTGCCTTCCGCAGCGAGGCCTCTGCTGGCCAGCTCACCGGTGAGATCGGCGATCGCGCTGCGGGTCAGGCCGGTGACCTCGGCCAGCTCCGCCCTGCTGGTGGCTCCGTTGAGGTGGAGGAAGCGCAGGAGAGCGCGCAGGTTGTGGCGGCGCAGGCTGGCGGGGTCCCGCCCCTGGGTGGTCGTAGCAGTCACGTCTTTCCTCGTTTCAGCCTCGCGGTGGTCGCGTGGTCCCGTACCGATCCAGCATCGCCGACCCGGAGTTGGGGATTGACAGGACGGTCATTTTGTTTTTACCTCTTTAAAAATTTATTAGAGATCAAGGGGCTTGTGCGATGACGACGAGCGAGACGAAGCCCACGTCAAGACGCTCGGTGTACGTCGCCTCGGCGGTGTGCGCGATCGGCGCACTGCTGTTCGGCTACGACACCGGGGTGATTTCCGGGGCTCTGCTGTACCTCAAGGGGCCGATGGGGATCGCGGACAACGCGTTCCTGCAAGGCCTGGTCACCAGTTCGCTGCTGGTCGGAGCCATGCTCGGCGCATTGACCAGCGGAGGCATGGCCGCCCGGTGGGGCAGGCGTGCGGTCACCCTCTTCGCGGCGTGCGTGTTCGCCGCGGGTTCCGTCCTCGCGGCCCTCAGCCCCGAGGTGTGGACGCTCGTGGCGGGGCGCTTCGTGATCGGCATCGGTGTCGGGCTCGCATCGGTGATCGTGCCGATGTACATCGCCGAGATCGCCCCCACCAGCATCCGCGGCACCCTCACCTCGCTGAACCAGCTGCTGATCGTGGTGGGCATCCTGCTGGCCTACATCGTCAACTACGCCCTCGCCCCGTGGGAGGCGTGGCGCTGGATGATCGGCCTGGCGGTCGTTCCGGCAGCGGCCCTGTTCATCGGAATGCTGTTCATGCCCGAAACCCCGCGCTGGCTGGCCAGCCGCAACCGGATGGACGAGGCCGAACGCGTGCTGCGCACCATCCGCGGACCGGAAGAACTGGAAGAATCCCGCGCGGAGATCCGCGAAGCCCACCGCCGCACCCGGGAAGAAGGCCGCTGGCGCGACCTGACCGCCAAGAGCATCCGCCCGGCCCTGCTCATCGGGCTGGGCCTGGCCGTGCTGCAGCAGTTCGTCGGGATCAACACGATCATCTACTACGCACCCACCACCCTCACCCAGCTCGGCATGGGCAACAGCGCCTCCATCGCGGCGCAGATGGGCATCGGCGCCATCATGCTGCTCTTCACCTTCGTGGCGGTGCGCTACATCGACCGCATCGGCCGCAAGCGGCTGCTGCTGTTCGGCAGCGCCGGGATGAGCATCAGCCTGGGGCTGCTCGGGGTGCTCACCCTCGTGGTCGGCTCCAGCGGACAAGTCATCGCGCTCATCACCATCGTCTGCCTCGCTGCGTACGTCGCCTCGTTCGGGGCCACGTGGGGGCCGGTGGTGTGGGTGATGCTCCCCGAGCTCTACCCGCTGCGGATCCGCGGACCCGCCGAAGGCCTGGCCACCTGGGGCAACTGGGCGGCGAACTTCCTGGTGTCCCTGCTGTTCCCGGTCATCCTGACCGCCATCGGACAGGGACCGTCGATGCTGATCTTCACCGCGTTCGGCGTGCTCTCGTTCTTCTTCGTCCGGTACTTCGTCCCGGAGACCACCGGAACGAGCCTCGAAGAACTGGAAGAACGGCTGAGCACCGCGACCGCGGGTGAGAACACGAGCTCTCGGGCCTGAAACGCCAGTAGATGGAGATTCGGGAGGGTTCCGTGAGAAGGAAGAGAAAAAGAACAAGACGGGCACTGCTCGCTGTGATCACCGGTCTTGCGGTGGCCGGCCCGCTGGCAGCGGTGCCGCAAGTGGCGGCCGCCGACACCCCGGTGTACCTGGACCCGTCCTACTCCCCGGCCGAACGGGCCGCTGACCTCGTGTCGCGCATGACCCTGGAGGAGAAAGCGGCCCAGCTCAACAGCAGCCAGGCCCCGGCGATCCCCCGGCTCGGCGTCCGCGCCTACGGCTGGTGGAACGAAGCCATCCACGGCGTCTCGCGGGAGCAGACCGTCGACAACGACGAACCACCGGACCTGGTCAACACCACCTCCTACCCGGTGAGCCTGTCCATGGGGTCCACCTGGAACCCGGAACTGATGCACCGGGTCGCCGACCAGATCTCCAGCGAAGCGCGCGAAGTCGTGCGGGACAACCTGCTGGACCTGAACTTCTACTCGCCGACGGTGAACCTGAGCCGGGACCCGAGGTGGGGGCGCAACGACGAGACGTACAGCGAGGACCCGGTGCTGACCTCCCGCATCGCCTCCCAGTACGTCAACGGGATGGAAGGCAAGGACCTGAACGGGCAGCTCCGTCCCGAATCCGGCGGTTACCTCAAGACCAGCACCACGCTCAAGCACTTCGCCGCCAACAACAGCGAGTACAACCGCACCACCGGAACGTCCGACATGGATGAAAGGACGTTGCGCGAGTACTACCTCAAGCAGTTCGAGAGCGTGATCCAGCAGAGCGACCCGGCCTCCATCATGACCTCCTACAACCGGGTCAACGGCGTGCCGGCTTCGGCCAGCACGCACCTGATGGACGAACTGGCGCGCAAGACGTTCGGCTTCGACGGCTTCTTCACCTCGGACTGCGACTCCGTCTACGAGATCCAGCACGGGCACCACTGGCAACCCCCGGGCCGCGAGGAACCCCTGGACCACATCGAGCGCAACGCGTACGCCAACGCCGCCGGCGTCGACCTCAACTGCAACCGCGGACTGCACGACGAGCACAACTTCGGCAACACCCTGCCCACCGCTGTGCAGCAGGGCGTGGAAACCGAGAAAGGCGTCTACACCGAAGAATTCATCGACGCCTCCCTCGTCCGCTTGTTCACGGTGCGGATCCAGTTGGGCGAGTTCGACGACCCGCAGCAGAACCCCTGGGTCCAGCAGGCGCGGGCCCGCGTGCCGCAGGGCAGCTGGGAGAACTCCGATGCCAACGGCGCGGTGACCCAAACCCCGGAGCGCCTGGCGTTGGCCCGCGAAGCGGCCGGTGAAGCCATCGTGCTGCTGCGCAACAGCGAGCGCCCGGGCGGCGCACTGCTGCCGCTGTCGGTCCCGGATTCCGGGCCGTTCCGCGTTGCGGTGATCGGCGACCAGGCCGCCACCGACGACATGTACCTGGGCGGGTACTCCAGCGTTCAGGAGTCCTCCGGCAAGGCCAACAACGTGAACGTCCACAAGGGAGTTCAGCAGGCGATCCAGGCCATCAACCTGCAGGCGCGCGTCGACCACCTGCCGGGCAGTGCGGCCGACGACCCCAACGAGCCCAATGCGGATTCGATCGCCGAAGCAGCCCAGTACGACGCGGTGATCGTGCACGCCACCACCGATGGAGAAACCGCGCGCGAGGAGAAGGACCGGGAGGACCTGCGGCTGCCCGGCCCGCAGACCGAACTGATCAAGGAAGTGGCGGCCCGCAACCCCAACACCGTGGTGTACTTGGAGACGGTGGGGCAGGTCGACGTCACCGAGTTCGAATCCGCGGTGCCGGCGATCCTGTGGAGCTCCTACAACGGGCAGCGCAAGGGCGAAGCGTTCGCCGACGTCCTCCTGGGCAAGCGCAACCCGAGCGGGCACCTGCCCTTCACCTGGTACCGCGAGGAATCGCAACTCCCACCGATCGGGGACTACCGGATCCGGGACGGGGAAGGTGCGCCCGGCCGCACCTACATGTACTTCGACGGACCGGTTTCCTACCCGTTCGGCCACGGCCTGAGCTACACCGAGTTCGAGTACTCGAACATCCAGGTGGACCGGCACGACGCGAATCCCGACGACGTCGTGACGGTGACCGCGCAGGTCACCAACACCGGGCAGGTCGCCGGTTCTGACGTGGTGCAGCTGTACGCGGCCACCCCGGACGCTCCCTCGTCCGCGGAAAGGCCGGACAAGCGGCTCGTCGACTTCCGGAAGGTGACCCTGCAGCCGAACGAGACCAAGACCGTCGAGTTCCCGGTCCGCGTGGCCGACCTGGCCTTCTTCAACCCCGAGAGCGGGAAGTACGAAGTGGACGAAGGCCGGTACGAGTTCCAACTGGCGGCCTCCAGCGCTGATCGGGAAGTGCAACAGCGAGCAGAGGTCCAGGTCAGCGGGGTGCTGCAGCCGGTGCTGCAGACGGTTTCGGCGACCCCGGACGAGGCCGGCGAGCAGACGCACAACGACGCGGCCCAGGTCGTGTTCCCCAGCGGAGCGGTGGTCCTGCCGCGCCTGACCGTCGGCATGAGCGACGGAACGCTGTACGGACACGGTCAAGACGCCGACATCCCGGCGGGGATGACCGTGGAGTACCGCAGCAATCGACCCGAGGTCGTCTCGGTGGACCCCGACGGCACCATCCGCACCCGCGGGGCGGGAGTGGCCACCGTGACCGCGATCGTGCGGCACAACGGAACGGAGCGGACGACGGACTTCGTCATCCGCGTCCAGGAGGACCACCGGAGGTGACCGGAACCGCAGCCGCTCACCAGCCCCGGTGAGCGGCTGCTGCTCTGCGGGACGGAGCTCCTCCGCAGAGCCGCGAGCAGTGAACGGAAGCTGGACCGGCGCGGTTCCAGCTGAACGCAACAGGAAGGAAGGACCGTGAGCGACTACACGCCCACCCCGGAAGACCGCTTCTCGTTCGGACTGTGGACGGTCGGTTTCCGAGGTGGAGACCCGTTCGGTGAGCCGACGCGCGACCGGCTCGACCCGGTGGAGGCGGTGCACCGGTTGGCGGAGCTGGGGGCGTGGGGCATCACCTTCCACGACGACGACCTGATCCCGTTCGGCAGCGACGCGGAAGAACGTTCCCGGGTGCTGTCTCGGTTCCAGAAGGCGCTGGACGAAACCGGACTGGTGGTTCCGATGGTGACCACCAACCTGTTCACGCACCCGGTGTTCAAGGACGGTGCGCTCACCGCCAACGACCGGGACGTTCGGCGCTTCGCGCTGCGCAAGGTGCTGCGCAACGTGGAGTTGGCCGCTGAACTGGGAGCACGGACGTTCGTGGCGTGGGGCGGTCGAGAAGGCGCCGAGACCGACGCGGCCAAGGACGTGCGGGTGGCGCTGGACCGCTACAAAGAAGGCATCGACGTGGTCTGCCAGTTCATCAAGGACCGCGGTTACGACCTGCGACTGGCGCTGGAACCCAAGCCGAACGAACCGCGAGGCGACATCCTGCTGCCCACGGTGGGGCACGCGCTGGCGTTCATCGACCAGCTGGAGCACCCGGAAATGGTGGGTGTCAACCCCGAAGTCGGGCACGAGCAGATGGCCGGGCTGAACTACGTCCACGGCGTGGCGCAGGCGCTGTGGGCCGGCAAGCTGTTCCACCTGGACCTCAACGGGCAGCACGGCATCAAGTACGACCAGGACCTGCGGTTCGGCGCGGGAGACGTCAAGAACGCCTTCTTCCTGGTCGACCTGCTGGAGTCGGCCGGTTACGACGGTCCGCGGCACTTCGACTTCAAGCCGCCGCGCACCGAAGACGCCGAAGGGGTCTGGGCCTCGGCCGCCGGGTGCATGCGCAACTACCTGATCCTCAAGGAGCGGGCAGCGGCGTTCCGCGCCGACCCCAGGGTGCGCGAAGCGCTGGAAGCAGCGCGGGTCCCGCAGTTGGAGACCCCCACGATGGCTCCCGGCGAAACGGCCGCGGACCTGCTGGCCGACGACGACTTCGACGTCGAAGCCGCTGCCGCCCGCGGCATGCACTACGAACGTCTCGACCAGCTGGCGATGGACCACCTCCTGGGGGTCGCCTGACCTTCCTGGCGCGGACCGGCCGCGGCAGCCGGTCCGCGCCAGGAAGGCGTTCCGGCCTCGCGATCCGGGTGGTTCGTCGCCGGGCCAGCAGCTGGATGCCGTGGGCAA
This sequence comes from Saccharopolyspora rectivirgula DSM 43747, assembly GCF_000497205.1. GTDB lineage: Bacteria > Actinomycetota > Actinomycetes > Mycobacteriales > Pseudonocardiaceae > Saccharopolyspora > Saccharopolyspora rectivirgula. The sequence continues at coordinate 40,729 of NZ_AYJW01000027.1, forward strand.
CCCTTCCCCGGGCGGGCGAGGGCTGCCCACCGCGGGCCCGGGGGAGGGCGGCGCGTGGTGGGGTTCACCAGAACGGCAAGCCCAGGTGGTGGAGGCGCGCAGGCCGATCGAGGTGATGTGCGAATCTACGGAGGGCTGGTTCCTGCGAGACCACCGGAGCAGACTGGACCCGGCGCGTGGTGCAGCTGCCACCGGGCTCCGATTCGCCGGAAACTGACCGAAGAGCTGATCACTTTCACTGCGGAGATCCGATGAGACTGGTTGCCGGGGTCGATTCCTCCACTCAGGCCACCAAGGTCGTGGTGTGCGACGCGGAGACTGGCAAGGTGGTGCGCGAAGGACGCGCCCCGCATCCGGACGGCACGGCCGTCGATCCGGAGCACTGGTGGCAAGCCCTGCAGACCGCGACCGAAGGCCTGCTCGACGACGTGGCCGCGATCGGGGTCGCTGCCCAGCAGCACGGCCTGGTGGCGCTGGACGAGCGGGGCGAGGTAGTGCGCCCGGCGCTGTTGTGGAACGACAACCGCTCCGCCCAGGCAGCGCTCGACCTGATCGAGGACTTCGGCGGCCCGCAGGCCTGCGCCGAGGCGGTGGGCAGCGTGCTGGTCGCCAGCCACACCGCCAGCAAGCTGCGCTGGATGGCCGAGCACGAGCCGCAGCTGGCCGACCGCGTCACGGACGTGCTGCTGCCGCACGACTGGCTGACCTGGCGGTTGACCGGTGAGTTCGTCACCGACCGCGGGGATGCCTCCGGCACCGGCTACTGGTCTCCCCGGCTGGGCGAGTACCGCAACGACCTGCTGGCCACCGCGTTCGGCGGCCGCACCCCGCGAACCCCGCGGGTGCTCGCCGCGGCCGAACCCGCCGGGCACACCAAGGACGGCAAACTCGTCTCGGCCGGTACCGGGGACAACATGGGTGCCGCGCTGGGACTGGCGATCGAACCGGGCGATGTCGTGGTGTCGCTGGGGACCAGCGGAACCGTGTTCGCCTCGGCCAACACCCCGAGCGCTGACCCGACCGGGATCATCGCCGGTTTCGCCGACGCCACGGGCGCTTTCCTGCCGCTGGTGTGCACGCTCAACGCGGCGCGGGTGCTCACCGCCACCGCGACGATGCTGGGCGTGGAGATGGCCGAGTTCGACCGGTTGGCGAGGCAGGCCGCCCCGGGAGCGGACGGCCTGGTGCTGCTGCCGTACCTCGACGGGGAACGCACGCCGACCTTGCCCGACGCCAGTGGAACGCTGTTCGGGCTGCGCCGGGGGAACATGACCCCGCAGAACCTCGCCCGAGCCGCTGTCGAGGGCATGCTGTGCGGGTTGGCCGCTGGCATCGACGCGCTGCGCGAGCAGGGGTTGCCGGTGCAGCGGGTGCTGTTGATCGGGGGCGCGGCCCAGTCCGCGGCGGTGCAGCAGGCGGCACCGCAGGTCTTCGGGGTTCCGGTCACTGTTCCCGCTGCCGCCGAATACGTGGCGCGCGGGGCGGCCCGGCAGGCGGCGTGGGCGTTGGCCGGGACCGAACTGCCACCTGACTGGCCGCTGGCGGATTCCGTCCAACTCGACGTCGTCGATCCGCAGCGAGGAGAACAGGTGCGGCAGCAGTACCACGCTGCTTACACCGAGCTGCACGGCAAGACCGACCGGTAGTCGGCAGCGAGCTGGCCGCTGCCGGGGTTGGTTGCGGACCGCAACGGTCGGGATCTGGTGGCCGGGAACGCCTTCCGCAGTGGATCGTGGAATTCCCGGCCACCGCCGGCTGTTCTCGGCCGAGCATCCGGGCGAGAACAAGGGTGGCGGTCAGGTGATCAGATCGGTTGGACCATCCTTCCCAGGACGCGCTGGGTCAGTCCCGCGTGGTCCACGTCTTCGGTGGGATTGACGTCCCACTCGCCGATCTGCACCGATGATTCCACGATGAGCTTGCAGCGTTCGTAGCGGCGCTCGGCGTACCGGGCGAAGGCCTCTTCGAGGCCGTTGCCGCCCGACAGGCACTCCGCGAGCACCACGCCGTCTTCGATCGCCTGCGCCGCTCCCTGACCCAGTTGCGGGGTCACGGCGTGCACGGCGTCGCCGATCAGCACGATCCGGCCCTCGTGCCACGGTGGTGGGGCGATCAGCCACTCTTCGGGGCGCACCACGATCACCGACGGGTCGTTGATGTGCTTGTCCCGCACCCGTCCGGTCAACCCGCCGAACGGGGCGAGGCGCTCCCGGAGCACCTCGTCCAGTTCGTCGGGGTGCGGTCGGTCGTCGCGATCCCACGAGGTGCTGTAGAAGAGGTAGGCCAGGTCTTGTGCCAGTGGCACGAAACCGGCTGTGCCGCTGGGCCCTTTCTGCAGGATGATCCGGTCGATCTCCGGTTCGCGGGGAATGTTGCACCGGAACGCGAACTGGCCGTTGTAGACGGGTTTTGCGGTTTCGCCCAACACGTGCGCGCGGACCTCGGAATGGACGCCGTCGGCGCCGACGACGATGTCCACGACCTCGCGGGTTCCGTCGCTGTAGCGCACGTCGACACCGTTCGGGGTGTCGGCCAGTTCGGTGAAGGTCTTGCCGTATTCGATGACGGCTCCCGCTTCGCGGGCTTTGCGGGTCAGGATTTCGTGCAGCCGTGGGCGGGTGAGGCCGTTCAGCGGGGGCAGGCCGGAGCCGGGAATGGTAGCGCCTGGCATTTCGCCGATCACGTTGCCTTCCACGTCGAGCACCCGGCCCCAGGCGGTGCTCGAGAAGCCCGCGTCCAGGCATTCCTGCGCGCAGCCGATCGCTTCCAGCGCGCGCAGCGCGTTGACCGGTTGGATGATCCCCGCTCCGGCGACGGAGGAGCGGAGGCCCGGTCGCAGCTCCACCACGTGCACGTCGTAGTCGGCGTTGCGGAGTGCGATGGCGGTGGTGAGACCGCCGATTCCGCCGCCGACGATCAGGACGTTGCCTCGGCCCACATCAATCACCCGCGTTCGTTCGTGTCGCGTCGCTTCAGAACGCAAATACCATGTACTTTCATATGTATAATTACTTTGCGGGTATGGGAAGCAGCGGCGAGACCGTGCGCGGTGGAGCGATGAGCGGCCTTCGACTAGGCAGGAGATCCGCGGCGGAACCGGGGGACGCTCGAGAAGGGGTGCGGAGGTGCGCGACCCCGGGGCCCGAGGGTGGGCGACCGCGCAGCGCTGCGACGCCGATCAGCAGTTTCAGTTCTGGGGCGCCGCCGAGCCGGTGACCGCAGCCTCAAGGGCGCGAGCGCAACTCGTACCGGCGTTCGGCGTAGGCCAGGTCGTCGCGCCACAGGCGAGCCGCGGCCCGGCGCATGAGCGGCCGGATCGCAGGAGCAACGGTCCTGGCCAAGTTGAAGCCGGGCCGGGGTGAGCGCGCGATGACGGCTTCGATGACCGCTGTGCGCGGCTTCCCATCAGGCCCCGGGCCGAGGGGAGTCGCGTGCGTCTCCACCACGCTGCCGGCCCCCTCGCCGTCGATGATGCGCATGACGATGGTGCGCGGATCCGGACAGACGAACTCCGCGCGCACCGGCACCCCCAGCGTCGGGGTCACCAGGAACGTCACCGCAACGACGAAGCGGTCCTCGGAATCGTCCACAACGGACTCATCCGGGGCTTGCAGAACGCGCAGCCTGGAGAAGGAGTACGGGTGGAACCAAGAACCGTGCCACGGGTCGAGACGATTGGCGATCACGTCCCGCGGCTCGCAGGTCCCGACGAGAGTCGCCACCGAATCGATGCTGCTGGCAAGATCGGGGCGCTCGGTGATCACCGGGGACTCCAGCGGTTCCTCCCCGCCCACCCGGTCCAGCCGCACCCACGCCAGGACACCGTCGTCGTGACTGGGCAGCACCCGCCAACCGCAGTCGCTCGTCTTCCCCAGGCGCAAGCCGTGCCACCGGCACAACAGATCTCCGCCGTCCACCCGCGCCTGCGACAACGGCGCCCCCAAGTGCGGGCAAGTTCCGGGGCCGACCAGCAGGGCGCCGCGTTCGTCGCGCCACGCCACCAGCTCAATCCCCGCCACCGTGGCACCGCAGGGCCGATCCGAGCGGATGTCCCGGCTGGCGGCGAAGACGAACCAGTTGCCGGACGGTCGCGCCTCGGCTCGCTTGAGCGCGGCTTGGATCAGCTTCGGCCGGGCCTCCTGGTACGTCGGCTCCTGGCGGGCCCACGGGATGCGCGGAATCGGCTGCAGCGGCCAGGTGCGCGGCCACCGGTGACGCAGGTTCACCATGCTCATCACTCATCACCTTCCAAGAGAAGCCCAAGCGCGCAGCGGTGCCAGCCGCCCGCGTGTCGGCACGCTGGTGAGCTCGTGGCCGGCCAACCCCCACCGGGCCAACAGCGTGTTGGCGGCGTGCCAACCGGTGGCCGCGGCCCGTTCCATCAGGGCGACCGGGAGATCGATGCGGATCCCGTCCCCGGCCAGCACCAGGCCGCCGAACGGAGTCCGCACCCGAGGCCGCCGGGCGAAATCCCCGAGCCCGAACATGGGGCAGTCCTGGCGCCACAGCGACCGCTGCGCCACCACCCGAGCACTCCCGGTTTCCGGGTACACCTGGTGCAAGCGCTCCACGAGCCGATCGCACAGCGCGCGCACGCGCGCCTCCTCGTCCCCGGGCAGCCGTTCGACGGCGTAGGCGTGCAGCTCGACCACCGAGCCACCGCGGCGATCCGCCCACTGCTGGGCTTCGCGCTCGTAGTGGTCGAGCACGCTGATGTTGTCCAGCGGAGCCAACCCTCCGGTGGCCAAGAACGGAGGGCGCCGCGAGGAGACGGGCCGGTCCAGCCACAGCCGGTGCACCAGGAACGGTGGCGCGGTGCGCAGCCGCAGCACCTGCTCCCGCCACTGCGGGTCCGCCAGATCCGCAGAAGCGTCGACCACCGAGCGCAACCCGGCCACGTCCAGGGCGAGCACCACGCCGTCGGCCGGCAACTGCTCACCCGTTCCGGTGTGGACGCGGAAACCGGCCCCAGGGCGTTCGACCGCGGTGACCGCGACCCCGGTGCGGAAGCGCACGCCCAGCGATTCCAGGTGGGCCCGCAGCGGCTCCCACAGCGCGGTGTCGAACGCAGAAGTGGGCACGTCGAACACCAGTCCCTCGGCGGAACCGAGGAAGTACAGGTGGAACATCACCGCCAGTTCCGCAGCGGACATCTCCCGCGGGGACGCGAAGAAACTGCGCGAGAACACCTCGAACGCCAGGTGTCGCGCCGGGCGCGGGAAGTTGATGCGCTCCAGCAGCGTCTCGGCGTCGACGTGGTCCAACAGCTGGTAGATCTCCGGTACCGACACCGCCGCCAGCGGAGCAGCCGCCCGGGCGTCCAGCGCCAGCAGGTCGCGCAACCGGAAAGTCGGGCTGCGCAAGGCGAAGAACAAGGCGTTCCACGGTGGAGTGCGGGGCAACCCCCGGAAGGTGTCCCGGCGGCCGTGCGCGTCCAGCAACGGGTAGTCCGGCACCGAACGCAACCGGCGCAGCTCGGGATCAGTCCGCTGCAGCAGGGCGCGGAGGTTGTAGTACTGGCGGAAGAAAGCGTGGAAACCCCGGCTGACCGACAACTGCCCCGCGTTGGCGTCCTGCTCGGTCCACGCGCCCACTCGCCCGCCGAGGTGCTCCTCGCGCTCCACCACGGTGACCGCGACACCGCGCTCGGCCAACGCGGTGGCCGCGGTGAGCCCCGCGATCCCGGCTCCCGCGACGACGACCTGCGGACGCCGGGGGAGTTGATCGGCGTGCGCAGCCCCGCGCGGAGCGAGATGGCGAACCGCGCGGGGATCCCGGGGAACGCGCACTGCCGGGTTCACGGAGCCTCCCGTCCCGGGGCGGTCGCCAGGAAGGTGTGCACCACGCCGCGCTGCCACCCGGTCATCGTCCCGCTGCGCACATCGGTGAACCCGGCCTCGGCCAGTCGCCGCCGGAACCGGGCCGCGCCGTCGAAGCTCAAGACACTGCGCCACAGGTGGCGGTAGAGCGTGCTGTCCCCGGTCAACAGGGAACCCGCGGGAATGATGATCGACCAGCACACCGCGCTCCACACGGCAGTGGCCACCGCCGAATCGCGCACGGAGTACTCGTGCACGGCGAGAGGAGCGCCCGGGCGCAGCAAGTCCCGCAGCGCGCGCAACTGCCGATCCGGTTCGGCGAGGTTGCGCACCAAGTACGCGGCGAAGATCCCGTCGAACGGGCCGTGGACTCCGTTCTCGGCGAGCTCCTCGACCCGGGTGTGCACGAAGCGCACCGAGGGCGGCCAGGGCTTCTCCGCGGCCTTGGCCAGCATCCGCGCCGAGGCGTCGATGGCGGTGATCTCCGCTTCCGGTGCTGCCGCCAGCAGGGCAGCGGTGGACGCCCCGGTGCCGCACCCGGCGTCCAGCAGCCGCATGCCCCGGCCGCGGCGCGGGATTCGCATCCTCCGGGCGGACAGCCGGAGGTGGGCGTGGTAGCCGGGATTGGCGCCGACGAGCCGGTCGTACGCGACTGCTCCGGTGTCGAACGCGTCAGCGACCGCGCTGCGGACCAGTCCGGTCGGCCCCACCCTCATGCCGACTCCTCGTTGCGGTCGGCCTGCCGCTGCCACAGCAGCAGAACAGAGGTGACGAGCGCGAACCCGAACAAGAAGTCCTCCACCGGAATGTCCCAGGGCATGCGCACTCCGCTGATGTGCTCCGGTGCGTACAGCACGATCGGTGCGGACAGCTTGGTCAGCCACCCGTCCACCGCGACCTGGAAAGCACCCACGATGGCCATCGAGATCCAGTAAGCCGGTTTGGTGAACAACCCGGTGCGCAGCACCAGGAGCTCCCAGCAGCACACGGCGACGACCGCCAGCACCGCCGGGAGCGTGTAGCCCAAACCCGTCACGAGCGCACCTCCCCGGCCGGCTCCTGCGTTCGCCGCCCCGTGCGCAGGCGGCGGAGCATGGCTTGCACGCAGCTGTAGGTCAGCACCGCGCACACCGGGATCACCAGGAAGAACAGGAATTCCTCCAGCGGTATCGCCAGCGGTAGCCGAACACCGGTCATGTGCTCGGGGTTGTAGCTCCAAACCCGGTTGGCGATGGCGATGGCGTCCCAGACGAGGAACACCGCGGCGACCGGGAGCACCGCCCGGGCCAGTCGGACGGGTCTGCGGTAGACCCGTGCGCCGAAGAACTCCAGAGGTGCGGTGATCGCCAGGCAGCCGGCCAGCACGAGCAGGTACTCGAACTGCTCCATCCCCCCCTCCGCTTGCAGCACCGGATCTTCCCGCCGGTGAGCGCCCGCCCGCGGTGCGGCGGGCAGGCCGGGAACCGGAAGCAGCGCGACTTCCGGAGGTTCCGAGTACAACACCGGTGCGGTCCTGCCGCACGGCAGGAAGTCGCAGGCGGGGGTGGGCGGGACGGCAGGGGATTCCCCTGCGCAGCGGGAAACCGGCGGGCAGTGGCTCGGATGAGCGCTCCTCGAACCGGGAGCTTCCACCGGGGCGTTTACCGCGAAAGGGGTAACCCATCAGCTCGTTCGCTGCTCGAATGCGCGGAGATTGATCTGTTCGAGTGAAGTGTCCGATTTTGATTGATCGAGCAAAAGTTCGGTCACTAGGTTTGCCTTGCAATTCGACCGGAGGGGAGATGACCTCACCCGCAAGGACCGCGCCGCGCACGGCACCACGCAGTGGAGCTCTTCGCGATTCGGCGCCCTTGCGCAGGGCATTCCCGCGCGCCGGCAAGCACTGCACCGCTGCAGTCCTCCTCCCGCGCCCCTGGGGCCGCGACAGGAGGAAGGGCTGCGCGTTGTGCCGCACCGACAGGAGAACCCACATGCGTTTGGCACGAGCCGTTTCCCGCCGCGATCTGCTGAAGCTCACCGGGGGCGCGGTCGCAGCGGGGGCTTGGTTCGGCGTCAGTGGCTGCAGTGCCCTGGGCGGATCGCAGCAGAACGGCAATTCCCAGGTCGAGAAGCCGAAACTGCGCGTGGGAGCCTTGCCGGCCTGCGAACTCGCCGTGCTGCACCTGGCCGTGCGCGACGGCCACTTCCAGGAGCAAGGGCTCGACGTGGAGATCGTCAACGCTCCCGACGGCGGTGCCGCGCTCGCCGCCGCCATCGGCGGTGACTACGACCTCGCCAGCAGCAGCTACCTGCCGATATTCCGAGCCCAGGCGCGAGGAGTCGCCCAGCTGAAGATCGTGTCCCACTGCGCGTCAGCGGTGCCGGACAGCTTGATGATCATGGCTTCTCCGGGGTCCGGTGTTCGCGAGGTGCAGGACCTGGCCGGCAAGCGCATCGCCATCAGCGGCGCCGGCACGATTTCCGAGCTCATGGTGAAGGCCGTCATGCGCGCTCACGGCGTGGACTTCGACGGGGTCCAGTGGGTTCCGATCGGTTTCCCGAACATGCCCCAGGCGTTGCAGGCCAACGAGGTCGACGCCGCGCAAACCGTGGAACCCTTCACCACGCTCTCGGTGCGCAACGTCAGCGCCATCCCGGTGGCGGACGTCGCCACCGGTCTCCTGGAGGAACTGCCGCTGAGCGGTTTCGTCGCCAACGCGCGCTTCGCCGAGGAGAACCCGCGGACGGTCGCGGCCTTCCAACGCGCCATGGACAGCGCGGCTGCTGCCGCGCAGGACCGCAGCAAGGTCGTGGAGCTGCTGCCGGAGTTCACCAAGATCGATCCGGACATCGCTCCGGTCATCACCCTGCCGAAGCTGGAATCCCGGATCGGTGCGGCGGACTTGCAGCGCGTCGTGCGCCTGATGCGGGACTTCGGCTACGTGGACGAGGAGTTGGACGTGGCCGGGATGGTCCTCGAGCCGCAGGAAGGCTGAAACACCTGCCGCGACCAGTTCCGGACCGCCGGCGCGCCCGTTCACCGGATGGTCCAGCGTGGACGATCTCGTCCGCGCAGTGGACCAGTGGTGGGTCGAGGTGCTCGCGCGGGCTGCTCGATGCGCACGACCTGACCGGGGGAGACGAGTTCGTTCTGACCGCGCCCCCGGCCGCGGAGTGCTAGTTTGCGGTCATGCCCGCTGCTGCTTTTCCCGCTGCCGCCGGTGTCTGGTGGACCAGTGACGAGGTGCCGATCACCGAGGTCCAACGAGCGGCCGAGGAGCTGGAACAGCTCGGCTACGGCTCGCTGTGGTTCGGCGAGGCGATGGGCAAGGAAGCGCTGACCCAGGCCGGTGCGCTGCTGGCCGCCACCCGGAACTTGCGGGTGGGCACCGGGATCGCCAACATCCACGCCCGCGACGCGATCGCCGCCGAATCCGGCAGCCGCACCCTGTCCGCCCTGCATCCCGGACGTTTCCTGCTCGGCCTGGGCGTGAGCCACGCGCCGCTGGTCCAACACCGCTCGGGGAACTACCGGAAACCCCTGGCGACCATGCGCGAATACCTCTCGCGAATGGACCAGGTGCCGGAGACGGTCGAACCCGGTGCCGCGAGACCACCCCGGCTGCTGGCGGCGCTGGGGCCGAAGATGCTCGAACTCTCGCGCGACAGCGCCGACGGTGCGCACACGTACCTGGTGACACCGGAGCACACCGCCCGGGCCAGGGAAGTGCTCGGGCCGGACAAGCTGCTCGTCGTCGAACAGGGGGTCGTGCTCACCACCGACGAGCAGACCGCGTTGCACCGGGCGCACACCCACCTGGACATGTACACGGGGTTGCCGAACTACCGCAACAACTGGCTGCGCCTGGGCTTCCACGAGGACGACTTGGTGCGCGGCGGCAGCGAGCGACTGGCAAGAGCACTGGTCGCCTGGGGAAAGCCCGAGGACATCGCTGCCCGCGTGCGGGAGCAGCTCGACGCCGGCGCCGATCACGTGGTGGTGCAGGCGCTCGGTGACGAGCGCAGCACGGACCCGCTCCCCGCGCTGCGCGAACTGGCCCCCGCCCTGACCAGCGGTCGGTAGGCCGACGAGGCGCTCGGTCACTCCCGGTCACACGTTTGCGCACGGGGCCAGCCGGGGAGCCCCTGGCTGGAACAGCCAGTGCTATTCGAAACGACGAGCAGGAGCGTGATCGGACATGGGTGACAGGCTGAGCGGTCGACGAGTGGCCATCCTCGCCGCTGACGGGGTCGAACAGGTGGAGCTGGTCGAGCCGCGTCGAGCGGTCGAAGAAGCCGGGGGACAGGCCGAACTGGTGTCGACCCATTCCGGTGAGATCCAGGCCATGAACAAGGACATCAACCCCGCGGACCGGTTCCCGGTCGACCGCGAGGTATCGCAGGTTTCCCCGGACGACTACGACGCCCTCATCCTGCCCGGGGGCACGGTCAACCCGGACAACCTGCGGAACAACCCCGACGCGGTGGAATTCGTGCGGGGCTTCGTCAACTCCGGCAAACCGGTCGGGGCGATCTGCCACGGGCCGTGGACCCTGGTCGAAGCCGATGTCGTGCGGGGACGCCGGGTCACCTCCTACCCGAGCATTCGCACCGATCTGCGCAACGCCGGCGGCGAGGTGGTGGACGAAGAAGTGGTCACCGACCACGGATTGGTGACCAGTCGCGGCCCCCAGGACCTGCCGGCCTTCAACGCCAAGATCGTCGAGGAGATCGCGGAGGGCAAGCACACCGTGCCCGCCTAGCAGCGGGTGAGCAGCGGAGCTCCTGCCGCCGTGCCCGGTGCGGGCGCGACGGCAGGAGCTGTTCGTGCCGTGCTCACTTGACCGCGCCCATGGACAGGCCGCGCACCAAGTGGTTCTGGGCGAACCAACCGATCACCATCACCGGCAGGGACGCCATCAGGGCCGCCGCCGAGAGCTGCGCCCAGTAGAGGCCTTCGCTGGTGATGAAACCGACCAGGAAGACCGGAACGGTGGCGGCTCGAGCAGCGGTGAGGTTGACCGCGAAGAAGAACTCCGTCCAGGAGAAGATGACGCAGATCAGCGCGGTGGCCGCGATCCCGGGAGCCACCACCGGCAGCACCACCCGGAACAGCGTGGTCGGCAGGGAGGCCCCGTCCACGCGGGCGGCCTCCAAGATCTCCTTGGGCACCTCGAGGAAGAACGACCGCATCATCCACACGGCCAGCGGCAGGTTCATCGCGGTGTAGAGCACGACCAGCGCCCACACGTTGTCCAGCAGGCCGATGTTCTGGGAGATCACGTAGAGCGGGATGATCGCCGCCACCGCCGGCAGCATCTTGGTGGACAGGAAGAAGCCGAGCGCATCCCGCGTGCCGGGCACGGCCGCCAAGGACAGCGCGTAGGCCGCCGGGACGGCCAGCAGCAGCACCAGCACGGTCGACGTCGCGGTGACGAACGCCGAATTCGCCAAGTACGGCAGGAACCCGCGTTCCAAGATGCCTGCGAGTTGTTCGAGAGTGGGGCTGAAGACCACGCGCGGTGGATCGGTGTAGGCGTCGGCTTCCCGCTTGAACGCCGTGAGCACCATCCACAGCAGCGGGAAGATGAACACGATTGCCACCAGCCAGGTGAAGGCGGTCAGAACCCCCCCGCCGAGACGACCGCGGATCCGCATCATCGCACCTCGCTCACACCGAAGCTCCGGAAGATCAACCGCAGGGCGAAGGTCGCCACGACCAACGTCAGCAGCACCACGATCACACCCATGGCGGACGACTGGCCGACGTCGAAGCCCTCGAAAGCGCGCTGGTAGATGTAGTAGGGCAGGTTCGTGCTGGCCGTCCCCGGACCACCCTGGGTCATCAGGTAGATCGCGTCGAAGCTGTTGACGATGTAGATCGCCCCGAGCAGCGCCGCCAGCTGCAAGTAACGGCTCAGCTGGGGCAGGG
>NZ_AYJW01000028.1 GCF_000497205.1 Saccharopolyspora rectivirgula DSM 43747
TCATTTCGGTCGGTCGGATGTGGATCTGCCGTGGGAGCGCACGGATCGGGCGGAGGCGTTGAAGAACGCCGCCGGCCTGTGACCGGACGACAACGATCCGCACCGGTGTTCTCGCGGACGTCAGCTCGCCCGGGGCGACCCTTGCGCGGCTGACGTCCTTCGCGTTCGACGACGAGCAGGGCGCGCGACGGCCCTAAGCTGAGGCCGTGCTCTTCGGCCTGGCGCAGCGCACCTTCGTCGCTTACGGCCCGTCGCACTGGGTGCTGATCGGGGTGCTCCTGGCGGGTGCGCTGGTGTTCGGCGTGCTCGGCGGCCGGGTGCGCGATCCCAGGCCGGTGGCGCGCACCTTCGCGGTCGTCATCGTGGCCTTCCAGCTACCCCTGCTGGTCTACCGGCTGCTGCCGGCCCAGTTCGACGTGGCCGTCTCGCTCCCGTTCCACCTGTGCGACATCGCCTGGCCGGTTGCTGCCCACGCGCTGTGGCGGCAGGACCAGCGGACTTGCGCGCTCACGTACTACTGGGGGCTCACCCTCGCACCGCAGGCGGTGTTCACTCCGGCGCTGGACGCCCCGGATTTCCCGCACGTGGACTTCATCGAGTTCTGGGGCCAACACCTGCTGGTGGTGTGGAGCGCGGTGTTCTTGACCTGGGGGGTGGGGCTGCGTCCGAACTGGCGGGGTTACCGCCTCTCGGTGGCGGTCACCGTCGGCTGGGGGCTGCTGGTGCTGGGGTTCAACTCCTCGGCGGGCACCAACTACGGCTTCGTCAACAGCAAACCGGACAACCCCTCCCTGCTCGACCTGATGGGCGGGTGGCCCTGGTACCTGGTGGTGGAGCTGGTGGTGGGCATGGCCGCCTGGGCTCTGCTCACCTGGCCGTGGACGCGGTCGCGGGATCACGGCATGGCGAAGCCCTGCTGACGCCACGCTTCGTAGACGGCGACGGCCGCGGAGTTGGCGAGGTTCATCGAACGGATGCCGGGGAGCATCGGAATCCGGACCTGCACGGTGGCCGTGGCGAGCACGTCGCGGGGGAGGCCGGTCGATTCGGGGCCGAACAGCAGCACGTCGCCGGGGCGGTAGCGGACGGTTTCGTAGGACTGCTCGGACTGGGTGCTGAAGGCGATGATCCGCTCCGGTTGCAGCGCTTTCCAGCAGGAGTCCAGGTCCGGGTGGACGTGCAGGGCTGCTCTGTCGTGGTAGTCCAGCCCGGCCCGGCGCAGTTTCGCGTCATCCAGGTCGAATCCGAGCGGCTCGATCAGGTGCAGGGAGCAGCCGGAGCCAGCGGCCATGCGCACGGCATTGCCGGTGTTGCCGGGGATTTCCGGGTGGTAGAAGACGACGTGAAACACTCGAAATTTTTTCATACCGCGTTGCCAGGTCGCGCGGAGGGCTCGCGCGCAACTCGAGTCTGCGCTGGCGACCGGGCACGTGCACAGCGGTGCTGCGCGAACACCGCGACCGCTTTCTGGTAGAGAGGTGCTATGGCAGGTGCGCAATCCCGGCGGCGGAAGGAGGCGAAGCAGCAGACGGCGGCCCCGCAGCGTCCGGTCGCGCGGGTCCTGGTCGACATTCCGCTGCCCGCGCATCTGGACCGACCGTTCGACTACCTGATCCCGGAGCGCCTGCACGACACCGCCCAGGCCGGCTGCCGGATCCGGGTCCGGTTCCGCGGCAAGCTGGTGGACGGTTTCCTGCTCGAACGAGCGGAATCCTCCGACTACCCGGGGGACTTGAGCTGGGTGGAGCGGGTCGTCTCGCCGGAGCCCGTGCTCACCCCCCAGCTGCTGGGCTTGGCCCGCGCGGTCGCCGACCGCTACGGCGGGATGCTGGCCGACGTGGTGCGGTTGGTGATCCCCCCGCGCCACGCCGCCGCCGAGAAGGCAGCTCCTCGGCAGCCGGCCGCAGCCCCACCGCCCCGCCCGGAGGCCACCGGTTGGCAGGAGTACCAGTACGGGAAGTCCTACCTGGACGCGGTGCACGCGGGGAAAACGGCTCGGGCGGTGTGGCAGGCGCTGCCGGGGGAGGACTGGCCCGCGAGGTTGGCCGAAGTCGCGGCGACCGCCGCCGCAGCCGGTCGAGGCGCCCTGCTGGTGGTTCCGGACCACCGGGACCTGAAGCGGGTGCACGACGCGTGCGCGCGGCTCGTCGGGGAGCGGGGAGTGGTGGCGCTCGCCGGGGAGCTGTCCCCCGCGGAGCGCTACCGGCGCTGGCTCGCCGTGCTGCGCGGCGTGGTGCGCGTGGTGGTTGGCACGCGGGCGGCGATGTTCGCGCCGGTGCGCGACCTCGGCCTGGTGGCGGTGTGGAACGACGGCGACGAACTGCACAGCTATCCGCAGGTCCCGTTCCCGCACGCCCGCGACGTGCTGATGCTGCGGTCGCACGCGACCGGCGCGGCTTTCCTGGTGGGCGGCTTCTCCCGCACCGCCGAGGCAGCCCTGCTGGTGGAGTCGGGATGGGCCCACCAGCTCACCGCCCCCCGCAGTGCGGTCCGGGCAGCCGCTCCCCGCGTGACCGCCATCGGCGAGGACGACACCCAGCTGGCCCGGGACCCGGCGGCGCGGGCCGCGCGCCTGCCGTCGGTGGCCTTCGAAGCCGCCCGCGCGGCACTGGCAGCGGGCGCCCCGGTCCTCGTCCAGGTCCCCCGGCGCGGTTACGTGCCCGCGCTCGCCTGCGCGGATTGCCGCGAGCGGGCCCGGTGCCGCCGCTGCAGCGGCCTGCTGGCACTGCCGGGCAGCTCCGAAGGGCAGCCGAACCCGCCGGCCTGCAAGCTGTGCGGCACCGTGGAAGCGGCTTTCCGCTGCCCGGCGTGCGGTTCCCGCCGGTTGCGGGCCGTCGTGGTCGGGGCCGGCCGCACCGCGGAAGAACTGGGGCGGGCGTTCCCGAACGTCGCGGTGCGCACGTCCGGAGGCGGCAACGTGCTGGCCTCGGTGCCCGCCCAACCCGCCTTGATCGTGTGCACCCCGGGCGCGGAGCCGGTGGCTGAGCAGGGTTACGGCGCAGCGCTGCTGCTCGACGGTTGGGCGCTGCTGGGCCGTTCGGAGCTGCGCGCCGCGGAGACCGCACTGCGGCTGTGGTTCGACGCGGCCGCCCTGGTCCGCCCGGCCCGGGAAGGCGGGCGCGTGGTGGTGATGGCCGACTCCGCCCTCGTTCCGGTGCAAGCCCTGGTCCGCTGGGATCCGGCCTGGTTCGCCGCTCGGGAACTGGCCGACCGGGTCGAGCTGGGGTTCCCACCGGCCCGTCGGGTCGCTGCGGTGGACGGGGCGCCGGAAACCATCGAGGCCCTGGTGGATTCCGCCGAGCTGCCGGAGTCGGCGGAAGTGCTCGGCCCGGTGCCGCTGGGCGAAGTGGGCGAAGACGGGACCGCGGACCGGGAACGGCTGATCGTGCGGGTGGACCGCACCGAGAGCCGCGAACTGGCCGGTGCGCTGCGGGCCGCCCAAGCCCAGCGGGCCGCTCGCAAGGCCGCGGAGCTGCAGGTCCGGCTCGACCCGTTGGAGCTGCTGTAGTCCTCCAACGCCCCGAGGGCTTCGGGCGTCGCTGCGCCGGGGGAACGCCGTTTCCGGTCTGCAGTGGACTCACCGTGCCACCGCTGGTGCCTCCACTGGGGAGCGAGCAGCTCGGGCACTGCTCCGGTCGGTGGTCGGGGGAGGCGGCCAACTGGCCCATCTGGACCGCGGCGGGAGCGCTTGCGGTTGTCCGACGCGTCCAGTGCCGGCAGAGTATGCGTGGCCGGTCCTGGAGGTGGCGATGCCAGCGAGACTTGTCGGACTCAGCCTGAGCGCAGCGGTGGTTGCCGGATTGCTCTCCCCGGTGGCTCACTCGGCGGAGAATCCGCCGCAGCCGCCGAAGCAAGCCGAAGCGGTCGGTTACGGGGGCGCGGTGTCCAGTGTCGACCCGGACGCCACCCGGATCGGCATCGAGGTGCTCCGCGAGGGCGGCACCGCGACCGACGCGGCCGTCGCGGTCGCCGCGGCGCTCGGCGTCACCGAGCCGTACTCGGCCGGGATCGGCGGGGGCGGCTACTTCGTCCACTACGACGCCGAGACCGGTGAGGTGGAGACGATCGACGGGCGCGAAACCGCGCCGCGGTCGGCCGCGGAGGACATGTTCGTCGAGAACGGGCAACCGATCCCGTTCGACGAGGCGGTCACCAGCGGGCTCAGCGTCGGTGTGCCCGGCACTCCGCTGACGTGGCAGCACGCGCTGGACAAGTGGGGGACCAAGAGCCTGTCCGAAGTGCTGCGACCGGCCGAGCAACTGGCCCGGCGAGGTTTCGTCGTCGACGCCGCTTTCCGGGAGCAGACCGCGGAGAACGAGGACCGGTTCCGGGACTTCCCGGCCACCCGGGAGCTGTTCCTGCCCGGCGGACAGCTGCCCGAGGTGGGCAGCGTGCTGCGCAACCCCGATCTGGCCGACACCTACCGGCTGCTGCGCACCGAGGGGTTGAAGGCCTTCTACGAGGGGGAGATCGGCCAGGACGTGGTCGACGCGGTGAACGCTCCGCCGGTCGACCCGGCAGCTGAGCGCGAGGTGCGTCCCGGCGGCATGACCATGGCCGACCTGAGGGAGTACCGGACGATCGAGCGGGAACCGGTCCACCTCGAGTACCGGGGGCTCGACGTGTACGGGATGGCGCCGGGCAGTTCCGGTGGCACCACCGTCGGCGAAGCGCTCAACATCCTGGAGGAGACCGACCTGTCCCAGGTCGACCAGGCCGAATACCTGCACCGGTTCCTGGAAGCCAGCAAGCTGGCGTTCGCCGACCGCAACCGCTGGGTGGGGGATCCGGCGTTCACCGAGGTGCCCACCGAAGAGCTGGTGAGCACCGAGTTCGCCCGGTCCCGGGAATGCCTGATCGAGGACGACGCGGTGCTGCCGGCTCCCGTGCCCGCCGCGGATCCGCGGAACCCGCAGCCCTGCCAGGACGCGGGAACCGCTTCCCCGACGTCGTACGAAGGGCCGAACACCACGCACCTGACCGTGGCCGACCGCTGGGGGAACGTCGTCTCCTACACCTTGACCATCGAGCAGACCGGTGGGAACGCGGTGGTCGTCCCCGGGCGCGGGTTCCTGCTCAACAACGAGCTGACCGATTTCGACTTCACCCCGGCCGTGCCGGGGCAAGCGGACCCCAACCTGCCCGCGCCGGGCAAGCGGCCCCGCAGTTCGATGAGCCCGACGATCGTGCTGCAGGACGGCGAGCCGCTGCTGGCCGTCGGCAGCCCGGGCGGCGCCACGATCATCACGACCGTGCTGCAGGTGCTCACCGGGCGCATCGACCGCGGGCTGTCCCTTGTGGAGGCGATCGCGCAGCCGCGGGCCTCGCAGCGCAACGCAGCCCAGACGCAGGCCGAACCCGGTTTCCTCGCGCAACCGGCTGCTGAGCAGCTGCGCGCCCTGGGGCACGAGTTCACCGAAACCGCGGAGATCGGTGCGGCCACCGGGGTGGAGCGGCTGCCGGACGGCCGGTGGATCGCGGCGGCCGAGCCGGAACGCCGAGGCGGCGGATCCGCGGCGGTCGTGCTGCCGACTCCTTGAACGGGACGGGTGAGCAGCTCCCGGGCCCCGGTCGGGTGCGGGCCAGCGACTAAACTCGATTAGTCGCAAGCCGCACCGTAGACCTCCAGGAGTTCACGTGACCGTCCAGCCGATCAGGCTTTTCGGGGATCCCGTGCTGCGCACCCGGGCAGCGGAAGTGACCGACTTCGACAAGGAGCTGCGAAACCTGGTCAAGGACCTGTGGGACACCATGGAGGCGCAGGGCGGGGCCGGGCTCGCGGCGCCGCAGCTCGGGGTGAGCCTGCGGGTCTTCACCTACCACTGCGACGGTTTCGCCGGGCACTTGGTGAACCCGACGTTCGACGTGGTCGGTGATGAGGAGCAGGACGGCCCGGAGGGGTGCCTCTCCATCCCGGGCATGAGCTGGGACTGCCGCCGGTACCGGCACGTGGTCGCCCGGGGCTGGAACATGCACGGCGAGCCGGTGGAGGTCGAGGGAACGGACTTGCTCGCCCGGTGCATCCAGCACGAAACCGACCACCTGGACGGTGTGCTGTTCGTCGATCGGTTGGATGAGCAGACCCGCAAGCAGGCGTTGCGGGAGATCCGCAGCGCGGAGTGGTTCGACGGCAACGTGCCGGTGATCAAGGAAAATCCGCATCCGTTGTTCGGGGGTCGGTAAATTGCGTCTGGTCTTCGCCGGTACACCAGCTGCTGCGGTTCCCACCCTGGAGGCGTTGATCGCTTCGGAGCGGCACGAGGTCGTCGCCGTGGTGACCCGCCCGGACGCGCCGGCCGGGCGCGGCCGCAAGCTCGTGCGCTCGCCGGTCGGCGCGGTCGCCGATGAGCACGGCATCGAGGTGCTCACCCCGCACAAGGCCTCCGATCCGGAGTTCTTGCAGCGCTTGCGGGAGCTGGCGCCCGACTGCTGCCCGGTGGTGGCCTACGGGGCGCTGCTGCGCCCCGAAGCCCTCGCCATCCCCCGGCACGGCTGGGTCAACCTGCACTTCTCGCTGTTGCCGGCGTGGCGCGGGGCCGCGCCCGTGCAAGCCGCCATCCGGCACGGGGACGAGATCACCGGAGCCACCACCTTCCGGCTGGTTCCGGAGTTGGACGCCGGGCCGGTCTTCGGTGTGGTCACCGAGCAGGTGAGCCCGACCGACACCGCCGGCGACCTGTTGGACCGGTTGTCCCGCTCCGGTGCCCAGCTGATGGTGAAGACGCTGGACGGGATCGAGGACGGCACCGTTCGAGCTGAGGAGCAGCCGGCCGAAGGGGTCAGCTACGCCCCCAAGGTGACGGTGGAGGACGCCAAGGCCGAGTTCGCGCAGCCGGCTGTTGCGGTGGACCGGCTCATCCGCTCGGTGACCCCGGATCCGGGGGCTTGGGCGTTGTTCCGCGGCGAGCGGCTCAAGTTGGGGCCGGTGTCGGTGACGGACGTGGAGCTGCCCCCGGGGGAGATCCGGGTGGAGCGCAAGCGGGTGCTCGTGGGGACGGCGACCACGGCGGTCGCCCTCGGCCAGGTGCAGGCTCCGGGGAAGAAACGGATGGCCGCCACCGACTGGGCTCGCGGAGCCCGCATCGAACAAGGGGAGCTGCTCCAGTGAACCACCGTCGCAGGCCGGCTCGGCCGGCACGGAACCGTCCGCCGAAGCGGAAACCCAACCCGGCGCGGCCGGTCGACGTCGACCCGGCCCGGTTGGCCGCGGTGGACACGCTGCGCGCGGTGCGGGAGCGCGACGCCTACGCCAACTTGGCGTTGCCGGCGTTGCTGCAGCAGCGGCAGATCACCGGGCGGGACGCCGCGCTGGCCACCGAGCTCACCTACGGGACGTGCCGGGCGCAGGGGCTGTTGGACGCCGTGCTGGCCGAGTGCAGCAGCCGGCCGCTGTCTGAAGTGGACGGCAAACTGCTCGACGCGCTGCGGCTCGGTGCCTACCAGCTGCTGCGGACCAGGATTCCGGCGCATGCCGCGGTGGCCGCCACTGTGGACATCGTTCGGATGCACTCCGGGACCAAGCTCGCCGGCTTCGTCAACGCCGTGCTGCGCCGGGTGGCCGAGCACGACGAGGAAACCTGGGTGGCCAAGATCGCACCGGACCCGGACACCGATCCGGTGGGGCATCTGGCGCTGCGGCACGCGCATCCGCGCTGGATCGCCCAGGCCTTCGCGGATTCGCTGGAGGACAGCGACGCGGAACTGGCCGCGGCGCTGGCCGCTGACGACGCGCGTCCGGCCGTGCACCTGACCGCCCGGCCGGGGGAGATCAGCGCCGACGAGCTGGCCGCCATCACCGGTGGCGATCCGGCCCCCTACTCGCCGTACGGGGTGCACCTGGAGGCGGGGTCCGGGGATCCGGGCGAGTTGGAACCGGTCAAGGAGGGATTCGCCACCGTCCAGGACGAGGGCAGCCAGCTGGTCGCCTTGGCGCTCACCCGCGCCGAGCTCTCCGGATCGGATTCCAGGTGGTTGGACCTGTGCGCCGGCCCGGGCGGGAAGGCCGCCCTGCTCGGCGCGCTGATCACTTTGGACGGCGGCGAGCTCGACGCGGTGGAACAGGCGCCGCACCGCGCTGATCTGGTGCGCAAGGCGACCGAGGGGCTCTCGGTCTCGGTGCACGTGGCCGACGGCCGCGAACCCGGACTGGAACCGGGTTACGACCGGGTGCTGGTGGACGCCCCGTGCACCGGGCTGGGCTCGTTGCGCCGCCGCCCGGAGTCGCGCTGGCGCCGCCAGCCTTCCGACGTCGGAGAGCTGACCAAGCTGCAGCGGGAACTGCTGCTGTCGGCGGTGCGGTTGACCAGGCCCGGCGGGGTGGTCGGCTACGTGGTGTGCTCCCCGCACCTGGCGGAGACCGAGGGCGTGGTGGCCGATGTGGTGCGCCGGGCGCCGGTCGAGCAGATCGATGCCCGGGAGTGCTTCCCCGGGGTGCCGGACCTGGGTGGGGGACCTGCGGTCCAGCTCTGGCCGCACCGCCACGGAACGGACGCCATGTTCTGCGCGTTGCTGCGCGTCACCGGCTGACTTCGCCGAACGGAGCAGCGGGGGCGGTGGGATGGCGGCGGTCGAGCGCCGCGTGCTCAGCCCTGCCGGGGCGCGGCGTCCGCGGAGCTCCGCTGGCCGGCTTCTTCCAGCACGGCGTGCGCCCGGTGCGAGAGCTCCAGCAGCTGTTCGGTGGGCAGCTTGGAGCTGCGCACCTCGCCGCTGGCCACGTCGTAGGCCTCGTGCAGTTCGATCAGGGCTTTGCGGAGCTCAGCCCGGGGCACCGGTTCGGTCGCGGTGAGCTGGTGCACCCGGTCCATCGCCGTGCGCACCCGGGCCACCCAGGCGCGGGGCGGCGAGACCCAGTTGACCGCGACGGCGACCGCGGCGCCCAGCAGGGTCGCCCAGAGCCGGTCGGAGGCGATTTCCGCAGGTGGGGCGGAGGAGTTGAACGCGCTCACCAGCAGGGCGACCGGGGTCGCGAAGAACAGGCCGAACGCGTAGTTCATCAGCACGGTCAGTTCCGCGCCCCACTGCAGGGCGGCCAGCAGGAGGATGATCGCCCAGGCCGGCGGGTCGGCGGTGAGCAGCCCCAGGCCGACGAGCACGCCGCCGATCGTTCCGGTGACGCGCTGCAGCATCCGGGGCACCGAGGTGGACGTGCTGGTGGCCTGCATGACCGAGACCGCGGAGACGGCTGCCCAGTAGGCGTGCCCGATGCCGAGCAGGTGGGTGAGCAGACTGCCGAGCAGGGCGGCGACGACGACTCGGAAGGCGTAGGGCACCAGCCAGGAGCTGGCGTGCTGGCCGGGGCGCAGGGCGGCGACGAGAACACCGCGGATCAACCTCCAACGGGAGGCCGGAGGCGGTGGGGTGGCGGCCTCCGCGGCGACGTCGCCGAGCAGTTCGCCGAAGGCCGTTCCGCTGCGGGCAGCGGTGGCTGCGCGCCGCAGGGCTGCCGGGTCCGCCTCGCCGGAGAACAGCAAGTTCTCGCACAGCTGCGTGGCCTGCACCAGGGCGAGGTGGTCGGGTGAGTCGCGGTGCAGGCGCCCCACGTTGGCCACGCTGTTCCAGGCGGTTTCCACGGCCACCGCGGCGCGGTGCCGGGCGGTCGGGTCCAGGCGCGCCTCCACGTGGGCAGCGGTGGCTTCCAGGGCGGCGGCGACGGCGCGCCGTTGCGGGCCGAGCCCGATCACCACGGCCCCGGCGATGCTCACGCCCCAGGCGAGGGCGGCGCTGAGCGCGGTCACCAGCAGGTGCAGCGGCAGGTCCGCGTGGCTCAGCGGCAGGTGGGAGCAGGCTCCGGTGGCGAAGGCGAAGATCAGGCCGCCGGGCGGGCCGAGCTTCACGGCGGTGGCCGCTGCGGTGGTGATCGCGCCGACGAGCGCGGTGGCCAGCAGGGAGAGGGCTTCCTGCCACGGCCCGGAGGGACCGTGGACGGCGATCAGGTCACCGATGGCCACCGAGACGACCATGGTCACCGCGACCGCGGCGAGCGTTCGGGCTTGCTGCCGGTACGGCTCGCTGCGGCAGTAGACGCTGGTCAGTGCCCCGAAGACCGCGCCGGCGACCAGGTCCAGTCGACCGGCGGCCAGCAGCGCCACCATCGGCACCAGCATGGAGAGGAAAGCTCTGAGCGCGGGCCAGGCGATGGCTTCCATCCGCCGGAGTCGGAAGGTGTCTTGGAGGTTTCGAACGAGTACGGTACGGGGCACGTTCCTCCATAATACGCTATTAATTTACAAGTGAAATAAAAAGCGATGAACAGAACACCTGACCTCATCGAAGCGGCCAGGGCGCAGTGGCGGGACGTGCACCCCGACCTGGACACCTCGAGCATGGAGGTGATCGGGAGGGTGCTGCGAGCCGCGGCGGTGCTGCGGCACCGGCTGGACGCCGTGCTGGCCGAAGAAGGGCTGAACCGGGCCGAGTTCGACCTGCTGTGCGCGCTGCGCCGGACCGGCGCCCCGGTCAGCCCCGGCAAGCTCAACGAACTGACCGTGGCCTCCGGGGCAGCGGTCACCAAGCGGATCCAGGCGCTCGCCGAACGCGGCCTGCTGGAACGGGCCACCGACGAGCGGGACCGCCGGCGAGCTCGCGTGCAGCTGACCCGAGCCGGCGAGGAGCTGACCGATCGCGCCCTCGCCCGCAACCTGGCCGCCGAGCAGCGGGTGCTGGCCGGCCTCACCGCTCGACAACGGGAAGCCATCGCCACCGGACTCGCCCACCTGCTGCGCTCCCTCGAAGGCGCTCCGGACGTCGGCCTGGCCGAAACCGCCGAATGAGCTGTTGCGCGTCGGGAAGAACGAATAGGGTGCTCGCAGGTTGACCTCGAGCAGCCGGAAAGCAGCACGACATTCGGGCGGTACGACATGTCAGGAACACCCGTTGAAGTGACCCGGACCGGGCAGCACGCGTTCATGGCGGTGAACCCGCGGGGTGGGAAGGTGGCCATCGGCCGGGAGGACGCGGCCGACTCGTTCACCCCCGGCGAGCTGCTGCTGGCCGCGATAGCCGGCTGCTCCGCGCTGACCGGCGAGAACCTGCTGGTCCGGCGACTGGGGCAGGACGCGGAACTCACCGTGCGGGCGGATCGGACGAAATCGCCCGAAGAGCCGCACAAGTTCGCCTCCGTGCAGGTCAGCTTCAACTACGACCTCAGCGGCCTGTCCGAGCCGGAGCGGTCCAAACTGGTCGAAGCCGTGCAGCGGGCGGTCGACAAGTACTGCACGGTGAGCCGGTCGGTGACCGAGGGCACACCGGTGGAAGTCGATCTCCCGCGCTGAGCCGGCGAGTGTCCGGGCTGTTGCGGTGCTGTGACTGAAGTGCTGGCCAGCGGGCTGCACAGGTGCCGTAAGGTGCTCGTCGCGTTGTGCTGGCACACGTCGAGCAGGAGGCGCACCAGTGGCCCACGAGACCGCACCGCCGCAGCAGACCGGACTGCGCCGGGAACTGAGCAGCCGCCAGGTCGGGATGATCGCGATCGGCGGCGCAATCGGAACCGGCCTGTTCCTCGGCTCCGGGTTGGCCATCTCCATCGCCGGCCCCGCGGTGGTCATCGCGTACGCGGTGGCCGCGCTGGCCGCGCTGACCCTGGCCTTCGCGCTCGCCGAAATGGTGGTCGTGCACCCGGAGGCCGGTGGCTTCGGCGCCATCGCGCAGCGCTACCTGGGCGGTTTGGCCGGATTCGTCTCCCGGTGGATCTACTGGGCCGCGCAGGTGGTCAACATCGGCAGCGAGGTGATCGCGGCGGGCCTGTACGTCAAGTTCTGGTACCCGCAGCTGCCGTTATGGGTGCCGGTCGTGGCGTTCTCGGTGATCATGCTCGGCGTGAACCTCGCCGCGGTGCGCTACTTCGGCGAGTTCGAGTACTGGTTCGCCATGGTCAAGGTCGTCACCATCGTGGCGTTCATCGGCCTCGGCCTCTGCTACATCTTCTTCGGGCTGCCAGGGCGACCGGCAGTCGGTTTCGAGGCGCTGAGCGAGCACGGCGGTTTCCTGCCCAACGGACTGGGCGCGGTCTGGCTGGCCCTGACCGTGGTGACCTTCTCCTACATCGGCACCGAAGCGGTCTCCCTGACCGCGGCCGAATCCCGCGACCCCGGCAAGGACGTCCCCCGAGCCGCCCGGAACATGGTGCTGCGGCTCGGCCTGTTCTACGTGCTGGGCATGCTCGTGGTGGTCTCGATCCTGCCGTGGGACCAGGTGTCGACGTCCGAGGACGTCACCCAGAGCCCCTTCGTCCGGCTGTTCAGCATGGCGGGCATCCCGGCCGCGGCAGGGATCATGAACTTCGTGGTGCTCACGGCAGCGCTGTCGGCGATGAACACCAACCTCTACCTGACCGCGCGGATGACCCACTCGCTGGCCACCGACGGCTACGCGCCGCGCTGGTTCGCCAAGGTCAGCCGCAGCGGGGTGCCCCGGCGCGCCCTCCTGCTGTCGGCGCTCGGCTTGGCCTTGGCGGCTTCGATCTCGGTGTTCGCGCCGGAGAACGCGTTCGCGATGCTGCTCGGCATGGCGCTGTTCGGCGCCCTCGTGGTGTGGTTGCTGATCTTCGTCAGCCACCTGGTGTTCCGCCGCCAGCGGGCGGCCCAGGGGCTGCCCCCGTCGCCGGTGCGGCTGGCCGGGGCGCCGCTGACCACGGTGCTGGCCATGCTCTTCCTCGCCGCGGTCCTGCTGACCACGCCGTTCACCGAGCAGTTCAGCGTGGCCTGGAAAGCGGGGGTGCCGTTCGTGCTCCTGCTGTGCGCCGTCTACTACTTGATCCGGCGGCGCAGGGCGCAGCACGCGGAGGAGAGCTGAAGCCGCCCCGACCGCCTCGGCCGGGGGACGGGCTTTACACTCCGCTTGTGTCCAACCAGCCGATGATCGCGCCGTCCATTCTGTCCGCTGATTTCGCCCGTCTGGCGGACGAGGTTTCTGCTGTCAACGGTGAGCCCGGCCGTCGTGCGGACTGGCTCCATGTCGATGTCATGGACGCGCATTTCGTGCCGAACTTGACGCTGGGGCTGCCGGTGGTCGAGTCGCTGCTGAAGGTGACCGACATCCCCATGGACTGCCACCTGATGATCGAAGACCCCGACCGGTGGGCGGTCGGGTACGCCGAAGCAGGTGCGCACAACGTGACCGTCCACGTGGAGGCGGCCAAGGACCCGGTGGCCATCGCCAAGGACCTCCGGGCCGCCGGCGCCAAGGCAGGGCTGTCGATCAAGCCGAACACCCCGCTGGAGCCCTACGTCGAGGTGCTCAAGCACTACGACACCCTGCTGGTGATGTCGGTCGAGCCGGGCTTCGGCGGGCAGAAGTTCATCTCCGACGTGCTCAGCAAGGTCAAGAAAGCCCGCAACCTGGTGGACACCGGCCACCTGAACCTCCTCGTGGAGATCGACGGGGGCATCAACCCCGACACCATCGAGCAAGCTGCCGAGGCCGGAGTCGACTGCTTCGTGGCGGGTTCGGCCGTCTACGGAGCGGAGGACCCCGCCAAGGCCATCGAGGCGCTGCGGGCCAAGGCGGCCCCCGCGTTCGCCAAAGTCAGGCAGTGATTGCGGTCGCCGGTGCGAGCCGGCGCACGTCGGGGAAGGGAGGGGCGCCGTGTCCGCCCCGGAGCTGCTGGCCGCTGCCATGCGCACGGCGATCGATCGGAGCGAGCAGGTCCGCGGGACCACCAGTCCCAATCCGCCGGTCGGCTGCGTCGTGCTGGACGCCTCCGGCGCGGTGGTCGGAGTGGGGGCGACCCAGCCCCCGGGCGGACCGCACGCCGAAGTGGTGGCCCTCCGGCAAGCCGGGGAACGAGCCGCCGGCGGCACCGCTGTGGTGACGCTGGAGCCCTGCGCGCACACCGGCCGCACCCCGCCGTGCACCGATGCGCTGCGCGAAGCCGGCATCGCCCGCGTGGTGCACGCGGTGTCGGACCCGAACCCGCAGGCCGCCGGCGGTGCTGAGGTGCTGCGCGCCGCCGGGGTCGAGGTGCAGTCCGGTCTGCTCGCCCGCGAGGCGGCCAACGGCCCGCTGCGGGCTTGGCTGCACTTCGTTCGCACCGGTCGACCGCACGTGACCTGGAAGTACGCCGCTACTTTGGACGGCAGGTCAGCAGCGGCCGACGGGAGCAGCAAGTGGATCAGTTCCGCCGACTCCCGGGCCGAGGTGCACCAGATCCGTGCCAAAGTGGACGCGATCGTCGCCGGCACCGGAACCGTGCTGGCGGACGACCCGCAGCTGACCGCTCGCCACCCGGACGGAACGCTGCTGCCCCGGCAACCGCTCCGGGTGGTCGTGGGAGACCGGCCGATTCCCCCCGGAGCGCGAGTGCTGGACGACTCGGCCGAGACGGTGCAGCTGCCCGGCGGCGACCCCGCCGGTGCGCTCGCCGAACTCGCCCGGCGCGGGATCGTGGACGTGCTGCTGGAAGGCGGGCCCACGCTGGCCGGGGCGTTCCTGGCCGCCGGTTGCGTCGACCGGATCATCGGCTACGTCGCGCCGATGCTGTTCGGATCCGGGCGGGCCGCGCTGGGCGACGCCGGGGTGGGAACGATCTCCCAGGCTCTGCGGTTCGAAGTGGAAGAAGTGTCGATGTGCGGACCTGACGTGCGGGTGAGTGCGGTCCCCGTGCGGCGGCCCGGGTGCGGACGGGAGGAAACGAGTGTTCACCGGGATCGTTGAGGAACTCGGCGCGGTCACGGGCGTCCAGCAGCAGGACGGGGGGTGCCGGCTGACCATCTCGGGCCCCAAGGTCGTCGCCGACGCCAAGCACGGGGACTCGATCGCGGTGAACGGCGTCTGCCTCACCGTGGTCGATCTCACAGGCGATGAGTTCAGCGTGGACGTCGTCGAAGAGACGCTCCGCAGGTCCGCGTTGAAGCACGTCTCCGTCGGAGACCGGGTCAACCTGGAACGCGCGATGGCCCTCGGCGAGCGGCTCGGCGGGCACATCGTGCAGGGCCACGTGGACGGCACGGCTGTGGTGCGCGCCACCGAGCCCTCCGGGCTCACCCGGTTCGAACTGCCCAGCCGGCTCTCCCGCTACCTCGTGGAGAAGGGCTCCATCACCGTGGACGGGGTTTCCCTGACCGTGGTGGAGGCCGGGGACGCCGAATTCAGCGTCGCCCTGATCCCCGCCACCAAGGAACTGACCACCCTGGGGTTCCGCGAGCCGGGTGACGAAGTGAACATCGAGGTGGATGTGCTGGCCAAGCACCTGGAACGGCTCGCGCAGCCGCTTCTCGGCGGACCGGACCGTGGATCCGGAGGCGTTTCGGAGGACAATGGCGGCGTCGGGGAGGCCCGGTGAACCTGGAATCGGCCAGCCCCGGGCGGGACGGCCGGGAGAACAAGGGTGCAGGCACGGTGAGTGACAGCAAGTTTGACAGCATCGAGCGCGCGTTGGCCGACATCGCTGCCGGCCGCCCGGTGATCGTCGTCGACGACGAGGACCGGGAGAACGAAGGCGACCTGATCTTCGCGGCGGAGAAGGCGACCCCCGAGCTGGTCGCCTTCATGGTGCGCTACACGTCCGGCTACATCTGCGTGGCGCTCACCGGTGAGGACTGCGACCGGCTCGACTTGCCCCCGATGTACTACTGGAACCAGGACCGCAAGGGCACCGCGTACACGGTGACCGTGGACGCCGCGGAGGGAGTCACGACCGGTATCTCGGCGTCCGACCGGGCCACGACCCTGCGGGTGCTCGCCGACCCGAAGTCCGGCCCCCAGGACCTCACCAGGCCGGGGCACGTGGTGCCGCTGCGCGCACGCGATGGCGGGGTGCTGCGCCGGCCCGGGCACACCGAGGCCGCGGTGGACCTGGCCCGGCTGGCCGGGCTGCAACCGGCGGGCGCGCTGTGCGAGATCGTCAGCCAGAAGTCCGAGGCGGACATGGCGCGCCGCGACGAACTCGAGGTCTTCGCCGACGAGCACGACTTAGCGCTGATCAGCATCGCCGATCTGATCGCCTACCGCCGCCGCTTCGAGAAGCAGGTGGAGCGGGTCGCGGAAGCCCGGATCCCCACCCGGCACGGAACTTTCCGCGCGATCGGCTACGACAGCACGCTCGACGGCATCGAGCACATCGCGCTGGTCTACGGCGAAATCGGGGACGGCGAGAACATCCTGGTCCGGGTGCACTCCGAGTGCTTGACCGGTGACGTGCTCGGTTCCCTGCGCTGCGACTGCGGGCCGCAGCTGGACGCGGCGATGGCCAAGGTCGCCGAAGCCGGCCGCGGTGTCGTGCTCTACATGCGGGGGCACGAAGGCCGGGGCATCGGGCTGATCCACAAGCTGCAGGCCTACCAGCTGCAGGACCGCGGTGCGGACACGGTGGACGCCAACGTGGCGCTCGGCATGCCGGTGGACAGCCGGGACTACGGCCAGGGTGCGCAGATCCTCAACGACCTCGGGGTCAAGTCGATGCGGCTGCTGACCAACAACCCGGCCAAGCGGATCGGCCTGGAGGGTTACGGGCTGCGGATCGTGGACCGGGTGCCGCTGCCGGTCCGGCCGAATCCGGAGAACATCCGCTACCTGCGCACCAAGCGGGACAGGATGGGGCACGTGCTGGAATATCTGGACGAGGGGGAGGACTCCTCGATCAGCGGTGACACCGGGGTGACGGCATGAGTGGTGAAGGGCGGCCGCGGGTCGGTGTGCCCAAGGCGGAGGGCCTGCGGCTCGGCATCGCTGCGATCCGCTGGCACGAGCGGCTGGTGGAGCAGATGCTGTCCAGGGCGTTGGCAGCCGCTTCCGAGGCCGGGATCGGCGACCCGAAGGTCGTGCGGGTGCCGGGGTCGATCGAGCTGCCGGTCGTCTGCCAGGAGCTGGCCCGCCAGTGCGACGCCGTGGTGGCGCTGGGCGTCGTCATCCGCGGCGGCACTCCGCATTTCGAATACGTCTGCGATTCGGTGACCCAGGGGCTGACCAGGGTCGCGCTCGACGAGTCCACCGCTGTCGGCAACGGAGTCCTGACCTGCGACACCCTGGAGCAGGCCGAGGCGCGGGCAGGCTTCCCCGACTCGACGGAGGACAAGGGCTACGAAGCGACCGCGGCGGCTCTCGAGACGGCGCTGGCGCTCCGGGACCTGCGCAGCTGGAACAACGAGCGAGGGTTCCTGTGAGTGCTCAGGTGACGGATCGGGTCGAAGTGCGACCGCGGAAGGTCCGGCGAGTGGTGATCCCGCTGGCCGTGTTCTTCGTCGTGGTGTTCGCCGTCGTGGGCGCGCTGCTCCCGCAGAGCTCCACCGGCGCGGTCTTCCGGACTTCCGATCAGGTCGCGATGGTGCTGATCGGGGTGTTGCTGGCAGCGGGGGCGCTGTTGTTCATGCGGCCGCGCCTGCGCGCCGATGCCAGCGGAGTGGAGATCCGCAACATCGTCAGCACTCGCCACTACGAGTGGGAGATCGTGCGCGGTTTCAGCTTCCCGGAGAGGGCGCCGTGGGCCCGGCTGGAGCTGCCGGCCGACGAGTACGTGCCGATCATGGCCATTCAGGCGATGGACGGTGAGCAGGCCGTGGTCGCGATGCGCAACTTGCGCCGGCTGCGGCGGGAGGTTTCCGAAGGGGACTAGTCGTGGCGGACGCCCAGACCTTCGAAGCACGTGTGGCGGATCGGCTGGCGGGTTTGCCGGGCGTGCAGGCGGTGTCCCTCGGAGGATCTCGCGCCCAGGGCACGCACCGGCCGGACAGCGACTGGGACTTCGCCGTCTACTACCGGGGCCACTTCTCGCCCCAGCACTTGCGGGAGCTCGGCTGGCCCGGGGAGGTGTCCGAGCTCGGGGCTTGGGGCGGCGTGTTCAACGGCGGGGCCTGGTTGACGGTGGAGGGCCGGCCGGTCGATGTGCACTACCGCGATCTCGATGTGGTGGACCAGCAGCTGGAGCGGGCCCGGGAAGGGCAGTTCGAGTGGCAGCCGCTGATGTTCCACCTCGCCGGGATCCCCAGCTATCTGCTGCTCGCCGAGCTGGCGATGAACCGCGTGCTGCACGGCGACCTGCCCCGGCCGGAGTTCCCGCCCGCGCTGCGGAAGTCCGCGCCGCAGGTGTGGTGGCAGCACGCCTCGCTCGGTTTCGACTACGCCCGGGCCAATCACGCCCGTTCCGGTCGACTCGCCGAAACCGCCGGCGCGATCGCCCAAGCTGCTTGCCAGACCGCTCATGCGGTGCTGGCCGGCCGGGGCGAGTGGGTCACCAACGAGAAGCGGCTGCTGGCGCGGGCCGGATTGCGCGGCGTCGATCAGGTCGTGGCCGGCCTTTCGGCCGAGCCGGAGGTCCTGCTGCGCGGCGTCGACGAGGCCCGGGAGCGGTGCGCGGCGGCCGTGGCGGAGTACGTGCCCGGCGCCAGCTGACCGCCGACGCCCTGAGATCTCAATGCGACAGCAGCCGGCAGGGGGAGTCTCCACCCGGTGCGGGCGGGCACCCCTTGCCGGCTGCTGCTGGCCAGCAGGCTCGGCCAGCTCTCAGTTCTGCCGGTTCAGCTCCGTGGAGCTCTGCTCCAACTGCAGTTCCCGCTTGCGCTGTTCTTCTTTCAGCGCTTCCACCTTCACCGCATATCGTTTCAACGCTTCTTCTTCTGTTGCGTCGTAGTCACCGACCCGCAAATCCACCGCGTTGTATTCCTTTTCTATCGCGTCAGCGGTGAGCTGCTGGTTGAATCCGCGTTCGCGGAATTTGAAATATCCGGTGAAGCCGGCGGAAATGCTGACCATGCCGGCGAGAATGACGCTCGACCAGCGGAACAGCGGGGTGTCGAGCCCCGCACTGGTAAGGCTGGTCACGCCGATGGAACCGACGATGATGATCGCTTGGAAGAAGTTGTGGATCATCCGGTTCTGGCGCGCTTGCCGCCGGTAGGACTCGATGTCCAAATAGGAGGCGGCGCGGTAGACCCGGAGGGACTGCTTGACGTTGCGCTCGAACCGGGCAGCCGCCATGCGGTGCTTGTTCTCCAACTCGGCCAGCTCGTGGGCGCGCTGGGCGATGACCGGGCGGTGCTTGAACACCAGCCAGCCGGCCACCGCGGTGGAGCAGATCCCCAGCAGCAGGCCGGCGTAGCTGAGGAACGTGCGGTTGGTGGCCCAGATGCCGTAGACGGTGGCTGCCCCCAGCGCGGTGGCGATGCCGAGGCTGCTCAGGAGCCAGAAGTACCTCAAGCGCTGCTTGAGGCGCTGCTCCTTTAACAGCACTTGCTGCTCGGTCAGCGACTTGACTGCCGGTTGCTCGGCTTCGTCAACCTGCTCGTTGTTCCTCACCGGTTCACTGGTCGTCGTTGTCAATGCCCCTGGCCTTTCAAGGATTGCCTGCTCGGCAGTAAGTTAGTGGGAACAGGGCCGACGAAGATCCTTTTGTCGAAGAAAAAACTACATCGAGTGGCAGGCGCGAGTATTCCGGCGATTGCTATGCACTTTCCGTGATTCGCAGTAATCCTGCTGTGGCAGAAACGGTCGCACGGCACGGTGAATCACGTGGAAGGCGAACACGCGAAATCCCACCGCCGAGCTGGCTGAAGCGCATTCGCGTTTGCGCTCGCCCCGGTCTCCGGCGAGGTGCCCCCTCGCCCGGCTCCGGCCACCGGTGGGGGACAATGGCCAAAAGCCCAGCAGGCGGGAGGACACGTGAGCGTAGCTCAGCAGCGCAACCTTCGGTTGGTGCGGGACTTCCCCCGGGAGCCCGGGGTGCAGCTCGGGGACATCCACCTGCGCAACCGGTTGGTGACCTCCTCGAGCCTGCTCGGCTACGGCGTGGCCAACGCCAAGCTGGTGCCCTACGGGATGAGCCCCATCTCCCAGTTCGTCCCGCTGGAGCGGTTCGGTGCCGTCACCACCCGCACGGTCACCGTCGAACCCCGGGAGGGCCACTTCACCACCCGCGACGTCTGGCCGTTGCGGGAGCTGCCCGCGCTGATCAAGAAGTACGGGCAGGCGCTGCGCCAGGTCGACGGCGGCTGGCTGAACGCCTTCGGCTGGTGCAACGTCGGCATCGACGCCTACCTGCGCGACTACTACCCGCGCACCCGCGAGCAGAACACGATCATCTCGGTCGGCGGGTTCTCGGCGGAGGAGTTCGTCACCCTCGTCGACAAGATCAACGAGCGGGTGCCGGCCGGCGACATCGCGGCGGTCGAGTTCAACGTCTCCTGCCACAACGTCAACTTCGACTTCAACAAGATCATCGAATCGGTGCTGGTCGAGGCCGTGCCGCGCAGCAACCACCCGGTGATCTTGAAGCTGTCCCCGGACTACGACTACATCGCGCACGCCGAGCTGGCCGCCAAGCACGGTGTTTCGGCCTTGACCGCGATCAACACCGTCAAAGGGCTCCGGCTGGACCCGGAAACCGGGGAGCCGCTGCTGAAGAACGGCTTCGGCGGCCTGTCCGGCCGGGCGATCAAGCCGATCGGGCTGCGCGTGGTCAAGGAGCTGCGGGACGCGGGGGTCGCCCTGCCGATCATCGCCACCGGGGGCATCCGGAACTGGGACGACTGCCGGGAGTACTTCTGGGCCGGCGCTGACGCGGTGAGCCTGGGCAGCGCCGCTTGGTTCGCCAGCTACCCGGGGTACGCCCTTTCCCCGCTGCACGCCCTCCGGATTCGGAACCTGCTGCGGCGCATCGAGAACTACCAGCCGCCCGCTCGCTGATCGCCTGCCGCGACGCCGGTGGCCCGTCCGCGCATCGCGGAGGAGGCGTTCGTCCTCCGGAGTGCGGTGCGCCGCGGGCCGCGGAGTTCGCCCCGCTGCCGGCGCCGGTCCGGCAGGGCGTCCAGTGGGGACGGGCCGCGGCGCGCCAGTCCCGCTCCGGCTGCGGAGCGAGGCGCCGCGCTGTCTCGGCGCGGCGGTCCGGTCGCCTGCTGAGCGCGTTCCGGCCCGAGCGGTTCCGCTCCGCCAGCTCCTCAACGCTCCTGCTCGCCCCGTTCGAGCGCCATCGCGCCCGGAGCGCCGGAATCCGATGGCGGAGAGTGCTCGGACCAGCACCGGTGGTGATGTTGCGCCCGGCTTCTCCCACACCATGACCGGCACGCGGGTTTGCGCACGTAGGGTGGAAACGTGGCCGATCCGTCCACCTACCGACCTGCGCCCGGCACCATCCCGGACGAGCCGGGCGTGTACCGCTTCTACGACGACGCCGGCCGGGTGATCTACGTCGGCAAGGCGAAGAGCCTGCGCAGCAGGCTCTCGTCGTACTTCGCCGACCTGGCCACCCTGCATCCGCGCACCCGGCAGATGGTCACCACCGCCGCCGGCGTCAAGTGGACCGTCGTCAGCACCGAGGTCGAGGCGCTGCAGCTGGAGTACTCCTGGATCAAGGAGTTCGACCCCAAGTTCAACGTCCGGTACCGCGACGACAAGTCCTACCCGGTGCTCGCGGTCACCTTGCACGAGGAGTTCCCGCGGCTGCACGTCTACCGGGGGCCGCGGCGCAAGGGGGTCCGGTACTTCGGGCCGTACGTGCACGCGTGGGCCATCCGGGAGACGCTCGACCTGCTGCTGCGGGTCTTCCCCGCGCGGACCTGCTCCAACGGGGTCTTCAAGCGCCATTCCCAGATCGGCCGGCCCTGCCTGCTCGGCTACATCGGCAAGTGCTCCGCCCCGTGCGTGGGGCGGGTCAGCGCCGAAGAGCACCGCCAGATCGTCGAGGACTTCTGCGAATTCCTGGCCGGGCGCACCGACCAGCTGGTGCGCCGGTTGGAGAAGAAGATGTGGCAGGCCTCCGAGGACCTCGACTTCGAGCGGGCCGCGCGGTTGCGGGACGACCTGGAAGCCCTGCGCCGAGCGATGGAGAAGCAGGCGGTGGTCTTCGGCGACGGCACCGACGCCGACGTGATCGCCTTCGCCGACGACGAGCTGGTGGCCGCGGTGCAGATCTTCCACGTGCGCGGCGGCCGGGTTCGCGGTCAGCGCGGCTGGGTCATCGACAAGGTCGAGGAGACCAGCATCGCGGCCTTGACCGCCCAGTTCCTCACCCAGTTCTACGGCGAGCAGTCGGCGCTGGCCGACCAGGCCGACGCCGGTGGCGGCACCCCGGTGCCCCGCGAGGTGCTGGTCCCCGAGCTTCCGGAGGACGCCGAGGCCATCGCCGACTGGCTCAGCGAGCTGCGCGGCAGCCGGGTGCGGTTGCGGGTGCCGCAGCGCGGGGACAAGCGCGCGCTCCTGGAAACCGTGGAGCGCAATGCGAAGGAAGGGCTGCAGCAGCACAAGCTGCGGCGGGCCGGGGACCTGACCGCGCGGTCGGCGGCGCTGCAAGAGCTGCAGGAGGCGTTGTCACTGGACAGCGCGCCGCTGCGGATCGAATGCGTGGACGTCAGCCACATCCAGGGCAGTGACGTGGTGGCTTCGCTGGTGGTGTTCGAGGACGGTGTTCCGCGCAAGCAGGAGTACCGGCGGTTCGCCATCCGGGACGGGGCCGAAGGCGGCGATGTCGGCTCGATCGCGGAAGTGGTCCGCCGCCGGTTCAACCGCTACCTCGCCGAAACCGGCAAGTCCTCGGGGGGTGCGCCGTCGGAGTCCGCTGCGGGGCAGGAGGAGGCCGCCGCGGGGCCGTCGCTGATCGATCCGGAGACCGGGCGGCCCAAGAAGTTCGCGTACCCGCCCAACCTGCTGCTCGTCGACGGCGGTGCGGCGCAGGCCAACGCGGCCGCGGACGCGCTGACCGAGCTCGGCATCACCGATGTCGCGGTGGCCGGACTGGCCAAGCGCTTGGAAGAGGTCTGGCTGCCCGCCGATCCGGACCCGGTGATCCTGCCGCGCACGAGCGAGGCGCTCTACCTGCTGCAGCGGGTCCGCGACGAGGCGCACCGCTTCGCCATCTCCTACCACCGGTCCAAGCGCTCCAAGCGCATGAAGAGCTCCACATTGGATGCCATTCCGGGGCTGGGGCAAGCTCGGCGGAAAGCGCTGCTCAAGCACTTCGGATCGGTGCGGAAGCTGCGCCAGGCGAGTGTGGAGGAAATAGCTGAAGTCCCGGGCTTCGGGCGCCGGCTGGCCGAGACCGTGCACTCGGCGCTGTCGGCAGAAGGGGGAACCGGACGGGGCCCGGAGGAGAACCGGGAACGTTCCGGTGTCGATATCGCTGAAGGGGAGAGCAGTGAGTGAAGAACATGCCGGTATCGAGGTCGCGGTGGTCAGCGGCCTTTCCGGTGCGGGACGCAGTACGGCGGCCAAGTGCCTGGAGGACCTGGGCTGGTTCGTGGTGGACAACCTGCCCCCGGAGTTGATCGCCACGATGGTGGACCTGGGCGCCCGCTCCAGCGGCGCGGTCACCCGGGTGGCCGTGGTGATGGACGTGCGCAGCCGGGCTTTCACCGAAGACCTCGGCGCGGTCATCAAGGACCTGGACGCGCGCGGGTACAAGCCGAAGGTGCTTTTCCTGGAAGCCACCGACGAAGTGCTGATCCGCCGTTTCGAGCAGGTGCGGCGCGGCCATCCGCTGCAGGGGGACGGCCGGCTCGCCGACGGCATAGCCGCGGAACGCTCCTTGCTGTCCAAGCTCCGCTCCGAGGCCGACCTCGTCTTGGACACCACGGGCCTGTCGGTGCACCAGCTGCGGGCGAAGATCGAAGACGCGTTCGGGACCGAGGCCACCACCCGCACCAAGGTCACCGTGCTGTCCTTCGGCTACAAGTACGGGCTGCCGATGGACGCCGACCTGGTGATGGACTGCCGCTTCCTGCCTAACCCGTTCTGGATCCCCGAATTGCGTGAATTCAACGGGCTGGACGAGGAAGTGCGCAATTATGTGCTCGGTCAAGAAGGGGCTGAGGAGTTCCTCCAGAGCTACCAGCAGTTGCTGCGGCTGGTGGGCGCCGGTTATCACCGCGAGGGCAAGCGCTACCTGACGCTGGCGCTGGGCTGCACCGGTGGCAAGCACCGGAGCGTGGCGCTCGCCGAGGAGCTGGCCCGGCGGCTGGCCGAGGACGACGGGATGACGGTCAAGACGGTGCATCGGGACCTGGGGCGCGAGTGAGCATTGAAGATGGCGCAGGCCCGCTTCGGGCGGTGGCCCTGGGCGGCGGGCACGGTCTGCAGGCCACTTTGGCCGCGTTGCGCAGGATCACCACGGACGTGACCGCGGTGGTCACCGTGGCCGACGACGGCGGTTCGTCGGGGCGGTTGCGCCGGGAGCTCGGCATGCTGCCACCCGGTGACCTGCGCAAGGCGCTGGCGGCGTTGGCCGGTGAGGACGATTCGGAGCGGCTGTGGGCCACGTTGTTCGAACACCGCTTCGGCGGCAACGGCGCGCTGGCCGGTCACGCGGTCGGGAACCTGGTGCTCGCCGGCCTGCTGGACATCCTGCAGGACCCGGTGGAGGTGCTGGACCACGCTTGCCGGCTGTTGGGGGTGCGGGGCCGCGTGCTGCCGATGTCCACCCTGCCGCTGGACATGGAAGCCGACGTGGTCGGGTTGGACTCCGACCCGGACGCGGTGCGGACCATTCGGGGGCAGGTGGCCATCGCAACCACGCCCGGTCGGGTGAAACAAGTGCGGTTGTACGCCACCGGATCGGAGCAGCCGATCGCGTGCCCGGAAGCGGTCCAGGCGGTGTTGGACGCCGATCTGGTGTTGCTCGGCCCGGGCTCGTGGTTCACCAGTGTGCTGCCTCATCTGCTGGTTCCGGAGTTGCACGAGGCACTGGTCAACACCAAGGCCAGCCGAGTGGTGATCCTCAACCTCGTCCCTCAACCAGGTGAGACCGCGGGTTTCTCACCCGAGCAGCATTTGGACGTACTCTCGCAGCACGCGCCGCGGCTGCGGGTCGATGCGGTGCTGGCCGATGTCGACTCCGTGCCCACTCCGGACCGTCTCCGCTCGGCTGCGGAGGGGTTGGGTGCGCGGACCGTGCTCGACAAGGTGGCTTCTCCGCAGGCGCCGGGGCGGCACGAACCGCAGGCACTGGCGGCGAGCCTGAAGGCCGCGTTGGAGAGGAGGACAGACCGGTGGCGATGACCGCAGCGGTCAAGGACGAGTTGAGCAGGTTGCCGGTGGCCAAGACCTGCTGTCGACGTGCTGAAGTGTCCTCTTTGCTGCGCTTCGCGGGCGGACTCCACATCGTCGCCGGACGTGTCGTGGTCGAGGCCGAAGTGGACAGCGGTTCCACGGCGCGTCGGCTGCGCAAGGAAATCCACGACTTGTACGGGCACCGCTCCGACGTCCACGTGATCACCTCCGGCGGGCTGCGCAAGGGCACCCGGTACGTGGTCCGGGTCGTCAAGGACGGCGAGGCGCTGGCCCGGCAGACCGGTCTGCTGGACTCCCGCGGCCGCCCGGTCCGGGGGCTGCCGGCGCACGTGGTCTCCGGCGGCGCCTGCGACTCCGAGGCCGCGTGGCGCGGGGCGTTCCTGGCGCACGGATCGCTGACCGAACCGGGGCGTTCCTCGTCGCTCGAGGTCACCTGCCCCGGACCGGAGGCGGCGCTGGCCCTGGTCGGCGCTGCCCGGCGGATCGGCATCCAGGCCAAGTCCCGGGAAGTCCGCGGAGCCGACCGGGTGGTGGTGCGCGACGGTGACGCCATCGGGGCGCTGCTGACCCGCCTCGGGGCGCACTCCAGCGTGCTGACCTGGGAGGAGCGCCGGGTGCGCCGGGAAGTGCGGGCCACCGCCAACCGGCTGGCCAACTTCGACGACGCGAACCTGCGCCGTTCGGCTCGGGCCGCGGTGGCCGCTGCGGCCCGCGTGGAGCGGGCGTTGGAACTGCTCGGTTCCTCCGCTCCCGAGCACTTGATGAACGCCGGCAAGCTGCGGTTGACCTACCGGCAGGCCTCGCTGGAGGAGCTCGGTCGGCTGGCGGACCCGCCGATGACCAAGGACGCGGTGGCCGGGCGGATCCGGCGGTTGCTGGCGATGGCGGACAAGAAGGCGCGGGAGCTGGGGGTGCCGAACACCGAGTCCGCGGTGACGCCGGAGCTGCTGGAAGCAGAGCTCTAGCCGCTGTTCCGCGGGGTCGCCGAGCGGGAACGGTGCAGAGAGATTGATCACTCCGGGCCGTTCCCCACCACCCCCGCAGGTGATGATGTTCTCCCTGGTCAATGCGCCTTTTCCGGGGCGGACCGGAGACCCCGCGAGCCACATTGGCCCGTGCTGCAACGCGGGGTGAAACCTGCAACGCCCGCCCAAGCGGAACTTCCGCGCAGGCAGATAGGGTGAAAGTGGAGTCCATCAACCTCACCCGCCGCTTCGCCGGTCGGGTCAGTCACGAGGAGAGATCGGCGTGACCGTTCGCGTAGGTATCAACGGCTTCGGTCGGATCGGGCGGAACTTCTGGCGGGCGGCTACCGCCAGCAATCACGACATCGAGATCGTGGCCGCCAACGACCTGGGCGATGTCGCGACCATGGCCCACCTGCTCAAGTACGACAGCGTTCTGGGCCCGCTCGCGGAAGAAGTGAAGGTCACCGGCGAAGGCATCGAGGTGGGCGGCAAGCTCATCAAGATCCTCGCCGAGCGGGACCCGGGCAACCTGCCGTGGGGCGACCTCGGGGTGGACGTCGTGGTGGAGTCCACCGGTTTCTTCACCAAGGCCGAAGACGCCCGCAAGCACGTCGACCAGGGCGGCGCCAAGAAGGTCATCATCTCCGCCCCGGCGAAGGGCGAGGACCTGACCGTGGTGCTCGGGGTCAACGACGACAAGTTCGACGGTTCCCAGACCATCCTGTCCAACGCCTCCTGCACCACCAACTGCCTCGCTCCGATGGCGAAGGTGCTGCACGACAACTTCGGCATCGAGCAGGGTCTGATGACCACCGTCCACGCCTACACGCAGGACCAGAACCTGCAGGACGGGCCGCACAAGGACCTGCGCCGGGCACGGGCCGCTGCCGTCAACGTGGTGCCCACCAGCACCGGTGCGGCCAAGGCGATCGGTCTGGTGCTCCCCGAGCTGAACGGCAAGCTCGACGGTTACGCGATGCGCGTCCCGGTGCCGACCGGTTCGGTGACCGACTTGACCGCGACCATCTCCAAGAGCGCCACCGCGGAAGAGGTCAACGAGGCCTTCAAGGCCGCCGCGGCGGAGGGCAAGCTGAAGGGCATCCTGCGCTACAGCGAGGACCCGATCGTTTCCAGCGACATCGTCACCGACCCGCACTCGACGATCTTCGACGCGCCGCTGACCAAGGTCATCGGAAACCAGGTCAAGATCGTCGGCTGGTACGACAACGAGTGGGGTTACTCCAACCGGCTGGCCGACCTGGTCGCGCTGGTGGGCAAGAAGCTGTCCTGATCAAGTCCTCGGTGTACCGGAAGGCCCGCACGAGCACGATCGGGTGCCCGTGCGGGCTTTCGGCGGAAAAATGGAGCAGACCGTGAAGAATCTCGACGATCTGCTGTCCGAGGGCGTTCGGGGGCGGCGTGTGCTCGTGCGCGCCGACCTCAACGTGCCGCTGGACGGCGAGCGGATCACTGACGACGGTCGGGTGCGGGCTTCGCTGCCGACCTTGCGCAAGCTCACCGAGGCCGGTGCCCGGGTCGTGGTCACCGCCCACCTGGGGCGCCCGAAGGGAACACCGGACCCCCAGTTCTCCTTGGCCCCGGTGGCGCGCCGGCTGTCCGAGCTGCTCGGTGCCGAAGTCGCGTTCGCCACCGACCTCGTCGGGGAATCGGCGAAGTCCGTGGTGGCCGGGCTGTCCGACGGGGCGGTGGCCCTGCTGGAGAACGTCCGGTTCGACGCGCGGGAGACCAGCAAGGACGAGCAGGAGCGCGGTGCGCTGGCCGACGAGCTGGCGGCGCTGGTCGGGCCGGACGCGGCGTTCGTGTCCGACGGCTTCGGGGTGGTGCACCGCAAGCAGGCCTCCGTCTACGACGTGGCCAAGCGGTTGCCGGCCTACGCCGGTGGCCTGGTCCTGTCCGAGGTGGAGGTGCTGCGCACCCTCACCGGAGACCCGAAGCGCCCCTACGCCGTGGTGCTCGGCGGTTCGAAGGTCTCCGACAAGCTGGGGGTCATCCAGGCGCTGCTGCCCAAGGTGGACAAGCTGCTGATCGGCGGTGGCATGGCCTACACGTTCCTGGCGGCCCAGGGCCACGACGTGGGCAAGTCCCTGCTGCAGGAGGACCAGCTGGACAACACCCGCCAGCTGCTCGCCGAGCACGGGGACAAGCTGGTGCTGCCGGTCGACGTGGTGGTCGCGGACCGGTTCGCCGCGGACGCGCAGAAGCGGACCGTCGGGGTCGACGAGATCCCGGCGGACTGGATGGGGCTGGACATCGGTCCGCGCAGCGTCGAGCTGTTCTCCGGCATCCTCGCCGAAGCGCGCACCGTGTTCTGGAACGGCCCGGCCGGTGTGTTCGAGTTCGAGGCGTTCGCCGACGGCACCCGCGGGATCGCGCAGGCCATTGTGGACTCCGACGCGTTCAGCGTGGTCGGCGGCGGTGACTCGGCCGCGGCGGTGCGCACCCTCGGTTTGCCCGAGGCGGGCTTCTCGCACATCTCCACCGGCGGTGGTGCTTCGCTGGAGTTCCTGGAGGGCAAGCAGCTGCCCGGGGTTGCCGTGCTGGAGGGTGAGGGCTGATGGCCAGGAAGCCGTTGATCGCCGGCAACTGGAAGATGAACCTCAACCACCTGGAGGCGATCGCCCTGGTGCAGAAGGTCGCCTTCGCGTTGCCGGAGAAGTACTTCGACAAGGTCGAGGTGGCGGTGCTGCCCCCGTTCACCGACATCCGCAGCGTGCAGACGCTGGTGGACGGGGACAAGCTGCTGTTGAAGTACGGCGCCCAGGACATCTCGGCGCACGACTCCGGGGCGTACACCGGTGAGGTCTCCGGCCCGATGCTGGCCAAGCTCGGCTGCACCTACGTCGTCGTCGGGCACTCCGAGCGCCGCGAGTACCACGCCGAGACCGACGAGCTCGTCAACCGCAAGGTGCGGGCAGCTCTCAAGCACGAGCTGAGCCCGATCCTCTGCGTGGGCGAGCAGTTGGAGGTCCGGGAAGCCGGCAACCACGTGGACCACTGCACCGCTCAGCTCATCGCCGGTCTCAAGGGGCTGAAGGCCGAGCAGGTGCGGCAGGTCGTGGTGGCGTACGAGCCGGTGTGGGCCATCGGCACCGGCAAGGTGGCCACCGCTGCCGACGCCCAGGAGGTGTGCGCAGCTCTCCGCGCGGCGCTGGCGGACAAGTACGGCCAGGAGATCGCCGATGAGGTGCGGGTG
Source organism: Saccharopolyspora rectivirgula DSM 43747 (assembly GCF_000497205.1). Taxonomy (GTDB): domain Bacteria; phylum Actinomycetota; class Actinomycetes; order Mycobacteriales; family Pseudonocardiaceae; genus Saccharopolyspora; species Saccharopolyspora rectivirgula. The sequence continues at coordinate 29,107 of NZ_AYJW01000028.1, forward strand.
CTCTACGGCGGGTCGGTGAAGTCCAGCAACATCGGTGAACTGATCGCCCAGTCGGACATCGACGGCGCGCTGGTCGGCGGTGCCAGCCTCAACGGCGATGAGTTCGCTAAGCTGAGCGCGATTGCCGCTGGCGGGCCGCTCCCTTGAGATGCGTCTCGCACGGCCGCCGGATCGATCGGTCCGGCGGCCGTCGCTTGTTCCTGGTCCACTCCCCGCCCGGTAGCCTCTGGTCCGGAGTGTGAGACCGTGAGTGACGGCAATGGGTGGGTGGATGTCCACACACTGCCAGCAGCCCGGTACTCTAAGTTGCGAACCGCTGTGCGAACGAGGACGCCATGATTGTTTTCCTGCAGGCCATGCTGATCATCACGAGCGTGCTGCTGGTGCTGCTGGTGCTGCTGCACCGGGCCAAGGGCGGCGGGCTTTCCTCGCTATTCGGTGGCGGTATGCAGTCCAGTCTGGCCGGCTCCAGCGTGGCGGAGAAGAACCTCGACCGCTTGACGCTGTTCGTGATGGCGCTGTGGGTCATCGCGATCGTCGGAGTCGGCCTGCTGATCAAACTCGGTTGACCGGATCAGTGCCTGATTACCCGGGCCGCTTGGTGGTGAGGAACGATGACTGGCGGGAACGCCATTCGCGGTACCCGTGTGGGGGCAGGCCCCGTGGTGAACGAGTCGGAGCGGGGGCAGTCGGCACCGCGTCAGCGGGTGGACTACTGGTGCGCGAACGGCCACCACATCCGTCCGTGGTTCGCGCTGGACGCTGAGATCCCCGCGGAGTGGGATTGTCCGCGCTGCGGTTTTCCCGCCGGTCGGGATCCGGAGAATCCACCTGCGCCGCCGCGGAACGAGCCGTACAAGACCCACCTGGCCTACGTGCAGGAGCGGCGCACCGATGAGGAGGGCATGGCGCTGGTGGAGGAGGCGCTGCGCAAACTCCGCGAGCGGCGCGGTTACTGAGCTGCGCTGGTGCCGGGGAGGGCTGCCCGGCTAGTCGAGTTCGATGTCCTCGAGCGCGGCGAGCATGGTGCGCAGCACCCGGAGGGTGGCTTCGACGTCGGTGTCGGTGATGTCGCTGGCTATCCGCCCCAGCAGTTGCTGTTCTCGCTGTTCAACGGCGGTGAACGTGGCGTGCCCGGTCGCTGTGAGGCCGATCAGGGGCGAGCGGCGGTGCGCCGGGTTGGGGAGGAGCTCCACGAATTCCTGTTGCCGGGCTTGGTTGACCGTTCGTTGCACGAATTGCCGGCTCAGGCCGAGCGAGCGGGCGATTTGCGGCACCGTTGCGGCTCGTCCGGTTCTGTCGAGGTACTCCAGCAGGGCGCGCACTGCCACGGGAATCCCCTTCTGGGAGGGGTGCTGCTCGATCGCGCGGACTGCGCGCCGGTAGAGCGGGCCGACGACGGAGTACACCTCGGCCAGGCGGGGGCCCAGCTCTTCCGGAGGCAGAGGTTTGCCAGCCATGTTGTCATTATGACACCCTAGTTGTCATGGTGTCGGTCAAAGTCGCCTCGGTTCCGGTCTCCGACGGGCAGTTGTACGCCGAAATAGCTGGTTCTGGCGAACCGGTGGTCCTGCTGCACTCCGGGTTGACCTCTTCAGCGCTCTGGGACGAGCAGTTCACCGAACTCGCCTCCGATTACACCGTCGTCCGCTTCGACGCTCGTTCGCACGGTCGTTCCAGCACGGCGAGGAGCGATTACCAACCGGAAGAAGACCTGCTCGCGGTTCTCGACCACTTCGGACTCCAGCGGGCTTCGTTGATCGGCAACTCGATGGGCGGAGCCACCGCGGCAGCGTTCGCGCTGGCGCATCCCGATCGGACGAACAAACTGGTGCTGGCGGGCCCGGGCATCCCGCCGATGGAGTTCCAGGACCCGTTCGTGCAGCAACTGCACCGGCAGCAGGAGGAAGCGCGGAAGCGGCTGGACCCCGTGGCCTACGTCGAGGCCTTCCTGCGCTACGCCGTGGACGGGAAGTACCGGAGCCCGGAAGACACCGATCCGCAGGTGCGGGCCCGGTGCCGGGAGGTGGCCATGGCCACGGTCGAGGCGCACCACACCGCAACGGGCGTTCCGGTGGAGCGGAACGTCGCCGCCAACTTGGAGGAGATCAACGCGCCCGCGCTGTTCGTCCTGGGATCCTTGGAATTGCCGGACATCCGGCGGGTTTCGGCCGAAGCCGCCAGGCGGATGCCCCGCGCCGCGCTGGCGTCCATCCCGAACTGCGGGCACATGGTGCACATGGAGGAACCGGCCCAGTTCAACAAGTTCGTGCGGGACTTCCTGGGCTCTGCCTGAACCCCGTCACCCCTCCGGTGCAGAACGCGGCCCGGCGTGGTGGAGCGGGCGCGGCTGCTGTGTGATTCGTCGCGGCGCCGTCGCCACGTTGATTACCGGCCAGTACGCTCGCTGCTTACGACGGGCTAGCTGGAGGAACTATGACTTTGTCAACGGCTGACTTGGCGGACCGGGAAGGCCCGGAGGTCCGCAGCTGCGATGTCCAGTTCCGCAATCTCGGTGGACGGGTCGCGTTTTCCGGTCGGATCCGCACGGTGACCTGCTTCCAGGACAACGCCCTGCTGAAGAAGGTGCTCTCCGAACCCGGTGACGGCCAGGTCCTGGTGATCGACGGCCAGGGATCGCTGCACACCGCGCTGATCGGTGACGTGATCGCTGAGATCGGGCGTTCCAACGGCTGGAGCGGAGTCGTGGTGAACGGTGCGGTGCGCGATTCGGCCGTGCTCGCCGAAATGGACTTCGGTGTCAAAGCGCTGGGCACGAACCCGCGCAAGAGCACCAAGACCGGTGAGGGCGAAGTGGACAAGGTCGTCGAGATCGGCGGGGTCCAGTTCGTCCCCGGGGAAACCGTGGTCTGCGACCACGACGGCGTCGTAGTCGTCAAAGAGCTCTGACCCGAGTTCCTGACGACGATCGCTCCGGTCGCGCGGAGCGGATCCACCGGCCCGTCACCCGGAGGTGATCGCAACCCCGGGTGACGGGCCGGTGTCAGTTCACACGCCGGTGGGCACGGTGGCCGCTGCCGAAGTGTCCAGCAGCCAGAGCGTGCGCTCCCGGCCCCGAGCGCCAGCTGCCGGGATGCTCACCGGATCGGCCCCGCCAAGAGCGGAGGCGACGGCTTCCGCTTTCGCTTTGCCCGAAGTCATCAACCACACTTCGGACGCGGCCTGGATGGCCGGCAGGGTCAACGAGATCCGGGTCGGCGGCGGTTTCGGGCAGTCCCGAACCGGAACCACCATCCGTTCGGTTTCCCGCACGTGGGGGGTGTCCGGGAAGAGCGAGGCCGTGTGCCCTTCCTCGCCGACACCGAGCAGCAGCACGTCGAACCGCGGCACCGGGATCTCGGTCTCCTCGGCGGCAGTCGCCGCCAGCACCTCGGCGTAGTGGGACGCCGCCGCGTCCGGGTCGTCCCCGAACTTGCCGTCCGACGGCGCCATCGCGTGCACCCGGGAGGGATCGACGCCCACGTGGTCGAGCAGGGCCTTGCGGGCCTGCGTCTCGTTGCGCTCCGGATCCCCCTCCGGGAGGAACCGCTCGTCGCCCCAGAAGATCTCGACGTTGGCCCAGTCGACGGCATCGCAAGCCGGGGAGAGGCGCACCTGCTCCAGCACGCTGATGCCGGTGCGACCACCGGTCAGCACGAGCGAAGCCACCCCGTGCTCGGCCTGCACGTCGACCAGCTTCGTGATCAACCGGGCCGCGGTCGCCGCCGCAAGCAGCTCGTCGCTCTCGTGCACGACGACGTTCTGGACCGTCATGACGAAACCGCCTCCGCCTCCTGGTCGTTCTCGGCGGAAACCCGCTCCACTTCGGAGAGTCCGCGCAGCGTGGCCTCGTACACCTCGTCGGAGGACAGGCGCCGCAGCTCCTCGGTCAGGCAGTCGTCGAGCTGGCGGCGCTGCAGCGAGACCCGGCGGTCCGGCTGGCCCGGCTGGGTGAGCCGGCCGCTCTTGCCGTCCGGGCGAACGATCTCGATCGGACCGGACGGTCGCTCCAGCACGGCCGACACGATGCCGGGACCCCGGGGGTGGTCCACCCGGCGGACCGGGACCTTCAGGTACACCGCCAGCCAGGCGGCGAGCAGGTCGGTGGACGGCGAGTCCGCCTCCCCGGTGACCGTGGCGCTGGTGACCGGCTCGTACGGCGGCAGGTCCAGTGCGGAAGCCAGCACCGCCCGCCACGAGGTCAGCCGGGTCCAGGCCAGATCGGTGTCCCCGTCGACGTAGGAGCGGGCCCGCTGCTCGAGTGCGGCGATCGGGTCCTGCTCGGCCGCCGCGTCGGTGATCCGGCGGTGCGCGAGAGCACCGATCGGGTCTTCGACCGGCACCGCCGGGGCGTTCGACGGCCACCACGCCACCACCGGGGCGTCCGGCAGCAGCATCGGCACCACCGAGCTGGCCCCTTCGTCGGCCAGCGGCCCGTACATCCGCAGCACGATGACCTCGGAAGCGCCGGCGTCACCACCGATCCGGATCTGGGCGTCCAGCCGCGGCGCGGCCTCCTTCAAACCGCGGGCCACCACGATGACCCGGCACGGGTGCTCGCGGCTGGCGGCGTTGGCCGCCTGGATCGACTTCTCCACCTCGGAGCCGTCCCCGGTGACGATCACCAAGGTCAGCACCCGGCCAAGGGCAACAGCACCACCAGACTCCCGCAGCTCGACGAGCTTCTTGTTGACCTGTGAAGTCGTGGTGGACGGCAGATCGATGATCACGGTCGCCTCCAGGAGCGTCCGGTACGGGCGAGCATTGCCTCAGCCGACGGTGGACCCCACGAACCGGCCTTGTACGGCTCGGGCTTGCCGTGCGAAGCCCAGTACTCCAGCACCGGGTCCAAGATCTTCCAGGAAAGTTCGACTTCTTCGTTGACCGGGAACAAGGAGGGTTCACCCAGCAGCACGTCCAGGATGAGCCGCTCGTAGGCCTCCGGCGAGGACTCGGTGAACGCGTGCCCGTAGCCGAAGTCCATCGTCACGTCCCGCACCTCCATCGAGGTGCCCGGGACCTTCGCGCCGAACCGCATCGTCACGCCCTCGTCCGGCTGCACCCGGATGACCAGGGCGTTCTGGCCCAGTTCCTCGGTCATGGTGTCGTCGAACGGCAGGTGCGGGGCGCGTTTGAAGATCACGGCGATCTCCGTCACCCGCCGACCTAACCGCTTGCCGGTGCGCAGGTAGAACGGAACACCGGCCCAGCGGCGGGTCTCCACGCCGAGGGTGATCGCCGCGAAGGTCTCCGTGGTGGAGTCCGAAGCGAAACCGCCCTCCTCGTGCAGCCCGGGGACCAGGTTCCCGCCCTGCCAGCCACCGACGTACTGGCCGCGCGCGGTGGTCTTGTCGAACGGCCCCACCGGCTTGGTGGCCGACAGCACCTTGATCTTCTCGGCCCGCAGGTCCTGAGGGGAGAAGGAGACGGGCTCCTCCATCGCCGTCAGCGCCAGCAGCTGCAGCAGGTGGTTCTGGATCACGTCCCGAGCCGCGCCGATCCCGTCGTAGTAACCGGCGCGCCCGCCGAGCCCGATGTCCTCGGCCATGGTGATCTGGACGTGGTCCACGTAGTTGGCGTTCCAGATCGGCTCGAACAGCTGGTTGGCGAACCGCAGCGCCAAGATGTTCTGCACCGTCTCCTTGCCGAGGTAGTGGTCGATGCGGAACACCGACTCCTCGGGGAAGACGTTGTTGACGATGCGGTTGAGCTCCTTGGCGCTTTCGAGGTCGTGCCCGAACGGCTTCTCCACCACGACCCGCCGCCAGCTGCCGTTGGGCTGGTCGGTGAGCCCGGAGCGGGCCAGCTGCTTGAGCACGGTTTCGAACGCCGACGGCGGAACCGACAGGTAGAACGCGTGGTTGCCGCCGGTGCCGCGCTCGGCGTCGAGCTGCTTGACCGTCTCGGCCAGCCGGTCGAAGGCGTCGTCGTCGTCGAACGAGCCGGACACGAAGCGGAATCCCTCGGCCAGCCGATCCCACACCGACTGCTTGAACGGGGTGCGGGCGTTCTCCTTGACCGCCTCGTAGACGACCTGGCCGAAGTCCTGGTCCTCCCAGTCCCGGCGGGCGAACCCGGTCAGGGAGAACCCCGGCGGCAGCAGCCCCCGGTTGGCCAGGTCGTAGATCGCGGGCATCAGCTTCTTGCGGGACAGGTCGCCGGTGACCCCGAAGATCGTCAAACTGCAGGGACCGGCGATCCGCGGCAGCCGCTTGTCCAGCGGATCCCGCAGCGGGTTCTTCCACTGCTCAGCTGGCGATATCACGCTTCCCCCTTCAGCGAGCGCAGGCTCTGCACCGCCTTGACCAGCTCGACCAGTCCTGCACTGCGGTCCGTCAGGTGCAGTCGCAGCACCGGCCGGTGCCGGTTGCTCAGCACCTGACCGTCACCGAGGGCCTGGGCGCGCTGCAGGCCGCCCAGGGTGTAGGGGCGGTCCGGAACCTCCAGGTCCTGCTCGGGTTCACCGGTGATCTGCAGGAAGATGCCGTTCTGGTGGCCGCCCTTGTGGTACTGGCCGGTGGAGTGCAGGAAACGCGGTCCCCAGCCGAACGTGGTCTGCAGACCGGTGCGCCGGGCCAACTCCGAGCGGAGCAGCGCGGCCGAGGCGTCCTCCAGCCGGTCCAGGTAGGCGTGGATGGCCAGGTAGCCCTTCTCCGGCGCGGTGGCCAGGAAGGCCCGCAGCGCGTCCGAGACGGTGGCCACCCCGGCGCTGAGCCAATTCCCCGAGGCGTGGACCTCGATGGGGCCGTCCACCAGGACCGGGGTCAACGGGGGACCGCCAGCGGGGCTGTCCAGCAGGGACCGGGCGGCTTGCTTGGCAGCCTCCACGTCGGGCTGGTCGAACGGGTTGATGCCGATCAGTCGACCGGCCACCGCGGTGGCGAACTCCCACAGCAGGAACAGGCCTCCCAGCGGGCCCGCGGTGCTCAGCTGGGCAGCGCTGTGCGCCGGCCCCACCGCCACGGTGGTGGCGTCGTCCCCGGCATCGGCGAACCCCGGCGCGTCCGGGTTCTCCACGACCACCGGCAGCAGGCCGGTGCCCTCCTTGCCGGTGGATTCGGCGATGAGCTGCTCCACCCAGTCGCCGAAGCCGTGGATGCCGGAACCGGTGTCGGCGAAGACGACCTTCTCCGCGCCCTTGTCGTGCGCGGCGGCCAGTGCGGCAGCCAACTGCAGTCCCGGGTTGTCGGGCTCGTCGACGCGGAGCTTCTCGAACACCGCTGCGGCGTCGTCGAGCAGCGTGGCGATGTCGGCCCCGGCCAACCCGGCCGGAACCAGGCCGAACGCGGACAGCGCCGAGTAGCGGCCACCGACGTTGGGGTCTGCGGTGAAGACCTTGCGGTACCCGGCTTCGCGAGCGGTGGTCTCCAGCGGAGAACCCGGATCGGTGACCACGATGATGCGGGTCACAGGATCGATTCCGTTAGCGGAAAAAGCCCGCTCGAACACCCGGCGGTGGCTGTCGGTCTCGACGGTGGTGCCGGACTTGGAAGAGACGATCAGCACGGTGCGGGACAGATCGCCGCTCAGCGCGTCGGCCACCTGCCCGGGATCAGTGGTGTCCAGCACGATCAGCGGCACCCCGGCGGTAGCGGTGATCACTTCCGGGGCGAGCGACGAACCGCCCATGCCTGCCAGCACGATCCGGTCCAGGCCTTCCGACTGCAGGTCGGCGCGCAGGGCTTCGATCTCCGCCACCAGGGGGCGGGAAGTCTCGTGCAGTGCGGTCCAGGCCAACCGGATGGCGGCTTCCTGCTCCGCGGCCGGCCCCCACAGCGTGGGGTCCTGGGCGGCGAGCTTGCCGGCAACCTGATCTGCGGTCAACCGTTCGACGAGGGGACGTGCTTCCCCTGCCAGGGATTGGTCGGAGATGTCGACGGAAGTTTCGGCTGCCATCTAATTCCTTCAACGCTCGATCGTGTTACGAGCTCACCCTCGAATGCGGACCGGATTCCGCCGACCACGCTCGAGAATGACCTCACCAATACATTGGTGTTCGCGACCACAGTGTCGCTCATACGGGCCGGTGCGCCAGTCGCGCACCGGCCCGCGTGGAAGTGCGAAAGCGTCCCGCCCAGCGGGGCATGACCAAGCGGATGCGGCCGGTGCCGCATCCGCGCAGCCGTTACTTCTTGGCCTCCTCCAGCTGCTGCTGGACGGTGTCAAGCAGCTCCTGCCAGGACTTCTCGAACTTCTCGACACCTTCGCGCTCCAGCACCGCGAAGACGTCGTCGACGTCGATGCCGGCCTTGCTCAGGTCGTCGAACACCTGCTGGGCCTGCGCAGCGGTGCCGCTCACCGTGTCCCCGCGGACGTTCGCGTGGTCGGCGACCGCCTGCAGCGTGGCCTCCGGCATGGTGTTCACCGTGTTCGGCGCCACCAGCTCGTCCACGTAGCGGGTGTCCGAGTAGGCCGGGTCCTTCACACCGGTGGAAGCCCACAGCGGCCGCTGCGGGTTGGCGCCGGCGGCCTCCAGCGCCTTCCAGCGGTCGGAGGAGAAGACCTCCTGGTAAGCGGCGTAGGCCAGGCGGGCGTTGGCGATCGCGGCCTTGCCGCGCAGCTGCTCACCGCCCTCGACCTTCTCCAGCCGCTTGTCGATCTCGGTGTCCACCCGGGAGACGAAGAACGAGGCCACCGAGAAGATCTCGCTGAGGTCCTTGCCGTTCTCCTTCGCCCGCTCCAGGCCGGTGAGGAAGGCGTCCATGACCTCGCGGTAGCGCTCCACCGAGAAGATGAGCGTGACGTTGACGCTGACACCTTCGGCCAGGGCGCGGGTGATGGCCGGCAGGCCCTCGACGGTGGCGGGGATCTTGACCATCAGGTTGGGCCGGTCCACCGTCTTCCACAGGTCCAGCGCCTCGGCCACGGTGCCCTCGGTGTCATGGGCCAGCCGCGGGTCGACCTCCAGCGAAACCCGCCCGTCGACCTTGCCGGTGGACTCGTAGACGTTGCGGAAGACGTCCGCGGCGTCGCGCACGTCGCTGGTGATCAGCTCGCGCACCGCCTCGTCGACGCTGGCGCCGCGAGCGGCCAGCTCCCGCACCTTGTCGTTGTAGTCGGCGGCGTTGGACAGGGCCTTGGCGAAGATCGTCGGGTTGCTGGTGACGCCGACGACAGCCTGCTTCTCGATCAACTCGGCGAGGTTACCGGAGTTGATCCGGCCGCGGGACAGGTCGTCCAGCCAGATCGACACCCCGGCTTCGCTGAGCGCGGTGAGGTTCGGATTGGTCGTCACGGATAGTTCCTCCACTCACGCGTTGGTGCGTGCGTTGTTCAGGCTGCGCCGGGCTGCCTCAACCACGGCCTCCGCGGTGAAGCCGTACTCCCGGAACAGGGTCTTGTAGTCGGCCGAAGCGCCGAAGTGGTCGATGGACACGATCTCGCCGGCGTCCTTGACGAAGCGGTACCACGGCTGCGCGCAGCCCGCCTCGACCGAGACGCGGGCGCGGACCGACTCCGGCAGCACCTTCTCCCGGTAGTCCGCGTCCTGCGCGTCGAACCACTCCACGCAGGGCATCGAGACCACACGGGTTGCAACGCCCTCGGCCTCCAGAATCTTCCGGGCCTCCACCGCGAGCTGGACCTCGGAACCGGTGGCGATGAGGATCACCTCCGGCTTGCCGTTGCCGGCCTCGGCCAGCACGTAGCCGCCCTTGGCCACGCCCTCGGCGTCCACGCCTTCCAGGGTGGGCACGCCCTGCCGGGTCAGGGCGAGTCCGGCCGGACCGCTGGTGTCCTCCAGGATCGCCTTCCAGGCCGCAGCGGTCTCGTTGGCGTCGGCCGGGCGCACCAGGGAGAAGCCCGGGATGGCCCGCAGCGAGGCCAGGTGCTCGATGGGCTGGTGGGTCGGGCCGTCCTCGCCCAAACCGATCGAGTCGTGCGTCCACACGTAGATGACCGGCGTCTTCATCAGCGCGGACAGCCGGACCGCCGGCCGCATGTAGTCGCTGAACACCAGGAACGTGCCGCCGTACGGCCGGGTTCCACCGTGCAGCGCGATGCCGTTGAGGATGGCGCCCATCGCGTGCTCGCGGATGCCGAAGTGCAGGTTCCGCCCGTACGGGTGCGCCTTCCAGGCGTCCGTGGCGATCGACTCGGGGCCGAACGAGTCAGCGCCCTTGATCGGGGTGTTGTTGCTCTCGGCCAGGTCAGCGGAACCGCCCCACAGCTCGGGCAGCACGTCGGCCAGCGCGTTGATCACCTCACCGGAGGCCTTGCGGGTGGCCAGGGACGTGCCGTCCTGCTCCCAGCTCGGCAGCTTCTCGGCCCAGCCGGCGGGCAGCTCGCGCTTGCTCAGCCGGTCCAGCAGGGCCTTGCGCTCCGGGTTGGCAGCGGCCCACGCGTCGAACTTCTGCTGCCACTCGGCCCGGGTGGCCTTGGCCCGCTCGGCGACCTTGCGGGCGTGCGCCAGCACCTCGTCGTCCACCTGGAACGACTGCTCCGGGTCGAAGCCCAGGGCCTTCTTGATCCCGGCGACCTCGTCGGCGCCCAGCGCGGCACCGTGCGCCTTGCCGGTGTTCATCTTGGTGGGCGCCGGGTAGCCGATGACCGTGCGCAGCACGATCAGGCTGGGGCGGTCGGTCTCGGCCTTGGCGGCCTCGATGGCGGCCAGCAGGTCCTTGACGTTCTCCCCACCGTCGACGGTGACGACGTGCCAGCCGTAGGCCTCGTACCGCTTGGCGGTGTCCTCGGTCAGGGCGATCCGGGTGTTGTCCTCGATGGAGATCTCGTTGGCGTCGTAGATCACCGTGAGGTTGCCCAGCTGCTGGGTCCCGGCCAGCGAGGACGCCTCGGAGGTGACGCCTTCCTCGATGTCGCCGTCGGAGGCGATCACGTAGATGTGGTGGTCGAACGGGCTCTCCCCGGCCGGGGTGTCCGGGTCGAACAGACCGCGCTCCCGCCGAGCGGCCATCGCCATGCCGACCGCGGTGGCCAGGCCCTGGCCCAGCGGACCGGTGGTGGTCTCCACCCCGGCGGTGTGGCCGTACTCGGGGTGGCCCGGCGTCTTCGAGCCCCACTTGCGCAGCGCCTTCAGGTCGTCCAGCTCCAGTCCGTAACCGGACAGGAACAGCTGGATGTACAGGGTGAGGCTCGAGTGACCGGCCGACAGCACGAAGCGGTCCCGGCCGATCCACTCCGGGTCGCTCGGGTCGTGCCGCATGACGCGCTGGAACAGCGCGTAGGCAGCCGGGGCCAAGCTCATCGCGGTCCCCGGGTGACCGCTGCCGCAGTGCTCCACCGCGTCGGCGGCCAGCACCCGCGCGGTGTCCACAGCACGCTGGTCCAGCTCGGTCCAGTCTTCCGGGAGTTGTTTGGTGGTCAAGCGGGCAAGATCGTCAGTGACGGACACGGACGCAGCTCCAGTTTCCCTCGATGCGGAGAATGCGGCCACTTGACCGATTCAACCGCTGTTATCCCTCGTCCGACGGCAGCCTAATAGGCGTGGTCGGACATCCTTTCCACCCGTCTGATTTGCTGATCCCGCAGCTGCAGTGCGGGCCGGAACATCGCCCGGCTGCATCTGAGGCACGCGTTCGAGGTGCCGGCTGCGGCCGCTGGATACGGGAGGGGACTCCCGCGACCAGCTGCAGCGCAGGGCGAACACACCCCTCGAAGGGGGTCACTTCCAGGGTACCTGGCGGCCGTCGCCAGCTGCGGTCTTTCCATTGAGGGCGGACCCGCCAGCCGGCGTTTTGAGTAGCACACCTACTATTCAGTATTTGACCCCGAGTGACCAAGTACTCCTGCCCGGCCCACCGGGCGGCTCGGCTGACATGACCAAGGAGATCCATGCCGTCGGTGAGCGCAGCGTCGTGACCACCGTCGACGCACCCCAGACGCGGCATGCTCGGCGTCCCGCCGAGCTGCTGAAAGCCTATATCGGCCTGATGAAGCTGCGGGTCATCGAACTGCTGTTGGTGACCACGATCCCGGCCATGATCTTGGCCGAGGGCGGCATTCCGTCCCCGTGGCTGGTGATCGCCACCCTGCTCGGTGGCACGATGGCAGCCGGTAGTGCGAACGCGCTCAACTGCGTGGTCGACGCCGACATCGACAAGGTGATGCAGCGCACCAGGGCTCGTCCGCTGGTGCGGCACACCGTGTCCGATCGGCACGCGCTGGTCTTCGGGATCGTGCTCGGGCTGGCCTCCGTGGGGTTCCTGTGGGCCACCGCGAACCTGCTCGCGGGGCTGCTCGCGCTCGCGACGATCCTGTTCTACGTCTTCGTCTACTCGCTGTGGTTGAAGCGCCGCACCGCGCAGAACATCGTCTGGGGCGGGGCCGCCGGGTGCATGCCCCCGGTGATCGGCTGGGCAGCCGTCACCGGCGAGGTCTCCTGGCAAGCGCTGGTGATGTTCGGCATCGTGTTCTTCTGGACACCGCCGCACACCTGGACGCTGGCCGTCAAGTACAAGGACGACTACGCCCGGGCCGGGGTGCCGATGCTGCCGGTGGTGGCCGGGCCGGTGCAGGTCACCCGGCAGGTGCTGATCTACACCTGGCTGACGGTGTTGACGACGCTGCTGCTGATCCCCGCGGCGGGTTGGCTCTACGCGCTGTCGGCGGTGGTCAGCGGAGCGTGGTTCTTGTACCTGACGCACCGGCTGCACACCATGACCAAGCGCGGGGAGAAGACCAAGCCGATCCAACTGTTCCACCTGTCGAACACCTACCTGATGTTCGTCTTCGTCGGGCTGGCCGTGGACGCGGCCCTCGGGCTGCCGGTCATCGGCTGGCTGTGGTGAGCCGACGGGGTTGATCCCCCGGTAGCCTCGCCGCCATGAAGCTCACCGAGCAGCAGCGCGCCGCGTTGCAGGAACTGGTCGGCCGGGGAGTGCTGGGGCAGGACCAGGCCGACGCGGTGCGCGCCGCGTTGGACAGCGGTCCGACGCGGTCTCGTCGCGGTGTGCTCTGGGAGGTCCTCGGGTACCTGGGCGGGGTGCTCGTGCTCAGCGGTGCACTGCTGCTGGCCGGGCAGACCTGGGCGGAGCTGCCGGAACCCGCTCGGGTGTTGATCCTCACCGCGGTCGCGGTGCTGCCGGCCGGAGTCGGGGTGTTCATCGCGGGTGGCCCCGGCAGGGTGCGCAGTTCGCGCGGTCATCGGGCGCGCGTCATCACCGTGCTGTTCGCGTTGACCGCGGTGGCCGGCGCCGCGGCGGTCGGCACTGCGGTTCCCGAGCCGGTCGGGGAGTGGCCCTGGGCGGTCACCGGCCTGGTGCTCGCTGTGGTCGGTTACTTGGCGTTGCCCGCCGCGTTCACCGCCTTCGCTTCGTGCGCGTTCACCGCGGCGCTGGTGCTGGCCGCGGCCTCGGACTGCTTCTCCTGGTCGGTTCCGGTGACGACGGGGCTCCTGCTGGGCGCCGGGCTGCTGTGGACCGTGCTCGTCTTGACCGGGGTGGTCGCCCAGCGGACCGCGTTGGCGTGCGGGTTGGCCATCGCCCTCACCGGCGCCCAGTGGCCGGCGTCCGAGAGCTGGCCGTGGGCCTACGGCAGCACGTTCGTGCTGGCCTTGCTGCTGTTGGCGGCGTTCTTGCGCTCGCGGGACCCGGTGCTGCTGGCAGCGGGGGTGATCGGTGTTGTGATCGCGGTCCCGGAAGCGGTGTGGGACTGGACGGGCGGTGCGCTCAGCGCGCCGCTGATCGTGCTGCTCGCCGGCGTGGTGCTGCTGGTCGCCGGCGGGGTCGGGCTGGGCTGGCGGAGGCGCACCGCGCGGTGAGCTTCCGGGGTGGTCTGCTGCGGCCCAGCCCGTTGGGTCGTCAGTGCCCGGTGGAGCCCGGTGCTGCTGGGGCGGGCAGCCCCGCTCGCTCGCGGAACCCGACCGCGTACCGGTCGGCTGCTCGCAGCGCGTCGATCACATCGGCAGCGCTCACCTCGAACGGCAGGTTGTGGATCGTTTCCTCCGGTGCGGTGGCCGTCTCCGCCACGTGGCGGAGCGCTTCGCCGTCCGCATCGCCGAGCCCGACCTCGGTGAGCGTGGTGGGCAGCCCGATCCTGGTGGAGAAGTCGATGAAGCTGTCGATCTCCGCGGTCGGTCGCCCCTCCAGGACCAGCTGGGTCAGCGTGCCCAGGTTCACCTTCTCCCCGTGCATCACCGCGTGCGTTTGCGGTAGCGCGGTGAGGCCGTTGTGGATCGCGTGCGCCGCGGCCAGACCGCCGGATTCGAAACCCAGGCCGGACAGCAGGGTGTTGGCTTCGGTGATCTTCTCCAGCGCGGGGGTCACCAGGTGGTGGCGGGCGGCGTCGCAGGCCTGCACCCCGTACTCCCACAGCGTGTCCCAGCACAGCTTGGCCAGGGCGACGGCGGCGAGCGGGGCCTTCCCGCCGGCCATCGTGGTGGCCCCGGACTGCTGGCAGGCGCGCGCTTCCACCCACGTGGCCAGGGCGTCACCGATGCCGGACTGCAGGAAGCGGGCGGGGGCGTTGGCCACCAGCTGGGTGTCGACGATCACCAGGTCCGGGTTGTGGGGGAAGAACCGGTACTCCTCGAACGCGCCGTCCTCGGTGTAGACCACGGCCAGGGCGCTGGTGGGGGCGTCGGTGGAGGCCACCGTGGGCGCGGAGACCCATTTGGTGCCGGCCTGGTGGCCAGCGGCCTTCGCGGTGTCGATCGCGGTTCCTCCGCCGAGGCCGACGATCGCGTCCACTTCCGCTCGTCGCGCGACTTCGGCGACCCGGTCGATCTCCGCTGCGGTGCAGCTCCCGCGGAACTCCTCGAAGTGCAGGCCGACGCCCGCCTTCTCCAGCGAAGCGCGGATGGTCTTCTCGGCGATCCCCCAGACGACCTGGTCGGAGATCAACAGCACTTTTTCGGCCAAAGTGGACAGACGGGTGCCGAGGTCGGCGAGCACGCCGGCTCCTTGGACGTACGCGGCCGGGCTGATCAGGGCGACGGTGTGCCGGGCTTGCTGCTCGTTGTCCATGCCCCAGTGGATTCCCGGTGCGGGAAGCCGGGCAAACCCCGACAGCGCGCCGGGGCGCTGTCGGGGCGGGTTTCCGCGGTTTCAGGGGATCAGCAGGAGTTTGCCCGTGGTGCGGCGGTTTTCCAGGTCTTCGTGCGCTTGTTTGGCGTCTTGCAGGGAATAGGTGCCCCCGATCCGGACGGTCAGGGTGCCGTTGCGGATCCACTCGAAGACCTCGCCGGCGCGCCATTCCAGTTCTTCCCGGGTGAGGATGTGGTGCGCGAGGCTGGGGCGGGTGAGGAACACCGATCCGGCCGAGTTGAGCCGCTGGGGGTCCACCGGTGGCACCGGGCCGCTGGCCGCGCCGAACAGCACCAGGGTGCCCCGGGGGCGCAGGCTGGCCAGGCTGGCGTCGAAGGTGCTCTTGCCGACCCCGTCGTAGACCACGTCGACCCCGCGGCCGTCGGTGAGGTCGCGGACCTCCTTGGCGACGTCGGCTTCGGTGTAGCGGATGATCTCGTCGGCACCGGCTTCCCGGGCCAGCCGTTCTTTGTCCGGAGTGGACACGGTGCCGATCACGTTGCCGCCGCGGTGCTTGATGAGCTGGGTCAGCAGCAGGCCCATTCCGCCGGCCGCGGCGTGCACCAGCGCGGTGTCCGCCGTCTTCACCGGGAAGGTGGAGGTGACCAGGAAGTGCGCTGTCATGCCCTGCAGCAGTGCGGCCGCCGCGGTGCGCTCGTCCACGCCGTCCGGTATCCGGACGGCCTTGTCCGCCGGCACCACCGCGCGCTCGGCGTAGCTTCCCGGGGTCATCGCCCAAGCCACCCGGTCGCCCGGGGAGAACTCCGTGACCTCGCTGCCGACTTCGACGACGGTCCCGGCTCCTTCGGAGCCCGGGGTGAAGGGCAGTGGGAGCTGGTAGACGCCGCTGCGGTGGTAGGTGTCGATGAAGTTCACCCCGCTCGCGGCCACGTCCACCAGCAGTTCCCGGGGCTGGGGCGCGGGGGGCTCCGTCTCGGTGTACTCCAGTACTTCCGGTCCACCGGTGGCCTGCACCCGGATTGCGCGCATCCTGTCTCCTCCGCCTGGTGTCGCTGCTTTTGACCGCGTGTTGGTCACGCCGTTGATTTCCTACGCTACGGCAGGCGATCGAGCAGAAGTGGTGTGCACTACGGGATGGTCCGCCACGGAGTGGAGTTGTCTATGATTCCCGTCATGGCCGAGAAGGACACCGAAAGGGCTGCCAAGCCCTCTCCGAAAGCGATCGCGGCTGCCAAGACGTTCGTTCGCGAGCACGGCGGCTCAGCGCGAGCTGTAGTGGAAAACCTTGGCCAGGCGGGGGCGCGGGTCGTCCTGATCGGCGAGGACGGCGGCATGGGTGACGTCATGGTTCCCGATGTGGCCGCCGGCGAGGCGCTGGTCGAAGCTGTCGAGGACCTGACGGCCAGCGAATGGGACGCGGACACCGCCGCCGCGCTCAAGATCGGCGCCGAGCACCGGCGGCGCATGGCGGGGCCGCGCGCTCGCTGAATCCGCTTCCGTCCTCCGCCGGTGCGGGGACGGGTGCCGGCGGGTGGGTTCCGCCCGCGGTGCGCCTGTCCGCTGTCATCGGCGGTGTCGTCTTCCGGAGGCCTGCAGGTACCCCGGTCCCGGGGTGTTGATCCGCCATCCGTACTTGTGGTGCCAGCGGACGCGGCGGCCGAGTTTGACGCTCCAGCTGAACCCGCGCCTGCCCAGGTGCAGGCGCAGGGGTCCCAGTCGGAACGTTTTCCGCAGGTGAAACCGCACTGTGGACTCCAAAGATCGCTAGCTGGCGGTCGAGCGCTCCGCTTCACACTGTGCCAGTCGACGGCGAGCTGCGCCGGGGCTCGACGGCCCCGGGTTGGCACGCGCTTCACCTTGGTTTATCTTTTCAGCACTGATTGAACCTATGGGGGAGGTGTGGTGGCCGACTACCTGCAGCGCACCGATCGACCGGCCCTGGCCGACTGGATAGAGCGGATGGCGGCTCACTTCGAAGCCACCGAGGGAATGCCCTTGATCGCCGGTCGCATCCTGGCGTTCCTGCTGGTGTGCGATCCGCCGGAGCGCACCGCTGCGGAGTTGTCCCACGCGCTCAACGCCAGCACCGGTTCGGTCAGCACCAACGTGCGGCTGCTGATGCGGCTGGGCCTGATCTCGAAGACGACCCGGCAGGGCAGGGAAGCGGCGCTGTACCGGATCGAGGAGGACAGCTGGCCCGATTTCGTGCGGCAGCGCATGCAGCGGTTCACCGAGCTGGAAGAGCTGACCGCCCTCGGCCTGCGTATGTTCAGCGGCCAAGGGGAACGGGCCCGGCGACTGCGCTCGGTCAACGAGTTCTACCGGTGGCTGTCCGGGGAAATGCCCGAGCTCTGGCGCCGGTGGGAGCGCGAAGGCAAGCCGCGGCTGCGGTTCTGACCGCCACCGCGGCGCGCGCTCAGCTCGCGGCCGGCTCCGCCTGCTTCTGCTGCGGCAGCGGGCCGCGGTAGCGGGACTCGCACCACAGCCACGAGGTCGCCACCACCACGAGCATGGCGCCGAGCACGTGCGCCACCACGAGCGGCTCGGGAACGCCGAGGGCGTACTGGGTGTAGCCGATCGCCCCCTGCAGCAGCACCACCGCGCACGCCGCGCTGTAGGCCTTCAGCAGTGCTTTGGTCGGTCGTGCGCTGCGCAGCCACACCCCGAACACGGCCAGCAGCAGCACGTAGGCCATCGTCGACATGCTGTGCACCCGGGCGATGGTTTCCACCGGCACGTCCAGCCGTGGCGTTGCAGCGTCCCCGGCGTGCGGACCGGCGGCGGTGACCAGGGTTCCGGCGAACAGCATCACGAAGGTGACCGCGCTCAGCGCCACCAGCAGCCGCTGCATGGTCCTGGTGATCACCAGCATCGGTTTGTCGTCGCCCTCGCTGGCCGTCTTGACCAGGATCGCCGCCAGCCACACCAGCACCGCCGACGCCAGGAAGTGCAGGGAGACGCTCCACCACTGCAGGTCCACGAGCACCGTGATGCCGCCGATGATCGCCTGCGCCACCACGCCCAGCGGCATGACCAGGGCCAGCCGGACCAGTCGCGGACGGCGCGGCCGGGAGCGCCAGGCGGCCAGGAAGCAGGCGATCGCCGCGATGCCGACGACGAAGGTCAGCAGCCGGTTGCCGAACTCGATGGCCTGGTGCAGCGGGGCGATCTCCGCGTGGGAAACCGGGACCATGCTGCCCGGGAAGCACTGGGGCCAGGTGGGGCAGCCCAGACCGGATCCGGTGACTCGCACGATCGTTCCGGTCACCGAGATCAGCACCTGGGTCACCAGCACTGCCAGGGCCAGTGCCCGCACCATGCGCGGAGAAGGACGGGATAAACGCGCTTTCAAAGACGCCGCAGCCACGCCTCGATGGTAAGCCGCGCCGACTTCCCTCCTCCGCCGGGCTGGCGACCGGCCCCGGCGGGAGCTCAGTCGCGGCCGAACAGCTCTCGAGGTGCCGCCCCGGCCTTGGCCAGAGCGCGGCTCAGCTGGCGCCCGCTGGTCAGCAGCTGTTCGGTGGCCGACTCGCCGAGCGCCGTCCACGGGGGCATGGACATGGCGTCGGTGTCGGTCTCGACCTCCTCCCGCAGGCGGGTGCCCGCGTCGGTGATCACCCCGTCTTCGTCCACCAGGCCCCGGTCCCGCAGCTGCTGCTCGGCTGCCGCCCACTGCTCGTCGGACCACTCGCGCAACTTCTTGGCCACCGACGGCTTGAAGCCCTCGCCGCTGGCGCTGTGCAGCACCAGTGCCTGCAGTCCGCTCAACCCGGCTCGCTGCAGCGCGGCGATGTGCGCGTCACCGCGGAACTCCCGCAGCAGCGTCGCCGCGTGCCACAGCTTCAGGTGGGGTTCCTGCGGCCAGGGCAGGTCGGCGTGGGCGGCGAACAGCGGTTTTCCTTCGGGGGTGCAGGCCAGGGCGGCTTCCTGCGCCAGCTGCGCGGTTCGGCCGACCAGCTCGGACTCCAGCACTTCCGCGCCGAGGTAGCGGTGCAGGGCCGCGTCGGCCGCTTCGAACCGGGCGGTCAGCACGTCCTGCGGAGCGGCGATCTCCCACGCCCGCGGAATCGATTTGGCCACGGACGCCGGGTTGAAGTTGTAGAAGGTCGCGGCGACCACTCCCGGCCCCACCGGCCCCATGGCGGCTGCCCGGCCGGCGTAGTAGGACATTCGCCCGGGTTCCAGCCCGAGGGCGGTGAAGTTCTTCTCCGCCTCGGGCGCGAAGTAGATCATCGAGTGGATCAGTTCGAGGGATTTCTTGGCCTGGCGGGCGATCTTCGTCATGCGGGTCACCCTAGCTCCGGGCAGGGCGCTGTGACCACTGCGACGGATCAGGTCAGTCGGGTCGTGCGCACGGCGATCGCGCTGGTCACCACACCCCAGGCCAGCAGAACCAGGACCGACTGCAAACCGGGTGCCGAGCCGTGCGCCAGCGCGGCCTCCAAGGCGCTGGCCAGCGCGCCGGAGGGCAGGAAGTCGGCGATCTGCGCCAATGGGCCGGGGAGGTCGTCGCTCGGCAGGGCGAGGCCACCGGCGAGCAGCAGGACGAACCAGATCGCGTTGGCCAGCGCCAGCACGACTTCCGCCTTGAGCGCTCCGCCGACCAGGACTCCGGCCGCGCCGAAGGCGAACGTGCCCAGCACCAGCAGCGGCACGGCCAGCAGCAGCCCGACCGGAGTGGTGGACCAGCCCAGCAGCAGCCCGGCCACGCACAGCACCACCACCTGCAGCGCGATGACCGCCAGGGTGGCGGTGATCCGGCCGCCGATCAGCGTCCAGCGGGGCAGGGCGGTGGCGGCCAACCGCTTGAGCACGCCGTAGCGGCGGTCGAAGCCCAGGGCGATGGCTTGGCCGGTGAAGGCGGTGGACATCACCGCCAGTGCCAGGATGCGCGGCACCACCCAGTTCACCCGGGGCTCCGGCAGGCTGCCGATGTCGAGCGCGCTCAGCCCGAACAGCAGGGCCAGCGGGATGATCAGCGTCAGCAGCACCTGCTCTCCGTTGCGGAGGGTGAGCAGCGCTTCCGTCTTGGTCTGGGCCGCCAACATCCGCAGCGGTCGGCCTCGCCCGGGGGCGGGGGTGAACGTGCCGGCCGGGAATCGCGCGCCCGTACCAGCGGTGTGCAGGTCGGTTTCCCGGCTCACGATCGCAGCTCCCGTCCGGTCAGTTCCAGGAACACGTCTTCCAGGCTGCGCTTGGTCACCCGCAGCTCCTCGGCGAGCACGCCGTGCTGGGCGCACCAGGCGGTGACGGTGGAGATGACCTGCGGAGTGACGTTGCCGCGCACCTGGTAGTCACCCGGGCGCAGCTCGACGGCCTTGCAGTCCTCGGGCAGCGCGCTGAGCAGCTGCTCGAGGTTCAGGCTCGGCTGGGACTTGAACCGCAGCTCCTGCTCCTCGTCCTGGCTGGCGGTCAGCTCGGCCGCGGTGCCGCTGGCCACCGCCCGGCCCTGGTCGACGATGACGATCTTGTCGGCGAGGGTCTCGGCCTCGTCCATCAGGTGCGTCGTCAGCAGAACGCTGACCCCGTCGCGGCGCAGCGCGCCGATCAGTTCCCACACCAGTCGCCGCGCTTGCGGGTCCATGCCGGCGGTGGGCTCGTCCAGGAACACCAGCTCCGGTCGGTTCACCAGGGCGCAGGCCAAGGAGAGCCGCTGCTGCTGACCGCCGGAGAGCCGCTTGTAGGGGGTGCGCCGGGCGGAGTCGAGTCCGAGGACCTCCAGCAGCCACGCCGGGTCCAGCGGATCGGCCGCGCAGGAGGCGACCAGCTCGAGCATCTCGTCGGCGCGCACGCCGGGGTAGGCACCGCCGCCCTGCGGCATCACGCCGATTCGCGGGCGCAGTTGTTCGGCTTGGGTGATCGGGTCGAGCCCGAGCACCCGGACTTCGCCGCTGTCGGGGCGCTGGAAGCCTTCGCAGATCTCCACGGTGGTGGTCTTGCCCGCCCCGTTGGGACCGAGCAGGGCCAGCACGCTGCCGCGTTCCATCACCAGGTCGAGACCGGCCACGGCGGCTGTGCTGCCGAAGTGCTTCTGCAGGCCGCGAACCTGGACAGCGGGGCCGTCGGCGTTCTTCACGACTTCTAAGCCTATGACGCACCGCCGCGTGCTCGGCCCCGGGTGGGGCCAGGCCACGGAACCTTGCCCCGCAGCAGCCAGAGCAGCAGCAGGAACGCCACCAGCGCGGCCGAGACCGCCAGCGGGATCTGGTAGGCCCGCAGCGGGTAGCCGGCTCCGGTGGGCGGCACCAGCAGGGACACCGACGCGCAGATCACCGTCGCGGTGATCCGGAACCGGTTGTCGTTGGTGGAGATGGCCAGGGTGGTGACCGGCCAGAGCAGGTACCACGGCCACAGCACGGGCACCGCCAGGGCCAGCACCAGCAGGGTGATGCCCAAGCCGGTCAGCGGGTTGATCCGGCCGCGGAACGACAACCACAGCAGGCGCAGGCAGACCACGGCGGTGATCGCGTAGCCGAGCAGCTTGGTGATCACCAGCATCGCGTCGGTGTGGTTGCCCAGCCCCAGGACCATGGTGATGCCGCCACCGGTCATGCCGAACGCGGTCAGCGGCGCCATGAACGTCTTGACCCGGTTGGGCACGTCGAACGTTTCGATCCAGCCCAGGCCCCAGCCGCTGGCCAGGGTGATCACGGTCATGGTGGCCAGGAAGGTGGCGGTGAGCACCGCCGCGGTGCGCAGCAGGTCGCCCCACCTGCTGCCGCGGCGCACCACGAGGTAGATGCCGAAGAAGCCGAGGGCGATGAAGGCGGGTGGTTTGATCGCTCCGGCGATGGTCAGCAGCACACCGGCGACGATCGTTCCGGCCCAGTTCTGCCAGCGGAGCCCGAGCTCGATGGCCGCCAGCATGATGCCGACCATGATCGCTTCGTTGTGCATGCCGCTGACCACGTGGAACAGCGCGACCGGGTTGGCGGCCGACAGCCACAGGGCGGCCACCGGTTGCACGCCGCAGCGGCGGGCCAGGCGCGGGATCGCCCAGATGGCCATGGCGAAGCCGCAGAGCATCACCACGCGCCACAGCAGCACGCCGAAGACCACGTTGTCGCCGATGACGCGGGACAGCGTCTGGCCGATCATCAGGAACAGCGGCCCGTACGGCGAGGGGGTGTCGCGCCAGATGTTCGGCACGTTGCTGGTGAACGGGTGCTCGACCCCCAGCGCGTTGACCGGGCCCAGTTCGTAGGGGTTGTAGCCGCGGGCGGCGACTTCGCTCTGCGCCAGGTAGCTGTAGACGTCGGTGCTGAACAGGGGTGGTGCCAGGGCCAGCGGCAGCGCCCACATCACCACGGTGCGGGCGAGCTGGGTGACCGAGACCATCCGCTCCTTGCCCGGCCACGACAGCTTCCCCAGCCACAGCCAGGAGATGACCAGCATCATCATGCCCAGCCAGGCGCAGGCCATGGCGACGGTGGGGATGCGGACCGGGAGGCCCAGCAGCCGCACCCCGGAGAGCGGGTTGTCCACGGGGGCGGCGCCGGCGCCGATCGCGCCGAAGGCGAGGACCAGCGACCCCGTGGTGCCGAACCGCCGCACCACGTCGAGCTGCTGGCGCTCGGTCCGGTTCAGCGGCGCCGGAGTGCCGAGCTCAGCGGTGCCCTGAGCAGTTGCCTGCTGTGCCGGGTGCGGCCGGTTCGCCCTGGCCCCACCGGTTGTTTCGCTTGCCGCCACGATGACGAAGCGTATCCGGGTGGGTGGGTTCACCAATTCCCCCTCACCCCTGGCGCTGGCGACCGAAGCTGAATTAGGTAACATTCGTGTTGTGAAAAACGCCGGATCGCCCCCACCTGCTGCGGCTGCCAAGCCAGGCGCCGCAGGGCACGGCGCGGCCGTCCACGGGGACGGGCGCACCCGGCACGCGGTCGCGCGGTTGTTGTTGGAACGCGGGCCGATAACCGCTGCTGCGGTGGCGGAAGAACTGGGAGTCAGCCCGACCGCGGTCCGCCGGCACTTGGATGCGCTGGTGGCCGAGGGGGAGGCCTACACCAGGGAATCGTCACGGCGGGGTCGACGCGGTCGAGGCCGGCCGGCGAAGCTCTTCCTGCTCACCGAAGTCGGCCGGGCACGTTTTGGACATGCCTACGACGACCTGGCGGTGGCCGCACTGCGCTGCGGGATCAGCAAATCAGACGGGTGGAAAGGATG
>NZ_AYJW01000029.1 GCF_000497205.1 Saccharopolyspora rectivirgula DSM 43747
CTCCGGGAGAGATTCCGAACAACCGGTCAGTGCGGCACGTTCGGGCGGCCTCCCCAAGTGGGAGGCCGTGTTGGAACGGATGCGGTCGGAGAACTTCCCGGTCGCCTCCAAAGTGCTGCCCCCGAGCGTGCGGCAGGACTTGCATGCCCTCTACGGTTACTTCCGACTGGTTGATTACGCCGGCGACGAGGCCCCGGGGCACCGAGGGGAGCTGCTCGACCTGCTGGAGGTGGATCTGCGTCGGGCCTACCAGGGCACAGCGCGGATCCCGGCGCTGCGAGCGCTCAGTCCGACGGTGCGCAAGCACGGCATTCCGTACGAGGTCCTGGTCAAGTTGATCGAGGCCAACCGGCAGGACCAACGGGTGCGCAGGTACGAGACGTTCGCAGACCTGCTCGACTACTGCGCTCTGTCAGCTGCCCCGGTCGGAGAAGCGGTCCTGCACGTGTTCGACCGCGCTGACAAGAGCTTGATCGAACTGTCGGACAAGATCTGCACCGCACTGCAGATCCTGGAACACTGCCAGGACATCAGGGCTGACTTCAACCAGGGGCGGATCTACATCCCCGCCGAGGACATGCGCCGCTTCGGTTGCGCTGAAGAAGAACTCGCCGGCGCCCACGCGTCGACGAAACTGCGCGGATTAGTGAAGTTCGAGGTGGACCGGGCGCGGCGGATGCTGGCGGCCGGCGCACCCATCGTCTCGCAACTGTCCGGTATGGCCCGGATAGCGGTGTCGGGGTACATCGCCGGTGGCCGTGCCACCGCTGCGGCATTCGCCGCGGCCGGACATGATCCGCTCAGCACCGAGATACGTCCCGGCCGCGTGCGGACCTTCGTGGAATGGGGAAAACTCTACGCTCTGGGGAGACCTTGGTGACTGAGGCGGCGAGCATTGCGGATGCTTATCGGGAATGCGAGCGGATCACCCGTCAGCAAGCCCGCAACTTCTACTACGGCATCCGCTTGCTGCAGCCCCCGAAGCGGCGCGCGCTGAGCGCCGTTTACGCCTTCGCTCGACGCGTGGACGATGTGGGGGACGGCGAGCTGCCCGCGGAGGAGAAGCTGCAGCAACTGAAACAGGCGCGACACGCGCTGCAGCACATGTCGGTGGATTCATCCGATCCCGTGCTGGCAGCCCTGGCCGACGCCAGCAGCCGCTTCCCGATCCCCCTGCCAGCTTTCGCCGAGCTCATCTCCGGGTGCGAAGCGGATGTGCGCGGCCAGCAGTACGACACGTTCGCCGAACTCGTCGGCTACTGCCGTTGCGTCGCCGGGTCCATCGGGCGCCTCTCCCTCGGGGTGTTCGCCCCCGAGGACAGCAAAACCGCCGAACCCCACGCCGATTCGCTGGGAGTGGCGCTGCAGCTGACCAACATCCTCCGCGACGTCCGGGAAGACCAGCGCAACGGGCGGGTCTACCTCCCCCGGCAAGACCTGGCCGTGTTCGACGTCGAGCTCAGCCCGAGCGGCGAGCTCATCACCTCAGGTGACTCCTGGGAAAGATTGATCCGGTTCCAGGCGGCCCGCGCTGAGTGCTGGTACGAGGAGGGGTTTCGGCTGCTGCCGATGCTGGACCGCCGCAGCCGTGCCTGCACTGCTGCCATGGCCGGCATCTACCACCAACTGCTGCAGCGCATCGCGGCCAAACCGCACGCGGTGATCCAGCGCCGCGCCGCACTGCCCGGGTGGCGCAAAGCAGTGGTGGCCGTCCGCGCGCTGGCGGGGTGGCAGCCGTGAGCCGCGGTCAGGTGGTGGTGATCGGCGGCGGGCTCGCTGGGATCAGCGCTGCGCTGCGCTGCGCGGACAACGGCTTCACCGTCACCCTCTTGGAAGCGCGCTCCAGGCTCGGCGGTGCCACGTACTCCTTCCAGCGGGGAGAGTTGGAAGTGGACACCGGCCAGCACGTGTTCCTGCGGTGCTACCGCAATTACCGCGGACTGCTGGACCGCCTCGGGGTCAGCTCGCACGTGAGCATCCAGCCGCGGTTCCACATCCCGGTGCTCGCCCCCCGAGGCCGGCGAGCCGAGGTGCGCCGCTGGAACCTGCCGGCTCCCTGGCACTTGCTGCCTGCGCTGCTGGGCTACCGGCTGTTGACCGTGGGGGAGCGGATCGGTGTCGCGCGTGCAGCTTGGGCGATGCGCAAACTCCCCCTCGATGACCCGGAGCTGGATCGGACCAGCTTCGCCGACTGGCTGCGCGCGCACGGGCAACACGACCGGGCGGTGGACCTCTTCTGGGGGCTGTTGGCGGTTGCCGCGCTGAACGCTTCCCCGCGGCAAGCTTCGATGGCCTTGGCCGCGAGGGTGTTCCGCACCGGGGTGCTCGACGAAACCGACAGCGCGGACATCGGGATTCCCCAAGTCCCGTTGAGCAAGCTGCACGGCGAACCCGCCCACCGGGAACTGACCGCCAGCGGCGTCCGGGTTCTACTGCGCTGCAAGGTGACCGGGATGCAGCGCGGACGAGACGGCCTGCGCGTGTGCTTCCGGGAGCGATCCGGAACCTCCACGATCGACGCGGATTGGGTCGTCGTCGCGGTACCGCACTGGTCGGCTTCCCGGTTGCTGGCCGGGCACGGTGTGGCCGGGCGGGAGGAGTGGGCCCAGCTCTCCTCGGCGCCGATCATCAACGTCCACGTCTGGTACGACCGCCCGGTCACCGACCTGCCGGTCAGCGCGGTGGTCGACTCGCCGGTGCAGTGGGTCTTCGACCGGACCGAGGCAGCCGGCGCCGGGGACGGCCAGTACCTGGTCCTGTCGATTTCAGCGGCCCAGCCCTACCTGCACCAGCGGGCTGAGCAACTGCAGCAGCTCTTCCTGCCCGCGCTCGAGGAAATATTCCCAGCAGCCCGCCGAGCCGAGGTGCGGGACTTCTTCGTCAGCAGGGAACCGAACGCCACTTTCCTGCAAGCCCCGGGCGTCGCTCGCCTTCGACCGGGGCCGCACACCGAAATTCCCGGGCTCCTCCTCGCTGGTGCCTGGACGGCCACCGGTTTCCCGGACACCACCGAAGGGGCAGTGATGAGCGGTCTTCGAGCCGCAGAAGCAGTGGACCTCGAGCAGCGATCGGCGCGTGGCGTGGAGGTGACCGCATGACAACTGTTGTGCCGCCTGTACTTCTCTCTGCCCGAGAAGCGGTGGAACCGGTGCTGCGCGAAGCAGTCGGCAAGCTGGAACCGCACACCCGAGGGGTGTGCGAATACCACTTCGGCTGGCAGAACGCGGACGGATCTCCGGCCACCAGCGGAGGCAAAGCGCTGCGCCCGGCAATGGTGCTGCTGGGGGCCAGGAGCGCGGTACCGGACTGCGATCCACCCCTGCCGGCCGCGGCGGCCGTCGAACTCGTGCACAACTTCTCCCTGCTGCACGACGACGTGATGGACAACGACACCGCTCGACGCCATCGCCCGACCGCGTGGACCATCTTCGGTCGTTCCGCCGCCCTGCTGGCCGGAGACGCCCTGCTGGCCTTGGCCACCGACGTGCTGCTGGAGAAGAACAGCCCGCACACCGCGGCAGCGGTCCGCTGGTTGTCCGCCGCCACCCGCACCCTGATCGCCGGCCAGGCGGCTGACCTCGACTTCGAGCGGCGCAACGACGTGCGCCTGGACGAGTGCTTGCAGATGGCGCACGACAAGACGGCCGTGCTGCTCGGGTGCGCCGCTTCCATCGGAGCCCTGTACTTGGGGGCGGAACAGCGGGAAGTGACCCGGCTCCACACCTTCGGGGTGGAACTCGGGATGGCGTTCCAACTCGTCGACGACCTGCTCGGCCTGTGGGGAGATCCCGAGGTCACCGGCAAGCCCGTGCTCTCCGACCTGCGCACCCGGAAGAAGACCGTGCCGGTGGTCCACGCGCTGAACTCGGGCACCCCCGAGGGCGAACGGCTGCGCCGGTTGTACGACCAGCCCGATCCGCTGACCGAGGACGAACTGCAGGAAGCCGCTGAAATGGTGCAGCGCACTGGGTCTGCGGATTGGACTCGAGCGGAGTGCGAACGCCGGCTGGCCACCGCCCGGCAGCACTTGGGGAGCGGCCCGCCAGAAGTGATCGATTCGCTGACCGAACTCGCCGAGTTCATCGTTCGGAGGAAACATTGACCGACCAGCTTCAGCACGCCCCAGCGTCAATCGGAGAGGGCCCGGACGTCCAAGCCGCGCTGCGCGCTGCCCGGGACTACTTCCTGTCCCTGCAGCACCCCGCCGGCTATTGGAAGGGTGAGCTGGAAACCAACGTCACGATGGATGCCGAAGACCTGCTGTTGCGCCAATTCCTGGGAATTCGCACTCAGCAGGAGACCGAGGAAGCCGCCCGCTGGATTCGTTCCCAGCAGCGCGAGGACGGCACCTGGGCCCTCTTCCGCGGAGGACCCGGTGATCTGTCCACCACGGTCGAAGCCTACGTGGCGCTCAAACTGGCCGGTGATGACATCAGGGCAGAGCACATGGTGGCCGCTCGGGAGTGGATCCTCACGCACGGCGGGCTGGAATCCACCCGGGTGTTCACCCGGATCTGGCTGGCCCTGTTCGGGGAGTGGTCGTGGCGGGACCTCCCGGCCATGCCTCCGGAGATCGTGCTGCTGCCGACCTGGGTGCCGCTGAACCTTGCGGACTGGGGATGCTGGGCGCGGCAGACCATCGTCCCCCTCACCGTGGTGTGCACCCTGCAACCCCGTCGAGAACTCGGCTTCAGCGTTCGGGAACTCCGCACCGGGCAGCGCCCACCGCGCGTGCGGCCGCAGTGGAACGCCGAATACGGCTTCCACCTGCTGGACCGGGTACTGCACCTGTACCAGAAGCGTCCGGTGCGGACGCTCCGGCAGCACGCGATGCTGCGTGCCGCGGAGTGGATCATCGCCCGGCAGGAAGCGGACGGGGGCTGGGGCGGCATCCAGCCGCCGTGGGTGTACTCAATTCTGGCGCTGCACCTGCTGGGGTATTCGCTGGAGCACCCGGTGCTGCGCCAAGCGCTCGACGGTCTGGAGGGGTTCCTCATCAGGCAGAAGACGCCGGAGGGGACGGTCCGCCGACTGGAGGCGTGCCAATCCCCGGTGTGGGACACCGTGCTCGGCATGCAGGCGCTGCGCGATGCCGGCCTGCCCGCTGACCACCCCGCTCTGCGCAAAGCTGCCGACTACGTGCTGGACCAGGAAATCCAGGTCAAAGGTGACTGGTCGGTGCGCAGGCCCGAGCTGCCGCCCGGCGGCAACTGGGCGTTCGAGTTCGAGAACGACTGGTACCCGGACATCGACGACACCGCGGAAGCCCTGCTGGCGCTCAACCGGGTGGACCACCCCCACCGGAACGAGGTGCAGGGGGCGATCTCCCGAGGAATTCGCTGGTTGCGGGGCATGCAGTCGGCCGATGGAGGTTGGGGCGCCTTCGACGCCGACAACACCCGGGGACTGGTGGGCAAACTGCCGTTCTGCGACTTCGGGGAAGTCATCGATCCCCCTTCGGCGGACGTCACCGCCCACGTCGTCGAAGCGCTGTCCGTGCTGGGGCACCGCAACGACAAGACCACCCGCGACGGGGTGCAGTGGCTGCTGGACCACCAGGAAGCCGACGGCTCGTGGTTCGGCCGCTGGGGCGCGAACCACGTGTACGGCACCGGAGCGGTGGTACCGGCCCTGGTGCGCGCGGGAATCCCCACCGACCACCCGGCGGTGCGGCGGGCGGTGAACTGGTTGGAGCAGCACCAGAACCCCGATGGCGGTTGGGGAGAGGACCTGCGCTCCTACGACGACCCCAGCTGGATCGGCCGGGGCACCTCCACCCCCTCGCAGACGGGATGGGCGCTGTTCGCCCTGCTGGCCGCTGGTCGGCAGCACTCCCCGGTGGTGCGCCGCGGGGTGGAGTACTTGGTCCGCACCCAGCGCGCCGACGGAGGTTGGGACGAGGAGATGTTCACCGGAACCGGTTTCCCCGGTGATTTCTACATCAACTACCACCTGTACCGGGTGATCTTCCCGCTGGCCGCCCTCGGGCGCTACCACCAAGCGATCTCCGAGGAGGCCCCGGAGACGCTGGTGGCCGACGAACTGGAAGCGGGATAGCGCCATGACCGGCCTGCTGGTGTGCGCTCCGCTCGGCATCGAGGCCCGGGCGCTGCGGGCGACGCTGGGACCGGGCCCGGTCGTGCGAACCGGGTTCGGTCCGGCCCGCAGCGCGAAAAGCGCCGCAGAGCTGGCTCGTCGGGAATTCTCGGCCCTGGTCGTGGCCGGCTTGGCCGGCGGTGTCGGAGCAGACCTGCACCCCGGGGACGTGGTCGCGGCCAGCGAGGTGCGCGGTCGCCGGACCGTGCCCTGCTCCCTGCTGCCGGGGTTATGGCAAGAGCTGCTGCGCGCCGGACTGCCGGTGCGACGCGGACCGGTGGCCACCGTGGACCACGTGGTGCGCGGTCGGCAGCGGGACGAGCACCGGCGGGCCGGTGCCCTGGCGGTGGACATGGAATCCGCTGAACTGGCCGCGATCGCCCGAGGACGTCCGCTCGCCGTGCTCCGGGTCGTCGTCGACACCGCCGAACAACCGCTGTTGAGCGTCGGCACACCGCTGCGCGCCCTGCGAGCGCTGAGCACATTGCGGACCATCGGCACATGCCTTCGGCGTTGGGCTGGCTCCGGACCAGACTTCGTCGGCGATTTCTCTTCCCAGCCACCTGAGGAGGTGCTCTGATGGGAATTCCACTGCGGCAGGCCGTCCGAGTCGGTTCCTACTTGCTGAAGCAGAAGCTGGCTCGCCGATCCAAGTTCGCCCTCCTGCTGGAGCTGGAGCCGCTGTTCGCCTGCAACCTGGCCTGCGCCGGGTGCGGGAAGATCCAGCATCCGGCCAGCGTGCTCAAACAGCGGATGCCGGTGGAGCAGGCGATCGCGGCGGTGGAGGAGTGCGGCGCCCCGATCGTGTCCATTGCCGGTGGTGAGCCGCTGATGCACCCGGAGATCGACGTCATGGTCCGGGAGCTGGTCCGTCGCAAGAAGTTCGTTTACCTGTGCACGAACGCACTGCTCATGCCCCGGAAGATAGACAAGCTGGAACCGTCCCCGTACTTCTCCTGGGCGGTGCACATCGACGGGTTGGAGCAGCGGCACGACGAATCGGTGTGCAAGAAGGGCGTTTTCGCGCAGGCCGTGGAGAACGTGAAGGAGGCGCAGCGGAGGGGCTTCCGGGTGACCACCAACAGCACCTTCTTCAGCAACGACTCCCCGAGCTCGGTGATCGAGGTGCTGGACTACCTCAACAACGAGCTCGAAGTGGACAAGATGATGGTGTCGCCGGCCTACGCCTACGACAAGGCACCCGACCAGGAGCACTTCCTCGGCGTCACCGAGACCCGGGAACTCTTCCGCAAGGTGTTCGCCGACGGTCGGCGCAAGAAGTGGCGGTTCAACCACTCGCCGCTGTTCCTGGACTTCCTGGAAGGCAAGGTGGACTTCGCCTGCACCGCGTGGGCCATCCCGTCCTACTCGCTGTACGGCTGGCAGCGTCCGTGCTACCTGATGTCCGACGGTTATGCCAGCAGCTACCAGGAACTGTTGGAGGAAACGGACTGGTCCGCCTACGGAAGGGGGAAGGACCCCCGGTGCGCCAACTGCATGGCGCACTGCGGTTACGAGCCCACCGCGGTGCTGGCCACGATGGGGTCGTTGCGGGAATCGATCCGCGCCATGCGCGAGTGAACGGCTCGCATCAGCCGAACCTGCGGGCGAGCCGGTGGAACGCTCCGGGGAAGAGCCCCTGCACCCGGACGGCCAATTCCAGCCAGCGCGGCACGTACACCTCGTCGATCCCCCGTTCGATGGCGCGAACCGCTTGCCGCGCTACCGCTTCCGGAGCGATCATGCGCGGAAACCGCCGGTCGTAGGGAGTGCCGCGGCGGTCGAAGAACGGTGTGCGCACCGCACCGGGGAACACCGTGGAGACACCCACCCCGTGCGGCTCCGCTCGATACCGCAGACTGGTCGCGAACGCGCGCAGCCCGGCCTTGGTCGCCGAGTACACCTCCTCCCCGCGGACACCGACGGCAGCGATCGAGGAGACGAAGACGATGTGCCCCCGGCGGCGTTGCACCATTCCGGGCAGCGCCGCCCGGGTCAGCAGCATGGGCGCGGTGAGGTTCACCGCCGTCAGCTCGAGAACGCGGTCTTCCGGCATGTCCGTGAACTGCCCCGCCCAACCGGCACCGGCGCTGTGCACCAGCACGTCCACTTCACCGGCAGCCGCCACCAGCTGCTCGGAACCGGCTGGATCCGCCAGATCCGCTGGGCAGACCCGCCCGCCGGTGCGGCGGGCCACCTCCGCCAAGCGATCGGGGTCGCGGCCGCTGAGCAGCACTTTGCACCCGGCAGCGGCCAGCTCTTCGGAAATCGCCGCGCCGATCCCGGAGGAAGCGCCGGTCACCAGTGCGGTGCTGCCGTCAACCCGCAACGCCATGACGCCCTCCCTCGCCGGCGCCACCGCTGGCGACCGACCAGACCGGCCGGGGCATCAGCAGAGGGTCGTGCATTCGCTCCTCCGGAACTGGTGCGGGGGTCAGGTACCGCTGGTGTGCTGCAGCAAGTCGAACGCCGACTTCATGTGCTGGGCCACCGCACCGGCTCGCGGGGCGATCTCCGGATCGGTGGTGATTCCCGAGAAGATGGCCTCTCCCCAGTTGAGAGCGCCCACGGCAAGGCCCACCCCTTCTGCGAGGGACAGCACGGGAACCGCAGCCTCGACAGGAGAACCGCCGATTCGCGGCACCCGCCGACGACCGGGTAGGACTGAGACGATCGCGTTGAAGAAGGCCCGGTGGTAGACCCGTCGAGCTATCCAGCGGTGCAGCGGCGCAGGCAACCAGCCGAACGCGGTCAGCACCGCGCTGGCCGCCTCCGCCTGCCGGTACCGCTTCTCGGAGTCGAGTTGGTCGTCCACCGCGGCCAGGCGGGAGGTGAACGGCATCGGCCCGACCGGGAGATCGACGGCGAGCGTGCTCGTGTGATTCCCGGGGGCGTCCGCTCCCGGGCCGTCGTGCCGGATCCGCGTGGTCTGCGGGATCATGACCCGCAACTGCTGCGCACCGGACCGCGGTGTTGCCCGGTGCACCGCTTCGGCGATCAGCGCCAGCACCACCCCGGTGGTGCTCACCCGGTGCCGGCGGGCCAGCTGGCGCAGCTCGGGCGCCGGCAACTCCGCCCAGGCGATTTCCCGGCGGGAACTGCTCATCCCGGTGACCGGACTGCGAGGGGCGAAGCCCGCCGCGGCCAGTTCGGCGATGCCGCGCAACACCGGCAAGACGTTCTTGCTCCGCCGGGGAAGACCGATCGAGGCTCCTCGGCGCACCGGATCCGGGTGGTCCGTCAGCAAGCGCACCAGCGTGCTGGTGACGGCCAGGCCATCGCCGAGGGCGTGGTGCATCTTCACCAGCAGGTTGCAGTGCCCGGAAGGATCGTGCAGCAGCTGCAGTTCCCACGGAGCGCGATCGGTGCGCACGGGGCGGCGGAAGAACTCGGTGACCGCGGCCCCGGTCTCTTCTGACGTGCTGAGCTGGCGCCAGTGGAGGTGCTCTTCCGGAGAACTGCTGTCCTGGCGCCAGCGCGGTCGCCGACCGGGGCGGAGAACGAGCCGCCGGGTGAGCATCGGCAGGTCGCCGACCCGCTCGGCCAGCTTCCCCCGGAGGTGTTCGGCCCACTCCTCGGCTGGTCTTCCCAGGTCCGGGAAGCGCAACAGGACACCGGTCTGCTGCGGGACGTTCGGGGTGGCGGCGTGGACGAAGAACGCGTCGGACGACCGCAGCGGTCGATTCCCGTGGTGCTGCGGCAGGTGCTGCAAAGCCTCCACCTGGTCGGCGAAGTTGCCGGAAGAGGCGTGTTCCAGGGCTCGTTTTTCCTGATCCGCCAGCTGCTGCGGATCGGAGAGCCAGTGTCGCAAGGTCTCGGTCAGTTCCTGCTCGTTCCAGCACAGGGCGGCCAGTCCGGCTCGAGCCATCAGCCTGGCGTTGGCCTTGCCGTGACCGGCGATCGGTTCGAACATCACCACCGCCCGGCCGCAGGCCAGCGCTTCCAGCGCCGTCGCACCTCCGGCGTTCGTGACCACCACGTCGGCGGCGGCCAGCAACCCCGGCATGTCCTCGACCCACCCCAGCGGCACCACCCGGGGGTCGGGGTGCTGGCTGAGCCGCTGGTGCAGAGCGCGGTTGCGGCCGCACACCACGACCACCTGGCGCACCCGGTCTTCCCGGAGGCAACCGTCGAGGGCGCGGTCCACCGCGCCGAACCCGTAGGAACCGCAGGCGAGCAGGGCGGTGAACCCGTCCGCCAAACCGTGCCGCTTCCGCGCGAGAGCGCGGTCCTGCGGTTGGAAGGCCGAAACCACCGGGGGCACGCAGACCTCGCCCACCGCGTGCGGTTCAGCGCGTTCCATGGCGCGCAGGCTCTCCTGGCTGGCGACGTAGTGCAGGTCGATCTCCGGGTACACCCAAAAGGGGTGCGGTGCGAAGTCGGAGACCACCGCGGCCGTCGGAACGTCGAGGAGGTCGTGCCGGCGCAACCAGTTCAACCCGGCCGTGCCCAGCGGATAGGTGCTGATGATCAGATCAGGTCGGTATTCGGCCAGCACGCGCTTGAGCCGTTGCCCGCACCAGGCTCCGGTGAAGTTCCTCGACGCGTTGGCGAACCACCGGTACCGCCACAGCGCGGCGTAGAAGAAGTCGTAGAGCCACGGGGTCGATTCCACGTTGGTCACGTAGATCCAGTTGAACGCGCGCGGAACCCAGCGGCCCATGACCTGCAGTGCGTCCAGCCAACGCGTCTGGCAGCCAGGCCAGCGCTCGTGGACAGCTTCTTCGACGGCGCGGGCGGTGGCGTTGTGCCCCTCGCCGATGGTGGCGCTGATGAGCAGCACGCGCTGCGGGTGGCCGTTCACGAGACTGAATCCTTTCGGTCCGGCTCGTGCGTTCGAAGGTTAACCTCCGGCAGCGGTTCCGGCTGGTCGAACAACCCCTTGCGGGGCCAGCTCCCGACGCCGCGCTCGCGGGGAAGCGCGCTAGATCCGGTTCCCGGCTCGTCTTGGCTGTCCACGCGGAGCTCGTTGTGGTGTGATCGGCAGCGAGGATCGCGATCGGGAGCAGTTGCTGATGAGAAGAGGGCGCCGAGGCCACCCCTGCCAGGTCGACACGTCGCAGATCGGGATGTGGACCTGCCCGGAGTGCGGGCAGAAGTGGGAGGTCCACGGAGTGGCCGGGCAGGTGGTCAAGGTCCGCAGGGTCAGCAGAATAGCGTGGTTCTTCGTCCGACTGCTGGGGTGATCCCCGCGAATGCGCTGACTGCGATTGCCGGTTTGGGGGTATCCGGCCTGCGGGAACGGGAAATCGCAGCGGGGATCCGGTATGGGCAGTGCAGTCCTGATCGTTGTGGTGGCCGTTGCGGCGGTCATCGTGCTGGTGCTGATCGGTTTGCTGCTGCTCCAGCAGCGGACTGCGCGGCTGCAGCAGCGCCTCTCCGAACGCTCCGAGGAGGAGAACGGACGGCGTGAGGACACCGCTGAGTGAGTTGCAGCGCCGCTGGGAGAACCGCATCAGAACCTTCCCGTCCCCGCGGTCGCGGCAGCAGCGCCGCTCGTCGGGTGCAACTGCCTTCGCGCTCGTTCGGCGTGACGGCGCAGCTGAACCAGCTCTCGCCGAGCGGGCTGCGGGCGGCCGACGGTGAGCAATGACGCACTCGCACGGACGGACCTGCGCAGATGTGTGCCTGGGACAGATCTTGGGGAACTGCTGGGGACAGAGGGGTTTCCCTGAGCAGGGAAGAAGACAGGAAGTGGTTCACGACCAGCGTGGTCCCCGGCAAGAAGGGGCAGTCCCGCAAGGGGGGCCAGGTGAGCAACGAGCGCAGCCGGGTGTGGTCCCCGCTGGCTCGGAACTTCGCGGATCTCGGCCGCGACCTGTTCGCCGCCGCACGTGTGGCGGAGGTGCTGGAGCACGTGGTCGGCGTGGCGACGACCGTGATGGCCGGGGCCAACGGCGCGGGGATCACGCTCCGCGGCGCGGACGGGGTGCTGCGGACCACCTCGGCCACCGACGAGCGCTGCGCGCGCTTCGACCAGCTGCAGCAGGAAACCGCTGAAGGGCCGTTCGCCGCCGCCACCGCCGTGGACGGTACGGGCATCTCCGGCAGCCCTGACTTGGCGAAGGAACCCCTCTGGCCGCAGCTGGGGCCCCGAGCGGCGCAGGAGGGGATTCGCGGTGTCCTCTGCGCCGACATGGCTCTTCCGGCCCCCAGGGCGGGGACCCTGAACGTCTACACCAGCGAGCCGCGCGGCCTGGCCGCTTCCGATCCGGACACGCTGCTGGTGCTCGCGTCGTTCGCCGCCACCGCGCTGGCCACCACCGGGGTGGTCACGTCCGAAGAGCTGGCCGCAGAACCGATCCGCGGGCCGCTGCGCAGCGGAGAAGCGATGAAGCGGGCAGCCGAGTTGCTGATGCTGCGCCGCCGCTTGTCCGCGGAGGAGGCCTACGACGTGCTGGAAAAAGCGGTGCGGGAGTTGACCGAGTGGCGCAGCTGAGCGGTCATGAGCCCGTCTTGTCCCGGACTATCACCACGGGGCAGTTGGCGTGCACCGCGCAGCGCCGGCTGACGGAGCCGATCAGCGTTCCGTAGAAGGTTCCGTGGCCCCGGCTGCCGACGACGAGCAGCTCGGCGTCAGCTGCCTCGTCGATGAGCACCTGGGCGGCGTGCCCGTGCTTCAAAGTCCGGCGGATGGTCACCGGAGTTCGGGTCTCCTCCTCCATCTCCTGCACGGTTTCGTCCAGGTTGCGCTGCGCTGAGGCAGCGAAGTCGTCGGGCGGCATGGGGCCGCCTTCCCAGCTGTAGAAGGCCGGGAACTCCCAGGCGCTGACCGCGTGGACCTCGGCGCCGGTCAGTTCGGCCTGGCCGATCGCCCAGCGCAGCGCTCGTTTCGAGGGTTCTGAGCCGTCCACTCCGACCACGATCTTCCGTTCCGCAGCGCTGCCCATGGCTGTGCCTCCTAGCCGCCTCGCCGACTACGAAAGGACCTTTTCCAAGAGTTCGTCGGAGAGCGTGCGCAACTTGGCCTGTGCTTCTGGATCGTGGGCTTGATCCAGTGGTTTGGCCTCCCGGACGCCGTGGAAGTAGCAGCCGGTGAGGCCTTCCGTGTCCGGGGAGTTGACCAGCCGCAGGGTTGCTTGCACTCCTTCGTCGACGGTGCCCAAGGGGGTGACCCCGGCTTCTCGCACCATGGCGGTGTTCATGTAGGTCGCCGGGTGCACCGCGTTGACCCGGACCCCGGTTCCCTCGAGTTCCTTCGCCAAGTCGAAGGTGAACATGATGAGGGCGAGCTTGCTCCGGGCGTAGGCGCGAGTGCCGGAGTAGTTCCGGATCAGCATCGGATCGTCGAAGTCGATGGGGTGCTGGCCGGCGGAAGCGATGTTGACGATGTGGGAGGGAGCGGATTCGCGCAGCAGCGGGAGCAGCAAGCGGGTCAGGTAGTAGCTCGCGAGGTAGTTGACGGCGAATCGCATTTCTATCCCGTCGGGGCTCTCTTGGCGCTCACCTCCGGGAGGTCCTGAGCTGATCCCGGCGTTGTTGATCAGGATGTCGAGCTTTTCGCAGCACTCGGGGACGTCGTGCGCCAGCTGGCGAACTTGGTGCAGATCGGCCAGATCGGCGACCACGACGTCCAGGTCTTGGTTCCCGGTGGAGGCGGCCAGCTCGTCGCGGACGGCTTCGGCGCGCTGCGCGTAGCGGCCGTGGATGAGCACGTGCGCCCCTTCTTGCGCGAACTTTCCGACGAGCGCCCGGCCGAGCCCGTTCGTCGCTCCGGTGACCAGCACGGTCCGCTGCTTGCTTGTGCTCACGGGTGGCTCCGAATTCATCTTGCGGGTCCTCCAAGTGTGGAGATAGGGACGCGCACTTGTCATCCGCGCGAGTGCGGTGAATTTGGCTTTCCTCCTTCTGGAGCGCATTCAGGGGCGTTGGCTTCCACCGGAAGCGCGGCAGGTTGAAGAAGGGTTGTCACGCTTTGTGAATACGTACCTGACCGGGCGATTGTGACTACTAGTAATTGAAGATACACATCGAGTAACAGATTACTTTCCGTTGACCCGAAGAGGGAGCTCTTATGACGACTGGACCGGAATCCACGGGCCGATACCTGGTGCTGCTCGAAGACGACGCGACCATCGTCGGCACCCGTGAGCTGACCAGGCTTGCCGGGCTCCGGTGCGCGAACACCGCGGACATCGCCGGACCCGCTCCCGCCGAGATCTTCGGGGAAGCGGACGGGATCGTGCTGCACGAACTCGGAGTCGCGCTGGTCCAAGCCAATGCGGAACAGGCCTCCCTGATCGAACGAGCCGCGGGGGAGCGAGGCCCCATCGCCGCCTTCGAGCCGGAGCGAACGGTCTACGCCATCGACGGTGAGCCGCGAGCGGAGGACGGGGAGTTCACCTGGGGACTGCAGGCGGTCCGCGGAGACCGCAGCGAGCCCACCGGTGCCGGGGTGCGGGTGGCCATCTTGGACACCGGGCTCGACCAGGAGCATCCCGACTTCGCCGATCGCGACATCGTGGCCGGCTCGTTCGTCCCGGGAGCCGACCCCCACGACGGCCACGGGCACGGCACGCACGTCACCGGCACCGCGTGCGGTCCGCGGCAAGCCCAAGAGGGACCCGGCTACGGATTGGCATCCGAAGCTTCGATATACGCCGGCAAAGTGCTCAGCGATGAAGGTTCTGGCACCGACAGCGGCATCCTCGCCGGAATCCAGTGGGCGATCTCCAACGGGTGTTCGGTGGTGTCCATGTCGTTGGGCGCGCCCGCTCAGCCCGGGCAACCCTACTCGCGGGCGTTCGAACAGGTCGCGCGGCGAGCGATGGCGAGGGGAACGCTCATCATCGCTGCTGCCGGCAACGAGAGCCAGCGTTCGGCGGGGGTCATCGCGCCGGTCGGCCACCCGGCGAACTGCCCGTCGATCATGGCGGTGGGAGCGGTCGGGCCGGAACTGCAGATCGCTGATTTCTCCTCCGGCACGGTCGATGAAATAGGGCAGGTCGACTTGGTGGCGCCCGGAGTGGACGTGTACTCGAGCTTCGCCGGGCCCGAGAAGTACCGCAAGCTCAGCGGGACCAGCATGGCGACCCCGCACGTTTCCGGAGTAGCCGCTCTGCTCGCTCAGCAGACCGGCGAACGTGCCTGGGGCCTGTGGGCCAGGTTGACGCAGTCGGCCAGGAGACTGCCGCTGGCCTCCACTGATGTCGGTGCCGGATTGGTGCAGGCCCCCTGATCGGAAAGCGCCGTCCGGGTCATTCCCGATCTTCGATGGCCTGGGCGGCGACCTTCGTGCAGTTCCCCAGGTCCTCGGCGGCCGCTGCGGCTTGGTCCAAGGCCACGTGCACAGCTGACGGCTCGGAGAGCGAGGGTGATTCGTACTCGTTGGCCAGCAGGTCCAACTGCCGAGCCAGCCGGGCGCCAGCCCGGGTTATGGCGAACAGAGCTTCCTGAGCAGTAGCCAGCTCCTCGGTCGATTTGATGTGCCGGGCGCTGGTTTCCAACTGGCCACCAGCCTGGGCGATGGCTTCCGCGGTAGCGCTCACCTCGTGCCAACGAGATGTTGTGCTGCTGCCCATGAATTGCCCCCGAATCTGCCGTATCAAGCGATCAGGTTGACCGGACGGCTTGCCGCCCAACCTCCATCCAGCGCTTACCCAGTGGCTTCGCTGGTCACACGCAAAGGTGAGCGACATCGCAGGTCATCGCCAGGAGGTGAACCACCATCCGGTGTTGGCGGTCCGGTTGGCCAGCACCGCGCTCATCGCGGCAAGAGCAACACCGGCCCGCCTGCTGTTCGGGACCACGGCGCGTCCGCCGAAAACGTTGTAGTCCGCCTCGACGATCCGGTCGAGGATGTCCTGGTACAGGGTGAACGCGGTGGCGATGCACGGTCGGGAGCAGGGCTTCAGCAGGGCGATCCCGTGCTCGGCGAACCGGTACGTGGCGCGGGTGCGGGCCACTTGGTCGGCCAGAGCTCGCTGCACCTTCCGGTCGGCGATTCCCCGCTGCCGGCACCACACCAGTCGCTCCCGGTCGACCCCGAAAGCGGCCAGTTCATCGGCGGGCAGGTACACCCTGCCCCGATCCAGGTCTTCGCCGACGTCCCGCAAGAAGTTGGTCAACTGGAACGCCCTGCCCAGTGCGGTGGCGTAGGGGGCCGCTTCGGATTGGGGGCACACCGTGCCCAGCACGGGGAGGACCTGCAGCCCGATCACCGCGGCGGACCCGTGGACGTAGGTGTTCAGGGCTTCCCGGGTGGGGTACTCGTGGACCGTCAGATCCATTCGCATGGACGTCATGAAGTCGCTGAACAGCGCCGGTTCTATCGCGTGCCGGGCAGCGGTGTGCGACACCGCCGCCAGCACGGGGTGCTCGGTCCTGAGGCCCTCCAACCCGGTCTTGAGCTCCTGCTCCACCTGGTCGAGCATCTGGTGGAGCTCGGCGCGCCGAGCTGGGGCTGACAAGTCGTCGACCAGGTCGTCCACCCAGCGGGCAAAACCGTACAGAGCGTGGATGGGCGGGCGTTGCGCAGTGGTCAGCAAACGGGTGGCCAGGAAGTAGGTCCGCCCGTGCTGCGCGTTGAGTCGCCGGCACCGGTAGTAAGCCGTCCGCAATTGCGGGTCCGTGATTCCCGCGGCGTCGAGTTCTCGGCGAGCAGCGGCATTCGGTCGGGTACCGGAGAGCATGTGAAGAATCACAGCACACCAGCAGTGCCCCGCAGGACGTGGACACAGCCGCTGGTGAAGCCGGTCACTGCTGGTGATTGCTGTGGGGGTCCGAGGAGAGCACCTCGGTGGGAGTGCGCAGCCCGCTGAACGCCACCTTGGTCACCGCATCGGCTATCTCGGCGCTCCGCATTCCGCGGTTCGGGCGATACCACTCACTGATGGAGTTCACCATGCCGAACAGCAACCGCGCGGTCAGCGCCGGATCCACATCCGGCCGCACGCTGCCCTCGGCAACCGCCTGCTTGACCAAGTCGGTGACGAACCGGTCGAACTCGCGGCGACGCGCGAGCGCCTGCCGCTCGACCCGGGTGTTGCCACGCACCCGCAGCAGCAGGGTCACGAACGGGAGCTCGGCGATCAGCACTTCGACGCTGCGGCGAACCACGTGCTCCAGGCGGTGGATGGCCGGACCGGTGGCGGACTCCTCCTCTTCCAGCACCGCGAACAACGCGTCCAGCGCCCGGTTGACGCTGAGCCGGAGCAGTTCGTCCTTGCCCGAGACGTGGTGGTAGATCGCCGACTTGGTGATCCCGAGGCGGTGGGAGAGGTCCTCCATGCTGGTGCCTTCGTAACCGCGCTCGTTGAAAACCCGGACGGTGACCTCGAGCAATCGCCCGAGGTCATATCCGGGCCGGCCCCGGCGCGTTGCGCGCTCTCCGTTGCCCTGCATACCAGCAAGTATCGCAGTGGGCCGGTCAGCGGTTGCGCCGGTCCACGACGCGCCGAAGTTTGCCGACCGAACGCTCCAGGGTGTCCGGATCGACGATCTCGACCTTGGTGGACACGCCCACGCTGTTCTTGATGTTCTGCTGCAGTTCGGTCACCGCAGTGGTACGGCGTTCCGCAGGGCAGTCCGGGCGTGCCTCCACCCGCACGGTCATGTTGTCCATGCGGCCCTCCCGGGTGAGCACCAACTGGAAGTGCGGTGCCATGCCGGGGGTCTGCAGCACGATCTCCTCGATCTGCGTCGGGTAGACGTTCACCCCGCGCAGCACGATCATGTCGTCGCTGCGCCCGGTGATCTTGCTCATCCGGCGCATCGGGCGGGCGGTGCCGGGCAGCAACCGGGTGAGGTCCCGGGTGCGGTAGCGGATGACCGGCATGGCCTCTTTGGTCAACGAGGTGAACACGAGTTCCCCCTCGCTGCCGTCCGGCAACGGCTCCCCGGTGATCGGATCGATGATCTCGGGGTAGAAGTGGTCCTCCCAGATGTGCAGGCCGTCCTTGGTCTCCACGCACTCGCTGGCCACCCCGGGGCCCATCACTTCGGACAGCCCGTAGATGTCCACGGCGTGGATGTCGAGGCGCTCCTCGATCTCGGCGCGCATCTGATCGGTCCAGGGTTCGGCGCCGAAGATGCCGACCTTCAGCGAAGTGCTGCGGGGATCGATGCCCTGGCGCTCGAACTCGTCGAGCAGCGTCAGCATGTAGGTCGGGGTGACCATGATGATCTCGGGCTGGAAGTCCTGGATGATCTGCACCTGACGCGCGGTCATGCCGCCGGAGGCGGGAACGACGGTGCAACCCAGCTTCTCGGCTCCGTAGTGGGCCCCGAGGCCACCGGTGAACAGCCCGTACCCGTAGGAGACGTGCACCTTGTGCCCGGGGCGGCCACCGGCCGCGCGGATCGAGCGGGCCACCACTTCGGCCCAGGTCTGCAGATCACCGTCGGTGTAACCCACCACGGTGGGTTTGCCGGTGGTGCCGCTGGAGGCGTGCAACCGGCGGACCTTCTCCTGCGGAACGGCGAACATGCCGAACGGGTAGTTCTCCCGCAGGTCCTGCTTGGTGGTGAACGGGAACCTGCTGAGGTCCTCGAGGCTGCGGCAGTCCTGGGGGTGCACCCCGGCTTCGTCGAACTTCTTGCGGTACGCCGGGACGTTGTCGTAGGCGTGCTGCAGGGTTTTCCGCAACCGTTCGAGTTGGACAGCGGCCAGTTCGTCGCGGGAATACCGTTCTGCCTGATCCAGCTCAGCCGGTGCA
Organism: Saccharopolyspora rectivirgula DSM 43747; assembly: GCF_000497205.1. Classification (GTDB taxonomy): domain Bacteria; phylum Actinomycetota; class Actinomycetes; order Mycobacteriales; family Pseudonocardiaceae; genus Saccharopolyspora; species Saccharopolyspora rectivirgula. The sequence continues at coordinate 18,753 of NZ_AYJW01000029.1, forward strand.
GGAGCAACGCCGACCCTCTGGGAGGCCAGGGACTTCGTTGTCGCTGTCATTGCTTGGCTCCTTGGTCGGAAATGGTTCGGCTGTGGCCACGGAATTCCGCGACTGTTTCGCTTCCGCGGCGAACGGTGACGTCGTACATGCCGCTGCGGCCGTAGCGAACTCGCTCGGTGGCGGTGGCTTCCAGCAGGTCCCCCTGGCGGACGGGACGGATGAAGGTGATCTCCGCGCTCGCTGCGACGGTGGTGGGCCCGTGACTGTTGCAGGCGCAGGCGAACGTCGTGTCGGCGAACAGGAAGATGTAGCCGCCGTGGGCGATGCCGTGCCCGTTGACCATGGTCTCGGTGATGCGCATCCGAGCCCGGGCGAAGCCGTTGGCCGCTTCCACCAGTTCGATGCCGAGTGCTCGGGAAGCGCGGTCGTCGTCGAACATCGCGTGTGCCGCGTTCGGCGTTGCTTGTGCGTGCACCAATGTCACCGCCTTGGACTGAACGATTAGTCGGTAATTAATGCAGCGGCCGGGGTGGTTGTCAAGGTTGGGATGAGATCAATTCTGGTTCGATAAAGGGAAAATCCGGAACCAGGGGTAGTGCCCGAACCGCCCTTCGGTGCTAGCGTTACTGAACAAACGGTCAGTAATTCAACCCGTGAGGAGGTCGGGGCGCATGGTTGCCCTGCGGAGCTACGTCAACGGTGACTGGCACGTGCCCTCGGACGAAGGAGTCCCGCTCCACGACGCGGTGACCGGGGACGAGGTGGCCCGGGTCTCCTCGGCGGGGATCGACATGGCGTCGGTGCTCGAGCACGGGCGCAGCAAGGGCGGACCCGCCCTCGCCGAACTCACCTTCCACCAGCGCGCCGCGCTGCTTAAAGCGCTCGCTTCCCACCTGCGGGAGCACCGCGAGGAGCTGTACGCGCTCTCCGCCCGCACCGGAGCCACCCTGGCCGACTCGAAGTTCGACATCGACGGCGGCATCGGAGTGCTGTTCAGCTACTCCAGCAAGGGGCGTCGGGAACTGCCCAACGACACCGTCTACGTCGACGGATCGGTGGAAGCGCTCGGCAAGGGCGGCACCTTCGTCGGCCAGCACGTCTGCACCCCGCTGCGCGGGGTGGCCGTGCAGATCAACGCGTTCAACTTCCCGGTGTGGGGTCCGCTGGAGAAGTTCGCCCCGGCCTTCCTGGCCGGGGTGCCAACACTGATCAAGCCGGCCACGCAGACCGCGTACCTCACGCACCGCCTGGTCGAGCTGATGGTGGAGTCCGACTTGCTGCCGGAGGGGTCGCTGCAGCTGGTCTGCGGCAGCGTCGGCGACTTGTTCGACCACCTCACCGACCAGGACCTGGTGTCCTTCACCGGCTCGGCGGCCACCGGTCAGCGACTGCGCGCGCACCCGGTGGTCGCGGCGAACTCGGTGCGGTTCAACGTCGAAGCGGACTCCCTCAACTGCTCCGTCCTCGGTCCTGACGCGGTCCCGGGAACCGACGAGTTCAAGCTCTTCGTCAAGCAGCTGGTCACCGAGATGACCGTCAAGGCGGGGCAGAAGTGCACCGCCATCCGACGCGCCCTGGTGCCGGAGCACCTGCTGGACGACGTGGTCGAGGCGGCACGGGAACGACTCGCCCGGGTGGTGGTCGGCAATCCTGCCTCCGAACAGGTCACGATGGGCGCGCTGGCCAGCCTCGAACAGCGCGAAGAAGTCCGCCGTTCCCTCAAGGCGCTGCTGGAAGCCGGAACGCTGGTGCACGGCGACCCCGAACGGGTCGAGGTGGTGGACGCGGACGCCGAGCGCGGAGCGTTCCTGCCGCCGCTGCTGGTGCGCTGCGCCGACCCGGAGCTGCCGCAGCCGCACGAGGTGGAAGCGTTCGGGCCGGTCAGCACGATCATGCCGTACCGCGACGCCGACCACGCCGTGGAGCTGGCGCGCCGAGGCAAGGGCAGCCTGGCCGGTTCGGTGGTCACCGCCGACGCGGAATTCGCCCGCAAGGTGGTGCTGGGAGCGGCCTCCCGGCACGGCCGCATGCTCGTGCTGAACTCGCGCAACGCCAAGGAATCCACCGGCCACGGCTCCCCGCTGCCGATGCTGGTCCACGGAGGACCGGGACGGGCCGGCGGAGGTGAGGAGATGGGCGGCATCCGGGGCGTGCTCCACCACATGCAGCGCACCGCGGTCCAGGCGGATCCGGACACCCTCACCGCGGTCACCGGCCAGTGGGTGACGGGCTCCCAGCGCAACACCGCTGACCAGCACCCGTTCACCAAGTACCTGGAAGACCTGCGCATCGGGGACTCGGTCGTGGCCGGCCCCCGCAAGGTGACGCTCGAGGACGTCCAGCACTTCGCGGAGTTCACCGGAGACACCTTCTACGCCCACACCGACGAGGAAGCCGCCCGCGCCAACCCGTTCTTCGAGGGCAAGGTCGCGCACGGCTACCTGGTCGTCTCCTTCGCCGCCGGGTTGTTCGTGCATCCCGACCCGGGGCCGGTGCTGGCCAACTACGGGCTGGAGAACCTCCGCTTCCTGACTCCCACCTACCCGGGGGACGAGATCACCGTGACCATGACGGCCAAGCAGATCACGCCGCGGGTCAACGCCGAGCACGGTGAAGTCCGCTGGGACGTGGACGTGACCAATCAGAACGGCGACTCAGTGGCCAAGTACGACGTGTTGACCCTGGTGGCCAAACGGCCGGAGGAGCAGAAGTGACGATGACGACGACGGAAGCCGACCGGCTGGACGAAGCCGAACTGGAACGGCACTTCGAGGAGAAGATCGCCAAGGACCAGCGGATCGAGCCCCGTGACTGGATGCCCGAGGGCTACCGCAAGACCCTGGTGCGGCAGATCGCCCAGCACGCCCACTCCGAGATCATCGGCATGCAGCCGGAAGGCAACTGGCTGACCCGGGCCCCCAGCCTTCGCCGCAAGGCGATCCTGCTGGCCAAGGTGCAGGACGAAGCCGGTCACGGGCTCTACCTGTACTCGGCCGCCGAAACCCTGGGAGTCAACCGGGCCGAGCTGACCGAGCGGCTGCTGCAGCACAAGCAGAAGTACTCGTCCATCTTCAACTACCCGACCCTGACCTTCGCTGACGTCGGTGTCATCGGGTGGTTGGTGGACGGTGCCGCCATCTGCAACCAGGTACCGCTGTGCCGCAGTTCCTACGGCCCCTACGCGCGGGCCATGGTGCGGATCTGCAAGGAGGAGTCCTTCCACCAGCGGCAGGGCTACGAACTGCTGATGACGATGATGCAGGGCACCGAGGAACAGCGGCAGATGGTGCAGGACGCCACCAACCGCTGGTGGTGGCCATCGCTGATGATGTTCGGACCGCCGGACGCCGAATCGCCCCACACCCAGCAGTCCATGGCCTGGCGGATCAAGCGCCACACCAACGACGAGCTGCGGCAGAAGTTCGTGGACATGACCGTGCCCCAGGCGGAAGCGTTGGGCGTGACCCTGCCCGACCCGGAACTGAAGTGGAACCCCGAACGGGGGCACTACGACTTCGGCGAGCCCGACTGGGCGGAATTCAAACAGGTCATCAGCGGCAACGGACCGTGCAACCAAGAGCGGCTGGCCCATCGCACGGCCGCGCACGAACAGGGCAGCTGGGTGCGCGAGGCGGCCGCGGCGTACGCCCGCAAGCACTCCGGGCAGGAGGTGGCGGCATGAGCGAGCAGAAACCACCGCAGGCCGACTGGCCGTTGTACGAGGTGTTCGTGCGCAGCAAGCGAGGGCTCAACCACGTGCACGTGGGGTCGCTGCACGCGGCCGACGACCAGATGGCGCTGCACAACGCGCGCAACCTCTACACCCGCCGCAACGAGGGCGTGAGCATCTGGGTGGTGCGCGCTGACGCGATCACCGCGTCCAGCCCGGACGAGAAGGACCCCTTCTTCACCCCGAGCGGTGACAAGGTCTACCGCCACCCCACCTTCTACGAGATCCCCGACAACGTTCCGCACATGTGAGGCCCCGATGTCGTTCGACAACGCCTACCAGGCACTGACCGAGGATTCCTCGGGAGACGGCCGCTGGGCCTTCGGCACCGGCTTCGCCGACCCGCTGGCCGGAGTGGACACCCGCTTGCCGGAAGGGGTGGACGGGCAGCTGCTGGCGCAGTACTGCCTGATGCTGGCCGACGACGCCCTGGTCACCTCGCAGCGGCTGACCGAGTGGGTCAGTTGGGCTCCAGAGCTCGAAGACGAGATGGCGTTGGCCAACATCGCTTTGGACCTGCTCGGCCAGGCCAGGATGCTGCTGACCCGGGCGGGCCAGGCCGACGGCACCGGTCGTGGCGAGGACGAGCTGGCGTACTTCCGCAACGAACACCAGTTCCGCAACGTGCGGCTGGCCGAGATGCCCAACGGGGACTTCGGCCACACCGTGGCGAGGATCTTGCTCTTCGCTTCCTGGCGCCTGGCGGTGTTCGCGCGACTGCGCGAGTCCCGGGATCCGATGTTGGCGGCGATCGCGGCCAAAGCGGTCAAGGAACTCACCTACCACCGGGAGTACGCCGCCAGCTGGGTGATCCGGTTGGGAGACGGCACCGAGCTCTCCCACCAGCGGGTGCAGCGAGGACTGGAAGAGCTCTGGCCCCTGGTGGAAGAGCTGTTCACCTCGCACGAAGTGGAGCAGCAGCTCGCCACCAGCGGAGTGGCGGTCCTGCCCGATTCGGTGCGCGAAGAGTTCGACCAGGTGCTCGAGCAAGTGCTGGCCACTGCCACGCTGCAGCGACCGGATCTTCCCGCCCTGCCCGGAGTGGCTGGAAAAGCAGGTCGGGACGGGGGGCACACCGAACACCTCGGCTACCTGCTGGCCGAGATGCAAAGCGTCGCTCGAGCCTACCCGGGAGCGAAATGGTGAACCGAACAGCGGATCTGCAGCTCGCCCGGAAGGCGGCCGAGTCGGTCACCGACCCCGAGCTGCCCGTGCTGACCCTGGCTGACCTCGGAGTGCTGCGCGACGTCGAGCTCACCGACGACGACAAGGTCGTGGTGTCCATCACCCCCACCTATTCCGGGTGTCCGGCCATGGCCGAAATGCGGGCCGATCTGATCCGCAAACTGCAGCAAGCCGGTTTCGCCGAGGTGGAGGTCCGCACGGTGTTGGATCCTCCGTGGACCACCGACTGGATCTCCGCGGAAGGCAAGCGGAAGCTCGCGGAGTACGGTATCGCCCCACCGGGCAAGGCGCCGCACCGACCGACTGGCCCGGTCCCGCTGGCCCTGCTCCCGCCGCGACGGCAGGTCCCCTGCCCGCAGTGCGGTTCGCCGGACACCGAAGAGGTGTCCCGCTTCGGTTCCACTTCCTGCAAAGCGCTGCGCCGGTGCCGCTCCTGCCAGGAACCCTTTGAGCACGTCAAGGAGATCTGAGCGTGTCGACAACTGCCATTGCTGCAACGACCGCCGGGGAAGACCGACCGGTCCGGCGCCGCGCCGCCTTCCGGAAACTGCGCGTCTCCGGAGTCGAGAAGCTGTGCGCGGACGCGGTCGCGGTCAGCTTCGCAGTACCGGAGGAGTTGGCCGACGAGTTCGACTTCCTGCCCGGCCAGTCGCTGACGCTGCGCCGGCAGCACGAGGGGAGGGAGGAGCGCCGCTCCTACTCGATCTGCGCGCGACGGGGCAGCGAGCTCCGCATCGGCGTCCGGCGGGTACCCGGTGGGCTGTTCTCCACCTGGTTGACCGAAGAGGTCCGGCCAGGGGACGAGGTCGAGGTGCTGGCCCCCACCGGGCGTTTCGTGCCGGACCTGCAGACCGATCAGCACCACGTCTGCTTCGCTGCGGGCTCGGGGATCACTCCGATCTTGTCCATCGCCAGCACGCTGCTGCACGAAACCGGATCCACGGTGACCCTGGTCTACGGCAACCGCCGGAGTGACACGGTCATGTTCTCGGACGAGCTCGCCGAGCTCAAAGACCGCTATCCGACCAGGTTCGAACTCGTCCACGTCCTTTCCCGAGAGCCTCGGGAGTCGGACTTGTTCACCGGGCGGCTCGACGCGGAGAAGATCCGCACCTTGCTGTCCGCGGTGATCAACCCGGCTGACACCGACCACTGGTGGCTCTGCGGTCCTTACGGCATGGTCACCGATGCCCAACAGGTCCTGCAGGACGTCGGCGCTGTACCGGAGCAGGTCCACACCGAACTGTTCTTCGTCGACGCCGCCCCGCCGGAACCGGTGCACCGGGAAGACGAGACCGCGGTGGACGGCCCGGCCAGCGAGGTCACGGTCATCCTGGACGGGCGCAAGACGTCGATGTCGCTGTCCCGCAACGTGCCGATCCTGGACGGGGCTCAGCAGGTGCGTCCCGACCTGCCGTTCGCCTGCAAGGGCGGGGTGTGCGGGACCTGCCGGGCGCGAGTGACCTCCGGACAGGTCGACATGCGGCGCAATTTCGCCCTGGAGGAGTCCGAGGTCGCCGACGGGTTCGTGCTGACCTGCCAGTCGCTGCCGGTGTCCGACTCGGTCACCGTCGACTACGACGCCTGATCCCCTCCTGCTGGCCGCATCGAGAACGACAGTTCCCCGTCCGCTGCGCTGACCTGCAACTCCTGCCCGGAGTGGAGCTCTCCGCTGAGCAGCATGTCCGAGATCGGATCGTCCACTTCGCGTTGGATGGTCCTGCGCAGCGGACGGGCGCCGAACTCGGGCTGGTAGCCGTGCTCGGCCAGCCAGTCGACAGCGGAGCGGCTGAACTCGACCTCGATGCCCTGGGCCCGCAGCCGCCGCCGGGTGTTGTCCAACAGCAGTTCGGTGATCTGCGCAAGCTGGCCGCTGTCGAGCTTGCGGAACACCACGATCTCATCGATCCGGTTGAGGAACTCCGGCCGGAAGGACTCCCGCAGCCGGTCCATGATCTTCTCCCGGGCAGGTCCTTCGGCCTGCTCCTGGTCGCGGCTGCTGAAGCCGAGGATCCCGGACCGCTGGGACACGATGTCCGAACCGAGGTTGCTGGTCAGGATGAGCACGGTGTTCCGGAAGCTGACCGTCCGCCCTTGGCTGTCGGTGAGCCGGCCGTCTTCCAACACCTGCAACAGCACGTTGAACACGTCCGGATGGGCCTTTTCGACCTCGTCGAGCAGGATGACCGAGTAGGGCTTGCGCCGCACCTGCTCGGTGAACTGACCAGCCTTGTCGTAGCCGACGTAACCGGGCGGGGAACCGACCAGCCGACTGGCGGTGTGCGCTTCCTGGAATTCGCTCATGTCCAACCGGATCATCCGATCCTCGTCACCGAACAAGGCTTCCGCCAAGGCCTTGGCCAGCTCGGTCTTCCCCACCCCGGTGGGGCCGAGGAACAGGAAACTGCCCACGGGACGTCCCGGATCAGCCAGCCCGCTGCGCGAGCGGCGCACCGCTCGGGCCACCGCGTGGACCGCCTCGTCCTGGCCGAGCACCCGGTGCTCCAGCTGCTCTTCCAGCCGGGCCAGCCGGGTCTTCTCCTCCTCGGTCAGCTGAGTGGCCGGGATCCCGGTGGCCCGGGAGACCACCTCGGCGATGTCATTGCTGCTCACTTCGGCGATCTCGGCAGCCACACCCCGCTGTTGGTCGATCTGCTGCTGCAGCTCGTTGATCTCGTCGCGCAGCTTGGAGGCGCGCTCGTAGTCCTCCACGTTGGCCGCTTGTTCCTTGTCCAAGCGCAGTTGTTCGATCTGCTCCTCCAGCTGGCGCACCCCCGTGGTGGGGATCGTGCTGCGCGTCCGCTTCCGCGCCCCGGCCTGGTCGATCAGGTCGATCGCCTTGTCCGGCAGGTTCCGGTCGGTCAAGTACCGATCGGAGAGCTCGGCGGCGGCGGCGATGGCCTCGTCGGTGAACCGCACCTGGTGGTGCGCTTCGTAGCGGTCCCGCAACCCGCACAGGATCTTGATGGTGTCCTCGACGCTGGGCTCGCTCACCAGCACCGGCTGGAAACGTCGTTCCAGCGCTGCGTCCTGCTCGATCTTCTCCCGGTACTCGTCCAGGGTGGTGGCCCCGACCACGTGCAGTTCTCCGCGAGCGAGCCGGGGTTTGAGCATGTTGCCGGCGTCCATCGCACCTTCGGTCCCACCGGCTCCGACCACGGTGTGCAGTTCGTCGATGAACACCACCAGCTCGTCCTGGTGTTCGCTGATCTCGTTGAGCAACTTGTTCATGCGCTCTTCGAAATCACCGCGGTAGCGGGTACCAGCGATCAGACCGGACAGGTCGAGTTGGATGACCCGCTTGCCCATCAACACCTGGGGGACCTGGTTCTCGATGATCCGCTCGGCGATGCCCTCCACGATCGCGGTCTTCCCGACTCCGGCCTCACCGACGAGCACCGGGTTGTTCTTGGTCCGCCGAGCCAGGATCTCGATGGTCTGCTCGATCTCCTCGTCCCGCCCGATGACCGGGTCCAGATCCCCTTCCCGGGCCTTGGCCGTGAGGTCCTGGCCGTACTGGTCCAAGGTCGGGGTGGCGGCCATCGGGGGTTTGCCCGACTGCTGCTGCCGCTTGATGCTCTTCTTGAGGGCGTCGATGTTGACCCCGTGGGACAGCAGCGTGGAACCGGCCCCCGACTCGGTGTTCGCCGCGAGCGCCAGCAGCAGGTGCTCCGGGCTGATGTAGGAGGCGCCCACGGTGCGAGCGGCGTGGTGGGCGTCGAGTAGGGCGCGCTTCGCAGCCGGGGTGAGCGTCGGGGGTTTGGCGGCTCCGTTCGTCGAAGACGGGATCTGCCGCTCCACGGACTCGGCCAGGGACTCGGGAGAGGCCCCGGTGCTCTCCAGCATCGACCGGGTGCTGGAGTTCTGGGTGGCGGCCCACAACAAGTGCGTGGCGTCCAGGTCGGGTGTGTGCCGGTCCGCAGCCAGCCGAACGGCGTTGGCGAGCATCTCCTGGGCTTGCTGCGTCATCAGCCGGGTGATGTCCACCCGGTGGGACGGACGTTGGTCGCCGGTGCTGAAGAACCTGGCCATGAACTCGTCGAACGGACTCGGCCCGGTACCTCCGGGATCGAAATTCCCCGTCATGGCGTTCCCCGCTTCCAAAAGGACGTTCGGCTGCTGGGCTAGGACTACCCTCTAATCGGATGGCTCATGTGGGTGCGCCGGATGCAGCTTCGGCCCCGGGCTCGTCGCGGCAGCGAGACCGGCACCCGCTGGGGCGGCTGCTGCGCAGCACGTGCTCAGGAGACCTTGCTCCGCCTCCTGCGGCTCGTGCCGTGCGTGGCGGCCGCGATCGCCTTCTCCAGCTCAGCTCGCCGCATCTTCGACCGGCCCTTGATGCCCAGTTGCCTGGCGCGGTTGCCGAGCTCTCCCATGCTCATCGACGACAGGTCTTCACCTCGGTGGCGCTGCTTGGGCATCCCGCGCCCCTTGCGGGCCTGCTCCACGCTGCGCTGCAGCACATCGGTCAAGTCCACGACCTCTGTCGGCTGCGGGGGAGCCTCGGCGACTTCGGGCTGCTTCCCCGCGGCCTTCTCCGCGATCAACTGCTCCACCCGGGCGGTGTAGGTGTCCTCGTACTGCTCCGGCACCCACACACCGCTCATCGACTCGATGAGCGTGGTGGCCATCTGGAGCTCCTTGTCGCTGACCGCGGCCGAACTGCTGATGTCCCCGACCACTTCGGTGGGGTCCCGCACTTCGTCCGCGAAGTGCATCAGGTCCAACGCCAGAGCCTCCTCGCTCGCCCGCACCGCGCTCAGGTACTGCTTGCCGCGGAACACGAAAGTGGCGATCCCGGCCTGGTTGGTCTCGTACATGGCCCGGCGCAGCAGGTTGTACGGGCGGGAGTGCTTCTTGCTGTTCGGCGCCAGCCAATAGCTCCGCTGGAAGAACACCGGGTCGATCTCGGAGAGGTCGACGAAGGTGGTGATGTCGATGGTGCGCGACCGGCCTGGCGCGATCGCATCCAACTCCGACTGCTCGACGGTCACCACGACACCGTCCACTTCGCGGCCCTTGACGATGTCCTCGAAGTCGACTTCTTGGCCGGTCCGCTCGTTGAACCGCTTGTAGCGGATGCGATCGGTGGTGCCGCGCTGGTACTGGTGGAATTGGATGGTGTGGTCTTCGGTGGCGGCGTACAACCCGACCGGGATCGTCACCAGGCCGAAGTTGACAGAACCCGTCCAGATCTTCCGCGGCATGGCCCCTCCTCGCCCTGGCGAGCAGCCCGATCACGCTAGCGGCGCCCCTGGGCCGGTGCGCCGTTCGTCATCAGACTTCCCGCCTGCCCAGCAGCGGAAACAACGCGGTGCGTGCCGTCGTCCAGGCGTTCGGTGCGGCCGCGCCGGGCGAGGTGCTCCAGCAGCGGAACAGCCACCCGTCGGGTGGTGCGCAGTGCTTTGCGGGCTTGGCTCAGCGTGAAAGGGGCGGGGAGTTGCGCCAACCGCTCGACCGCGCGCTGCTCGGCGTCCGGTAGCAGCACCAGGCCCGGTGCGATCCGCAGCAGCGCCCCGGCCCGCTCGGCAGCGGCCAGTTCTCTCTCCGCCACACCCAACGCGCGGAGCTCTTCCGCCGTCGGCGCTTGGAAGGGCTCTTCGGCCAGTTGCCGGGTGATCGCGCGCACCGCTCGGGCGACGCGTTCGGGCAATTGCGGACGAGCATCACCCAACTTCCCGGACTGCAGCGGTATTCCAGCGGTGGCGGCCACTTCGGCCACCAAGGAAGCTTCGGGCAGGCCCAGGGCTTGGCGGGCGGCCTCCACCGGCATCGCGGGTTGCAGGGGGTGTTCGCGGCGGTAGCGGCGGACCAGGTCGGTCAGCTGAGCGGCCAGTTCGGCGCGGTGGTCGGCGTCGAACAACCATCTTCCGGCATCCGCCGGCGGGGTGGCTCCCATCGCCCGCAGCCGGTCGGTGCGGACCAAGCCGCGCCGGCGCGCTTCTGCCGCCGGGTCCGGGGTTTCGCCCATGTTCGCCAGCTCGGCTGCTCGAGCCCGGGCGGCGCCGCGGCGCTTCAGCGGCGGTGGATCCACGTCCAGCACGAGCAGGCCCCCGAAGATCCGGTGGCTGCCGGGATCGCGCAGCAGGGCGCGGTCTCCGATGCGCAGGGGGAGCGGGGTGCGCAGGGCCAGCCGAACCGCGTCGCTGCCGAGCGGGCGGATGCGGGCATCGACCGAAGCCGCTCCGATGTGCAGCATCAGCTTGGTGGGCAGTTCGCCCGCTTTCGCCGCGCTCAACCGCGCGTCGAGCACGTCGGTGGTGATCCAGCGGTCCGGGGTGAGCAGCGCGTGACCGCGGCGCAGCTCGCCGGGATCGGCGTTGCGCAGGTTGACCGCCACTCGAGCGACCGCTCGGACCTCTTCGCGGGGGGTGCCGAGCGACTGCAGCCCCCGGATGGTGACTTCCTTCCCGCCTGGGCTCACCTGCAGGCGCTGTCCGGGGCGGAGCGTGCCGGCGGTGAGCGTCCCGGTCACCACCGTTCCCGCCCCGCGGATGGTGAACACGCGGTCGGCCCACAGCCGGATGTCCGCGGTGGGGTCGGCGGCCGGAAGGCGGTGCGCCAGGGCGTCCAGTTCGCGGCGCAGCTGGGGCAGCCCGTCGCCGGTCTTCCCGCTGACCGCCACCGAGGGGATGCCGTCCAACGACGTGTCGCTGAGCTGCTCTCGCGCCTGGTCCTCCGCGGCGCGGGGATCGGCGAGGTCGCTGCGGCTGATCACGAGCACCCCGTGCTGCACGCCGAGCGCGTCGAGCGCGGCCAGGTGTTCCGCGGACTGGGCCTTCCAGCCCTCGTCGGCGGCCACCACGAACATCACGGCCGGAGCGGGCCCGACCCCGGCCAGCATGTTGGCCACGAACCGCTCGTGCCCGGGGACGTCGACGAAGGCCAGGCCGCAGCCGTCGTCAAGCCGAGCCCAGGCGAATCCGAGGTCGATGGTCAGCCCGCGGCGCCGTTCTTCCTCCCACCTGTCCGGTTCCATGCCGGTGAGCTGCCGGATCAGAGTGGACTTCCCGTGGTCGACGTGCCCAGCGGTGGCTATGACATGCATTTGCGGGCCTCCAGCACAGCGCGTCGCAGCACTTCGTCGGAATCGGCCGGCAGCGCGGCCAGGTCGAGAACGCACCGGCCTTGTTCCACTCGCGGCAAGACCGGAGGTCGTCCGGTGCGCAGCGGTCGCGCGTAGCGCTCCGGCAAGGTCACCGCAGCGCTGGGCAGGACCTTTCCAGGAGCTCCGCCGCCGCCCACGGTCGCTTCGGTGCGTTGCGCACGGGCGGCGATTCCGGCGCCGCTGAGCTCTTGCGCCAGTCGTTCTGCTCGGGCGAGCAGCGTCTTCGGATCCTGGCGCAGCGCTTGCTCGGTGGGGGTGGGAGGACCGGTGATGGTGGCTTCGAGGGCGGCCAGGGTGAGCTTGTCCACCCGCAGGGCCCGGGCCAACGGGTGGCGGCGCAGCTGGTGGACGAGATCGGCCTTGCCGAGCAGCAGACCGGCTTGCGGGCCGCCGAGCAGTTTGTCCCCGCTGGCCGTCACCAGCGACGCCCCCTGCCGGAGCGCGGTGGTCGCGTCCGGTTCATCCGGCAGGACCGGATGCGGCTGGAGCAGGCCGGATCCGATGTCCGCGACGACCGGCACGCCGAGGTGGGCCAGTTCGACGACGGGAACCGACGAGGTGAATCCTTGGACGACGAAGTTGGACGGGTGGACTTTGAGGATGAACCCGGTGTCCGGCCCGAGCACCGCCTCGTAGTCCTGCCGGTGGACCCGGTTGGTGGTGCCCACCTCTCGCAGCCGCGCCCCGGTGGCCTCCAGCAGTTCGGGGATGCGGAAGTGGTCCCCGATCTCCACCATTTCCCCGCGGGCCAGCACGATCTCCTTGCCGCGCGCGAACACGGTGGCCACCAGGGCGAGGGCTGCTGCTCCGTTGTTGACCACGTGAGCGGCTTCCGCCGTTGGCACGGCGTTCAGCAGCGCCTGCACGGCAGCGGCTCCGCGCGGGCCGCGTTGGCCGGTCTGCAGGTCCAGTTCCACGTCCGTGGTGCCCGCGGCTTCCGCCAGTGCCTGCACGGCGGCGTCGGAGAGCGGGGCGCGGCCGAGGTTGGTGTGCAGCAGCACCCCGGTGGCGTTGAGCACCCGGTGCAGGCTCGATGCGGTTTTCGGCAGCATGGTCGCTGCTTCGTCGATGACCTCGTCCGGGGAGATCTCACCGGCTCGTGCTTTGTCCTGGGCGGCGTGCACGGCTTGCTTCACCAGTTGACGTCCGAGTCGCGCGGTGGCCAGCGCTATTTCCGGGGCGTTGAGCACTTGGTCGGTGCCGGGGATCTGCTGGCGTTCGTCCGCCATGGGGCGGACTATAGATCCTTCAGGGGAAACTGGCGCGCTGGAGCGGTTGCCCACCAGCCATAATGATGACAACGCTTGTTGACATCGTTTGTAGGCTGGCGAGCATGACCGACACCGGTGTCGCCGGCCGCAGCTGGGTCGTTGCTGCTGATGGAGTTCGGCTCGCGGTGCGGACGTCCGGTCCGCCGCAAGCGCCGACGGTGCTGGCGGTGCACGGCTACCCGGATGACCACTCACTGTGGACCGAGGTCGCCGCCAGGCTGGGCGAGCGGTACCGGGTGGCCGTCTACGACATGCGCGGCACCGGTGATTCACCAGCTCCGCCCGACCCCGACGCGTATCGGCTCGGCCTGCTGGCCGACGACTTGGGCCGGGTGGCCGAAGCGGTCAGCCCGTACGCCCCGGTGCACCTGCTGGCGCACGATTGGGGTGCGATCACCGCGTGGCAAGCCGTCTCCGATCAACGGCTCAACGGCAAATTCGCTTCCTTGACGTCGATTTCCGGGCCCTGCTTGGACCACGCGGGCCACTGGTTGCGCAGCAGGGTCCGCCGACCGTCGCCCCGCGGGCTCAGCGAGCTGGGCCGGCAGTTGCTCTCCTCGGCCTACCTGTGGTTCTTCTGCCTTCCGGTGCTTCCCGAGCTGAGCTGGCGCAGCGGGGTGCTGCCCTGGCTGCTCAGCAGGATGGGCGGTGAAGGAGTGGAGATCCCGTCGACTCCGGACGCGATCCGCGGGCTCGCGCTGTACCGGGTCAACATCCCTTCCCGGCTGCGGGCCCCGGTGCCCAGGCGGGTTTTCCTCCCGGTGCAGGTCATCGCGCCCACCGAGGACCGCTTCGTCACCCCAGCGCTGCAGACCGGGGTCGAGCGGTGGGTACCGGACTTGCGGGTCCACCGGGTTCCCGGCGGGCACTGGCTGCCGCGGAGTCGACCGGACGTGGTGGCCGACCGCACTGCGCGGTTCATCGAGGAGATCGGCGACCGCTGATCCGGCGGTGGGACGCCGAGGAAGTGGTCCCCGCCGAACACGCCGGACCGAGCGGGAACGCTCCCCGCGGCGCAGCGATCCGGGAGAGCGGAACAGCGGAGGCGGACGGGAATCGAACCCGCCTGACCGAGGTACTCGGCCACGTCGGTTTTGAAGACCGCGGGGGCCACCAGGCACCCTGACGCCTCCACTGATCGACCCTAGCAAGGGACCACCGGTGGTGCGGTGCAGCGTTCGCCCGAATGACGACACCGATCGCTTGGTTTAGCGTCGGGGCATGACCGACACCTCAGTGAAGCACCGGCTGACCCAGTACGCGCACGGCGGTGGATGCGCCTGCAAGATCCCGCCGGACGAGCTGGAGTCCATGGTCTCCGGCTTGCTGGGCGACGTCTCCCCGCAGCTGCTGGTGGGGCTCGACAGCGGGGACGACGCCGCGGTGGTGCAGATCAGCGATCGCACCGCGATCGTCAGCACTGCGGACTTCTTCACTCCGGTGGTGGACGATGCCTACGACTGGGGTCGCATCGCCGCCGCCAATGCGCTGTCCGATGTGTACGCCATGGGGGCCGCTCCGATCCTGGCGATCAACTTGCTGTGCTGGCCCCGGAACGTGCTTCCGCTCGACCTGGTCCAGCAGGTGCTGCAAGGGGCCACCGACATCGCCGCGCAGGCGGGCTGCCCAATAGCGGGCGGCCACAGCGTGGACGACCCGGAACCGAAGTACGGCATGGCGGTGACCGGGACCTGCGCGGCGGAACAGCTGATGCGCAACGACGCCGGGCAGCCCGGTGTTCCGCTGTCGCTGTCCAAACCGCTGGGGATCGGCGTGCTCAATTCCCGGCACAAAGCGACGGGGGAGACCTTTCCCCAAGCGGTCGAGGTGATGACCACGCTCAACGCCCAGGCCGCGGCGAATGCTCTCGCCGCCGGCATCCGCTGCGCCACCGACGTGACCGGCTTCGGCCTGCTCGGCCACCTGTTCAAACTGGCCCGCGCCAGCGGAGTCTCGGCGGTGGTGGACTCCGCCGCGGTGCCGTACCTGGAGGGAGCGCGGGAAGCCCTCCGCGACGGCTACGTCAGCGGGGGCACCCAGCGCAATCTGGAGTGGGTGCGACCGCACTGCGACCTCTCGGCGATTTCCGAAGCGGAAGCGCTGCTGCTGGCCGACGCGCAGACCTCGGGAGGTCTGCTGGTGGCCGGCGAGATCCCCGGTGCACCCGTCATCGGTGAACTCGTCCCCCGCGGCGAGAAGGTGATCACGGTCCGCTGACATCGCCGGTTCGCTCGGCCAGCAGCTCGTTGGCCTCCTCCAGGGCACCGGTGAGGCCGGTGAGCACATCCGCGAAGACCCGCCGCAGCGGAGTGCCCTCCGCGCTGGTCAGCCAAGCGTGCATGGCTGCGCCGAAGCAGCCCAGCAGAGCGGTGGCCCAAGCGGCGGGGCAGGTGTGGTTCGAGGAGGCGCCCGCACGTTCGCTCAGCAGCTCGGTCAGATCGCACACCCACCGCTGGCGCATCAGGTGCAGTTCGTAATTCCCGGTCGAAGAGAGGCTGTTCAGCAGTTCGGCGCGCTGCAGGAACTGCTCCCGCTGCTCTTCCAGCTGATCAGCCGATTCCAGCATGGCCGCGGTGAGCGAGCGAACCGGGTGTTCGTCGGCTGGTCGGGCGGCCAATCGCTGCCGCAACTGCGCCATGGCCTCTTCCGAGTCGCCGTAGAGCACTGCTTCCTTCGAAGGGAAGTGGCGGAAGAAGGTGCGAGGGGCGATGTCGGCCGCTTCGGCGATCTGCTCCACCGTGGTGTTGGCGAACCCCTGCTCGGCGAACAGCCGGAGCGCTGCTTTCTCGATGGCCGCCCTGGTCCGCATCGTGCGCCGGTGGCGCCGGTCCGTCGGTGCGGTGCTGGCCGAGCCGTGCGCTGGCTTTTCCTCCATGGCCGTCATGACGTCAGGTTTGTCCGCGCAGCTCCCGTGGTCAACAGTGTTCAGCGTCACGACTGACAAATGTCAGTCGTGACATAACCTGGCACTCGGAGTGCAACACGGAGGAGGACGACCGGGTGTCCGGGTCTGACATTCGCGCCGATCTGTCGCAGCCCCGAAACGCGGGGGAAGAACAAGCCATCGCTGAAGGAATCCCACTGCGGGTCTACCGGAGTCGGTGGCGGATCTTGGGCGTGCTGTGCCTGGCCCTGTCGGCGACCATGCTGGCCAACACCTCGCTCGGGGTGGCGCTGCCCTACCTGGCCCGAGACCTGCAGGCATCGATGGCGCAGCAGCAGTGGTTCAACAACGCCTACGCCCTGGTGTTCGCCGGGCTGCTGTTCACCACCTCCACCATCGCCGACCGGTACGGGCGCAAGCTCGTGCTGCAAACCGGCATGATCCTCTTCGGCGCCGCATCCCTGTACGTCTGGCTGTGGGTGGACTCCAGCGCTGAACTGATCGCGGCCCGGGCGGTGCTCGGCCTGGGCGCAGCGATGATCATGCCGGTGACGCTGTCCATCCTGACCAGCGTTTTCACCAGCGCGGAACGAACCCGGGCGGTGAGCCTGTGGGCCGCGGTCTCCGGAGGCGGCACCGCCCTCGGGCCGGTGGTCGCCGGTCTGCTGCTGGAGATCTCCACCTGGCAGTCGGTGTTCGCCATCAACTTGCCGGTGGTCGTCGTCGGGGTGCTCGCCGGTTTCTGGCTCATCCCCAGCCGGACCAGCACCGCGACCAGCACCGGCGGCGGAATCGACCTGCCCGGCGCCCTGCTGTCCACCGCCGGTATCACGCTCGTGGTGTACGCCCTGATCGAAGCCCAGCACGTGGGCTGGACCGCGCCGCGGACGCTGGTGCTCACCGCGGCTGGGCTGGTGCTGGTGGCGCTGTTCGCACTGTGGGAGAGCCGGGCGGAACAACCGATGCTCGACGTTTCCCTGTTCCGCAACACCGCGTTCTCCGCCTCCGCGGTCGTCATCACCCTCGTCTTCTTCGCCATGGTCGGGGTGTTCTTCTCGCTGAGCCAGACGCTGATCCTGATCTTCGGCTACTCGCCCCTGAACGCCTCGCTGTCCCTGCTGCCGATGACCGTGGTGATGGTGCTGATCGCCCCGCAGATCCCCGAACTGGTGCGGAAGTTCGGCCCGCGCACCGCCATCGCCGGCGGCATGGTGGTCTCGGCAGCGGGCATGGTCGCGCTGAGCACCCTGGACGCGGACTCCGGGTACTGGCACCTGCTGGGCGGCCTGGCGGTGACCGCCCTGGGCATGTCGGTGGCCATGGCCCCCGCGACCGACGTGCTGATGGCCAACGTGCCGCGGGAACGAGCCGGCATGGGATCGGCCACCAACGACGTCACCCGGGAAGTCGGCGCCTCGCTCGGCGTCGCCGTCCTCGGCAGCGTGCTGGGCAGCAGCTACGCGGCCCAATTGACCGGTTCGGTGGCCGCCCTGCCGGACCAGGCGCAGCAGTTGGCCAAGCAGTCGCTCGCCGGTGGACTGCAGGTGGCGACCTCGCTGGGGCAGCACGGCCTCCAGCTGGTGCACGACGTCAGAGCAGCCTGGATGCACGGGCTGCAGGTGGCCCACCTGGTGGGGGCGGGGCTCATCCTGCTCGCCGCGCTCGTGGCCTGGGTCTGGTTGCCCCGCTCCACCGCGGACCGCGAACCCGGCCACCGGAGTTTGCGTTGATCCCACCCCGGGTACTCCCGACCCGAGATCGAGGGAGGACCCATGGTCGAGTGGCTGAACTGGCCGGTGCTGCGACAACTCACCGGCCACGACGACCTTGGCCGGGGCAAAGCGGCCCGGTCGGCCAAGACCGACCGGATGAGAGCCCGGACCGAAGACGCCGAGCGCGTGGTCCAGTCGATATGCCCGTACTGCGCGGTCGGCTGCGGCCAGCGGATCTACGTCAAAGACGGTGAAGTCACCCAGATCGAAGGGGACCCCGATTCGCCCATCAGCCGGGGCAGGCTGTGCCCCAAAGGTGCCGCCAGCCGAGAGCTGGTCACCTCCCCGCTGCGCGAAACCAAGGTCCGGTACCGCCGTCCGTACGGCACGGAGTGGGAAGAGCTGGACCTGGACACCGCGCTGGACATGATCGCCGACCGCGTCATAGCCACCAGGGACGCCACCTGGGAGGAGCGGAGCGAGGAGAACTACCCGCTGCGGCGCACCATGGGGATCGCCAGTTTGGGCGGAGCGACCCTCGACAACGAGGAAAACTATTTGATGAAGAAGCTCTACACCGCCCTCGGCGCGATCCAAGTGGAGAACCAGGCCCGCATTTGACACTCCTCCACAGTTCCCGGTCTGGGAACTTCCTTCGGGCGCGGCGGCGCCACCACTTTCCAGCAGGACTTGGCCAACGCCGACTGCATCGTCATCCAAGGGTCGAACATGGCCGAGGCGCACCCGGTCGGCTTCCAGTGGGTGATGGAAGCCAAGCAGCGCGGAGCCAAGGTCATCCACGTCGACCCGCGCTTCACCCGCACGTCGGCACTGGCTGATCTGCACGTCCCGCTGCGGGCCGGCAGCGACATCGCCTTCCTCGGTGGACTGATCAACTACGTGCTCACCAACGAGGCCCACTTCCTCGACTACGTGCGCACCTACACCAACGCGGCGCTGATCGTCGGGGAGGAGTTCCGCGACACCGAGGACCTGCACGGCGTCTTCTCCGGGTTCGACACCGAAACCGCCAGCTACGACACCTCGAGCTGGCAGTACGCCGATGGCCAGCAGCGCCCCCGGGAAGCGGAGACCAGCCCTTCCAAGGAGCACGGACGGGAACGCGAGACCAGCCGGCCGGAACGGGCCGGTTCGGGCGGACCGAGCTACAGCGGAACCGCCCACACCGATCCCACGCTGCAGCACCCGCGTTGCGTTTTCCAAATCCTCAAGCGCCACTACGCCCGGTACACACCGGAAATGGTGGAGCAGGTCTGCGGGGTGCCGCGGGAGTTGTTCCAGCAGGTGGCCGAGACGCTGGTGCGCAACTCCGGCCCGGAGCGGACTTCGGCGTTCGCCTACGCGGTCGGCTGGACCCACCACACCGTGGGGGTGCAGTACATCCGAGCGGCCTCGATCCTGCAGTTGCTGCTGGGCAACATCGGCCGGCCCGGCGGAGGAATCTTGGCGCTGCGCGGGCACGCCAGCATCCAGGGCTCCACGGACATCCCCACCCTGTACAACCTGCTGCCCGGGTACCTGCCCATGCCGCACGCGCACACCGACCTGGACCTGGAGAGCTACGTGCGGCCGAGCGAGGACGCGGTCGGCTACTGGGGGAACATCCGTTCCTACCTGGTGAGCCTGCTCAAGGCGTGGTGGGGGGACAGCGCCACCGCAAGCAACGACTACTGCTTCGACTGGCTGCCGCGGCTGACCGGGGACCACGGCACCTTCCAAACCGTCATCGACCAGATGGAGGGGAAGGTCAAAGGATATTTCGTCATCGGGGAGAACCCGGCCGTGGGCACCACGAACGCCCGTCAGCAGCGGCTTGGCCTGGCCAATCTGGACTGGCTGGTGGTCCGCGACCTCAACCTGATCGAAACCGCGACCTTCTGGAAGGACGGGCCGGAGATCGAAACCGGTGAAATGTCCACCGAGAACATCCCGACCGAAGTCTTCTTCCTGCCCGCGGCTTCGCACGTGGAGAAGGAGGGCACGTTCACCAACACGCAGCGCTTGCTGCAGTGGCGGCACAAAGCGGTCGAACCCCAAGGGGACCAGCGGAGCGACCTGTGGTTCTTCTACCACCTGGGCCGACGGATCCGGGAGAAGCTGCGGGACGCCCAGCGGACACCGGAACAGCGGGAACGGGACCGGCCGATCCTGGAACTGACCTGGGACTACCCGACTGAGGGCGAAATGGAGGAGCCCAGCGCCACGGCGGTCCTGCAGGAGATCAACGGTCGCGACGCGGACGGCAATCCACTGGCCAGCTACACCCAGCTGCGCGCCGACGGTTCGACCAGCTGCGGGTGCTGGATCTACTGCGGGGTCTACGCCGACGGCGTCAACCAAGCCGCGCGGCGCAAGCCCGGCAGCGAGCAGTCGTGGGTCGCCCCCGAATGGGGATGGGCTTGGCCGGCGAACCGCCGCATCCTCTACAACCGGGCTTCGGCACGGCCCGACGGGCGCCCCTGGAGCGAGCGCAAGGCCTACGTGTGGTGGGACGAGCAGCGAGGGGAGTGGACCGGGCACGACATCCCGGACTTCGACCGGGACAGGCGCCCCGACTACACCCCACCGCCCGGAACCACCGGTCCGGCCGGGCTGGCCGGGACGGATCCGTTCATCATGCAAAGCGACGGGCTCGGTTGGCTGTACGTTCCGGCAGGACTGGTGGACGGACCGTTGCCGGCGCACTACGAGCCGCAGGAATCGCCGGTGAGCAACCGGATCCACACCACGCAGCAGCGGAACCCGGCCCGACAGGTGCATTCGCGCCCGGAGAACCGCTACCAGCCCAGTGGGGACGAACCGGGGAGCGAGGTGTTCCCGTACGTGTTCACCACGTTCCGGATCACCGAACACCACACCGCCGGCGGCATGAGCCGCTGGCTGCACCACCTGTCCGAACTCGCTCCGGCGATGTTCCTGGAAGTGTCTCCCGAGCTCGCCGCCGAGCGCGGGCTCAAGCACATGGATTGGGCCACGGTCATCACCGCGCGCAGCGCGATCGAAGGCAGGGTGCTGGTGACGCACCGCATGCGGCCCTTGCAGGTGGGGGGCCGCACGGTGCACCAGATCGGACTGCCTTGGCACTGGGGGCCGAACGGGCTCACCACTGGGGACGCGGCCAATGAGCTGATCAACGTGTCCCTGGATCCCAACGTGCACATCATGGAGAGCAAGGCGGGCACCTGCGACATCCAGCCGGGCCGGCGACCGCGAGGACCCGCGCTCCTGCAGTACGTCGAGGAGTACCGCCGGCGCGCGGGGATCACCGAATTCACCGGGACCGAACACCTCGACAGTCCGCATTGGACGGAAGGGGGGCTGCGGTGACGCAGAACCGGTTGAGCGGACCGCTGGCGGATCCGGCGGGGGAGGCCGGCTACCCGCCGGACCACCCCGAGCGCGTCGGCTTCTTCACCGACACCAGCATCTGCATCGGGTGCAAGGCCTGTGAAGTGGCCTGCAAGCAGTGGAACCTGCTGCCCGAGGACGGACTGGACTTCACCGGGATGTCCTACGACAACACCAAGGACCTGGGGGCCACCACGTGGCGGCACGTGGCGTTCGTCGAACAGCGGGGAACGCCGGAAGAACTCGGCATGCCCGCCATGGGACCACCGGACGAGGCGCAGACCCGCTGGCTGATGTCCTCCGACGTCTGCAAGCACTGCACGCACGCGGCTTGCCTGGACGTCTGCCCCACCGGGGCGCTGTTCCGGACCGAGCACGGCACGGTGGTGGTGCAGGACGACGTGTGCAACGGTTGCGGTTACTGCGTCCCGGCCTGTCCGTACGGGGTGATAGACGTCCGCCCGGACACGGGTGGGGCGGCCAAGTGCACGCTGTGCAACGACCGCCTGGGAGCCGGGTTGGAGCCGGCTTGCGCCCAGGCCTGTCCGACGAAGTCGATCCAGTTCGGTCCGCTGGATGAATTGCGGCTGCGCGCTCAGCAACGGGTGGACGAACTGCACGAGCAGGGGTTCACCAGCGCCCGGTTGTACGGCCACGATCCGCAGGACGGTGTCGGCGGTGATGGCGCGTTCTTCTTGCTGCTCGACGAGCCCGAGGTCTACGGGTTGCCGCCTGATCCGGTGGTGACCACCAGGGACCTGCCCTCGATGTGGCGGTGCGCCGCTGCTGCGGCAGGGACCGCGGCGGCTTTGGTGATCGGCAGTTTTTTGGGGAGGCGGCGGTGACGGACGAGCGCCCGGTGGCGGGGGAGGCGCAGTTCAGCTCCTACTACGGCCGAGAGGTGATCAAGCCCCCGGTGTGGAAGGTTCCGGACGTTCCGCTCTACCTCTACTTGGGAGGTATGGCTGGTGGCGCCTCGATGATGGCGCTGGGGGCTGAGCTCACCAATCGCCCGGCGTTGGGCAGGGTCGGTCGCATCGCAGCGGGGGCGGGCGCTGCGGCGAGCGTGGTCGCGTTGATCCACGATCTCGGTCGTCCGCTGAAGTTCTTGAACATGCTCCGGATGTTCAAGCCCACTTCGCCGTTGAGCGTGGGATCGTGGATCCTCGCGCCGTTCTCGGCGCTGACGGGTGCGGGAATGGCCAGCGAGGTGACCGGGTGGTTGCCCCGGCTGGGGAAGTTGAGCGCGGGGGTTTCCGCGGTGCTGGCACCGGCCATGACCACGTACACCGCGGTGCTGCTCTCGGACACCGCGGTTCCGGGTTGGCACGAGGTGTACCGCGAACTGCCCTTCCTCTTCGCCGGGAGCGCGGTGGCCAGTGCTGGCGCGGTGGGCTTGCTGGGAGCACCGGTGCAGCAGACCGCTCCGGCCCGGAGGATGGCGGTTGCGGGGGCTGCGCTGGAGATCGCGGCGGATCACCGGTTGCACCGGCGGGCGGGAATGATCGACGAGGTTTACCAGCAGGGTCGGCCGGGCACGGTGCTGCGGGTCGCTCGCGCACTGACCGCAGCGGGGGCGATCGGCGCGTTGTTCAGCGGGCGCAGCCGATTGGCGGCGATAGGGGCCGGGCTGTGCTTGAGCGCTGGTTCGGCTGCCACGCGCTTCGGCATCTTCTCCGGTGGGCGGAATTCGGCGCGGGATCCGCGTTACACGGTGGTGCCGCAGCGCCAGCGCCAGGCGGTCCGCTGATCAGCGGCTGATTCGTTCCTGGTGGGAACCGCTCGGCCAATTATGTCAATGACATTTATTACTTCAGTGTTGACTGAAATTAATCCTCAGTGGACGAAGTGTGAGCGTGATCACCAGGCATGGGCTGAGGAGTTAGGTTAGCCTCGGTTTAACTTCATCCGGCCGGAGCATCGAGCGGGCAAGCACAACGCAGTGGGAGCCAGTATGACCATCACTACCTACCCAGCCACCGCGGTCGAAGCCTTCCGGCTCTTCGACGTCGAGGTGGTGGCCGCGTCCCGGCTCAGCCCCAACATGGTCCGCTTGACCTTCGCCGGTCCGGAACTCGAGCACATGACCAGTGGTGGCCTGGACCAGCGCATCAAGTTGGTCTTCCCCGCCGAGGGGCAGAGCGAAGTGGTGGTGCCGTCAGGGCCGCGTCCGCTGCGGGCGATGCGGGAGCTCCCCGTCCATCTGCGACCGAGGTTGCGCACTTACACGGTCAGCGCGTTCCGGCCGCGCCAAGAGCAGTTGGACGTCGACTTCGTGCTGCACGGCGAGGGGCCCGGTGCTTCGTTCGCGATGCGCGCCGTGCCGGGTGACCGCTTGCTGATCTACGCGCCCAACGCCGAATATCCGCACGGGAGCAGGCTTTCCGGCGTTGAGTACCGGATGGACGCTCTGCAGGGCCGAACTCTGCTGGTGGGGGACGAGACAGCGCTGCCGGCCATCGGTGCGATCCTGCGGGAACTGCCGGTGGGAGTGCACGCCAAGGTCTTCGCGGAAATTCCCGAGGAGGACGACGCGCTGCCGCTGCCCAGCGCCGCCGATGTCGAGCTGCACTGGCTGCCGCGAGAAGGCGCTCCGGGAACCGCTGTGGAGAAGGCGGTGCGCGCAGCGGACCTCAGCGGCGCGGACTGGTACGCCTGGGTCGCTGGGGAAGCGAACATGGTCACCGGCGTTCGCCGCCACCTGGTTTCCGAGCGCGGCTGGTCCCGGGACGCGGTGACGTTCATGGGGTACTGGCGCCAAGGCAGGTCTGAAGACGATCCGCAGGCTGACTGAGTCCGGGTTTCGAGCTGGTGCGGCTGATTGCCGCACCAGCTTTCGCGTCCTCAGTGGATTGAGAAGCTGATGACTGGCGCGCGGTTGGCGTTGCGCGGATTTCCCGCGAGAGGAAGTCTTCCGCTCGCAGCGCCGCTGTGCCCGTCCTGCGCGCTCAGCGGCGCGGACTCGACCACCTGATCCGGTCGCGGCGCAGCTCGTCGCGGACGTCCCACGCCGTCCACAGGATTCCGACGAGAAGCACGGCGGTCAGCAGGATGAACAGCAGCGCTTGGATCATGGCGAGCTCCCTTCGGGTCTCCGAGGCAGAAGGACCATCGGGATTGCTTCCACCGTAATCCGACGAATAGTGATCGCTGTCTGTATTGACACGATAAACTCGACCGGATGAAATTTTTCCAAAAGAGGATGTTGTAACTGCCCGTCAATCTGGCTGTTGAGCGCGAAAAAGCTGATCAGAACAAATCACTTTCACCCGCGACGCTCTCGTGGGAGATGTCACGAATTGTAAAGACGCCTGCCTGTTCGAGTGAGTTGTTCACTTTTCGAGTGAACAACTGTGCCAAGAGGGCGTCGTCCTCGCCCTGCGAATGTGGAAATCGGGGCAGCGGATGGGTTCCACAGGGCGACGCCCGACCAGGACGGAAGAATTCCCGCTCCACGCCGGTGAAATCTTTCCACAAGTCCCCGGACGCGAGCTGACCCCCGGTGATCTGTGATGTTTTTCGCCGAATGCGCCGGTTCAGATCAGCGCGCTGCATCGGGAATCTGCCTCCACACTTGGAACACGACGGGCGAAAGCAACCGGTTCGCGAAAATCAGCGACCGAGCTGCGCCCGGTGTGCATCAGCGCATCCGCGCAATGCACGCAAGGGGGGAGGAGACGCATGGCCGAGACCAGGCGGAGCATCGAGAACGCTGGCAATCGCGTCACTACCGGAAATCAGGAAACCGGTCAGCAGTGGAAAGCCGTTCCCGCACCGTCGATTCCGGAGCACGAACGTCCACCCCGGCTCGATCTTCGCAGCAGCCTGGCGGTACGGGTCGCGCGACTGGCCACCTCGATGTCCCGCCGCCTCGGGCTGGGCAGCGGAGGGATGATCGGTGGCCGCATCGCCATGGCGCTGCAGCCCCGGCTGCTCGCTCAGCTGGCCACCGGCCGCAGCATCGTGATGGTCACCGGGACCAACGGCAAGACGACCACCACGCAAATGATCGCGGAAGCCCTTCGCTCCAACGCCGCCACGGTGACCAACGCGACCGGCGCCAACATGCTCGACGGGCATGCCACCGCACTGATCAGTCAGCTCGACGCCCCCTTCGCCGCCCTCGAAGTGGACGAGCTGCACCTGGCCCAGGCGACCGAACAGCTGCAGCCAGCGGTGATCGTTCTGCTCAACCTCAGCCGCGACCAGCTCGACCGGGTCGGCGAGATCCGCACGGTGCAGGCAAGTCTGCGTCGAGCCCTGCAGCAAGCTCCCCAGACCCACGTCATCGCCAACCGGGACGACCCCAACATCGTTGCCGCAGCGGTGGACCACCCCTCGGTCACCTGGGTCTCCGGCGGGGTGCGCTGGAAAGAAGACGCCCAGAACTGCCCCCGGTGCGGCGTTTTCCTCTCCGACCTCGAAGACGACTGGAAGTGCTCCTGCGGTCTGCACCGGCCACCGGCCGATTGGATCGTCACCCCGACCGGGGTGATCGACCCGTACGGCGTGTCGCACGAACTGCCGCTCCGGTTGCCCGGCCACGTCAACCGGGTGAACGCAACCTTCGCCCTGGCCGCTGCGCTGCACCTCGGTTGCGAAGGGGAAGCCGCCCTGCGGCGGATCCGCACCCTCGAACAGGCCAGCGGACGGTACAGCACCATCCGGCTCGACGGCCGCCAGGTGCGGCTGCTGCTGGCGAAGAACCCCGCCAGCTGGCTGGAAATGCTCGACTTGGTGGCCCACAACGGGAAACCGCTCGTCCTGGTGGTCAACAGCCGGGAAGCCGACGGCTACGACGTTTCCTGGTTGTGGGACATCGACTTCTCCGTCCTGCGCGATCGCCACGTGCTGGTCACCGGTGATCGGGCGCTGGACCTCGCGATCCGGCTCCGCTACGAGGAAGTGCCCTGCCAAGTGGCCCCCAGCGTCGAAGAAGCGCTGCGCCTGCTTCCAGCCGGGGAACCGGACGTGATCGCCAACTACACAGCTTTCCGCGACCTGTTCGCCGGGAGGGACCAGAAATGACCACGGAAGCCGTCCGCATCGCACTGCTGCTGCCGGACCTGCTCGGCACCTACGGAGACCGGGGCAACGTGCAAGTGCTCGCGCAGCGCATGAAGTGGCGCGGCATCCCCAGCGAAACCATCACCGTGCTGTCCTCGGCGGACTCGGTTCCGGAAAGCTGCGACCTCTACGTCCTCGGTGGCGGGGAAGACGTGGCCCAGATAGCCGCCGTCCGCTTCCTCAGCCGAGGGCCGGGGCTGAAGCGCGCAGCCCAGCGCGGTGTGCCGATCCTGGCCATCTGCGGCGGCCTGCAGATCCTGGGCACCAAGTTCACCACCGGAGACGGGGCGGAGCGCTCCGGCCTGGAGCTGGTGGACGCCGTCACCGAACCCGGCAGCAAGCGCGCCATCGGCGAGGTCAGCACCCAGTGCACCCTCGGCGACGTGGGAATGCTGACCGGATTCGAGAACCACCTGGGACGAACCAGGCTCGGCGGCAGCACCCAGCCCCTGGGAAGAGTGCTGCGCGGCATCGGCAACGGCGTAGCAGAAGCCGAAGGTGCGGTGGCCGGGCACGTGGTGTGCACCTACATGCACGGTCCCGTGCTGGCCCGCAATCCGAAACTGGCCGACCTGCTGCTGGAATGGGCGATCGGAGAGCCGCTCGAACCGCTGCCGGAACTCCCGGAACTGCCCGCGCTGCGCAAGGAGCGCACCAGGCAGCCGCTGCGGCAGCGCAAATAGCAGCCGATCAACCGCGGCGCGCCAACCGGCGCAGCCGCTCCACGGCCGGGCTCAACTCCGGTGCCCGGAGCAAGGCCAGCACTCCCAAGGTCACCGCGAGCACCACCACCGCGTGCACCACCAAGCCCAGCCAGGCGTCGGGCACCGGGGAGAGCGGAGGAAGAACCCGGTGCAGCAGCGCCACGGCCGCAGCAGAGCACCCGCAACCGACAGCCGAGGCGAAAACCGTGCGCGCGATGCCCGCTGCGGTGCGCCAAGTCTGCAGGTGACCGATGCGGAGGCGAAGCCACAGCTGGCCCAGCACCGCGCCGATGACGAAGCTCAACGACATCGCCAAAGCCACTCCGATCACCACGTGCTCCGGCGGCAGCAGGGCGAGCGCCGCGTAGCACAGCACGCTGCGGACCGCGACCATCACCACGTTGATCCAGGTGGGAGTGCGCGAATCGTGCATCGCGTAGAACGCGCGCAACTGCAGCATGGTGATCGCGAACGGGACGATCCCGATCGCCAGCGCGGCCAGCGTCATCCCGAGCCGGTCCCCGGCAGCCACCCCGCTGGCACCGATGGAGAAGAACGCCACTCCGATGGAACTGCCGGCCACGATCATCACAGCGCTCACCGGCATCAGCAGGATCGCGGTGAGGCGCACCCCCAACCCCAAGTCGGAGACGAACTCGCCGACCTCCCGGTTCGCCGCCGCACGGCTGATCCTGGGCATCAGCGCGGTCAGCAGGGAAACACCGAGCACGCCGTAGGGGACTTGGGACAGCAGCCAGGCGTAGTTGAAGGTCGCCACGCTCCCGGGACTGCCCTGCCCGCACACCCGCGTGATCACCACCATGCCGACCTGGCTGACCACGGTGTACATCAGGACCCAGAAGGCGAGGGAACCGAACTCGCTCAACCGCCGGTCCCAGCCCCACCGCCAGCGGAACCGGAAACCGCTGCGACGCAGGGAAACCGCCATCACCAGGCTCTGCACGGCAATGCCCGAGGCGGTTCCCAGCCCCAGCACCAGCAGCTTCGGCTCGCCCATCCGGACCGGGTCGGTCGAGATCTCGCCCGGCATCAGCGCGTAGCAGATGACCGTGGCGATCACCATGACGTTGTTCACCACCGGCGCCCACGCCGGGATGCCGAAGACGCCGCGCACGTTCAAGATCGCCTGCAGCAGTGCCGAGAGCCCGTAGCAGATGATCCCGGGCAGCAGCAGGTAGGCGAACGCCGTGGTCAGTTCGGCGTTCGCGCGCGTGTCCGCACCCAAGTAGAGGTGCGTGAGCAGCGGAGCCGCCAGCACGGCCAACACGGTCGCCGCCGCCAGCAGCACGACCGCCATGGTCACCATCCACTGGGCGTACGCCTCGCCCTCGTGCTCTCCGCGTTCTCGGGCGCGTACCAGTAGCGGAACCGCGATGCTGGTCAGCACACCGCCCAGCAGGAGCTCGTTGACCACGGTGGGCAAGGTGTTGGCCACCGTGTAGGAGTCGTTCACCACTCCCAGGCCCAGGACGGCGACCAGCAGCACTTTCGCCAGCAAACCGCTGACCCGGCTGACCGCGGTGCCGAGCGCCATGGCACTGCTCGCGCGGGCGAGGGAAGAACTTCGAGAACGAGACCCGGTTTCGACCAAAGCGTCCCCTCCCAGCTGTCAGGCGACTGAGCTGACCGTGCCACGAATCAGGTGTTCCCGCCGGGCAGCGGGCGCTCGATTGCCCATGGCAACCTGATCGGGGAACCTGCATCGGGAGGATCTTTTGCTGGCAGCTGTTGGTGGATCGCTCGCCCTCGTCGGGGTGGTGCTGGCATTCACCGTGGGAGGGGATGGCGCGGGAGGATGGCTGCTGCCGTTCGCCTTCATCGCCGCCGGGGCGGGGACGGTCGTGGCCGGGGTGGTGGCAACGGTCCGCCGCCGGTTGGCGCCGGTCAAGGCAGTCGCCGAAGTGCACCGCCAAGAGAACTTCGGGCCGCTGCAACGGGTTCGGGCCGTGCCGCGGATGTTCGTCGACACCTTGCGCGGAACCAACCCGGTGCTGCGGCGGTACCAGGCGGTCCTGTGGGTGATCGCGCTGATCTACTTGGTTTGGCCGCTCGACTTCATCCCGGACCTGTTGCCGCTGTTGGGGGTCAGCGATGACATCGGTGTTGGAGCGTGGCTGGTGACCAGCCTGTACGCGGAGTCCGGCAACTACCTGGCCTCGGGGGGGCGAGCGCGTGAATAGTCAGAACCCCGTGGCCGGGGGCCGTTCGGTGCGCTCGTTCTTCCGGCGCCGTCGGAAGAGGGCGTGATCCACTGACCAGGTGCCGCCGTTGAAGCCGAGCGCGAGACCGGCCGCTCCGAGGACCAGCACGAACTCGAAGCCGTTCGGCAAGAACAGGCCGTGCGGGAAGTGCACCAGAACCAGGGCGCCGACCATGTCGACGGCGATCAACAGCCCGACCACGGGCAGCAACAGGCCCACCACCAGGAGGATCCCGCCCACCAGCTCCACCATGGAGCTGTACCAGGCGGCGAGTTGCGGAAGCGGCACACCCATGCCTGCCATGTTCTGGGTCGTGCCGTCGATGCCGTGGACGAAGACCTTCTGCCAGCCGTGGGCGATCAGCACGATGCCCACGCACAACCTGGCGAGGAAGGCGAAGAAGCTCTGCGCGGCGTTCATGAGGGACTCCCGCTCGTTCCGGTCACCGGTGCGGTGCACCGGGACCTGCGCTTTCCGCCATTGTGGTGGTTGCCGGTGCGGCAGTCATCCCGGTGCGGGGCTGCTCGGCCACGGCCACCGGTGCGCAGCGCTGGCGGGGAGAGGGGTGCGGGGCGGTGCGCACCGCACCGTTCGGTGGGGAAGGCGGGTGGCAGCACCCGGCTGGCGCGCTGCCACCCGCAGCAGCCTCAGTCCCGAAGCAGGGAACGAGCCATGACCATGCGCTGGATCTGGTTCGTGCCCTCGTAGATCTGGGTGATCTTGGCGTCCCGCATCATCCGCTCCACCGGGAAGTCCCGGGTGTAGCCGGCGCCGCCGAACAGCTGGACGGCATTGGTGGTGACCTCCATCGCGACGTCGGAGGCGAAGCACTTTGCCGCCGAGGAGATGAACCCGAGGTTCGGTTCACCGCGCTCGGCCCGAGCCGCGGCCACGTACACCATCTGCCGCGCTGCTTCGGTCTTCATCGCCATGTCGGCCAGCATGAACTGGACACCCTGGAAGTCGGCGATGGCGCGGCCGAACTGCTTGCGCTCCTTGACGTAGGCCCGGGCGGCGTCCAGGGCGCCCTGGGCGATGCCGACCGCCTGGGCACCGATGGTGGGGCGGGTGTGGTCCAGGGTGCGCAGCGCGGTCTTGAAGCCGGTCCCCGGTTCACCGATGATCCGGTCCGCCGGGATGGTGCAGTTCTCGAAGTACAGCTCGGCGGTGGGGGAGCCCTTGATGCCGAGCTTCTTCTCCTTCGGGCCCACCACGAAACCGGGGTCGTCGGCGTGCACGACGAAAGCGCTGATGCCGTTGGCCCCCTTGTCCGGGTCGGTGACGGCCATGACGGTGTACCACTTCGACACACCGCCGTTGGTGATCCAGCACTTGCTGCCGTTGAGCACCCAGTGGTCGCCGTCGAGGTGGGCTCGGGTCTTCATGGAGGCGGCGTCCGAACCGGCTTCCCGCTCGGACAGGGCGTAGGAGGCCGTCACCTCACCGGAGGCGATCGACGGCAGCACGGCCTTCTTCAGCTCTTCCGAGCCGGAGAGCAGGATCGGCATGGTGCCGAGTTTGTTGACCGCTGGGATCAGCGAAGAGGAGGCGCAGACCCGGGCGACCTCTTCGATGACGATGCACGTGGCCACCGAGTCGGCGCCCTGGCCACCGTAGGCCTCGGGCACGTGGACCGCGGCGAACCCGGCTTTGGCCAGCGCTTCCAGGGCTTCCTGGGGGTAGCGCTCCTGCTCGTCGACCTCTGCAGCGTGCGGAGCGATTTCCTTTTCGGCCAGTGCGCGCACGGACTCCCGGAGAGCCTCGTGTTCCTCGGCCAGCTTGTAGGTGTCGAAGCTCGGATCCACCGGATGCCTCCTTGCTGCCAGCGGAATGCTGGATATGTGGTCGTGGCTCAGAGATCTGGGCAGGAGGTGTGCCGATGCGGCATTGGGATGAACTCCTGCCAAATCGCCGCTATGGTAACGGCACTCAGTGCCACTAGCAATGCTGTGAGTGCTATATTCCCGCCATGTCAGAGGCTGCTGCTCCCTCTTCGAAGCACCGCTCTGGTCGCACTGTCCGCGGACGGCGCGAGGTGCGCAGCGCGTTGGCGCTGGCCGCCATGAACCTCTTCGTCGAGCAGGGGTTCGAGAAGACGACCGTGGACGAGATCGCCGAAGCAGCGGGGGTGGGG